>JAOUIH010000289.1 GCA_029884165.1 Gammaproteobacteria bacterium | reverse complement strand
GTCAGTGAGAATGTTGTGCAGAATTATCGAATCGGCGATGCGCTGAAGCCGACCGAGTTCACGGCGCTCGAAGCCCACGGCGATACTCGCCGCGTAATGTTCGCCGCTGCTTTCGACCAGCGCTCCGGCGAGCCATCGGTACTGGGCGTAGAAGACCGACAACATGGCGGTAGCGATCACCGCGGAAAGAACCACGGTAATTGCCAAGTACCTGGGAAAACTGGTCGCTCTCATGCCTGTTTCGACACCGCCGGCCAGCGCAGATTCAATTCTCCCTGTTCCGCGCGCCGCTGCTCCTCGGTCCCCGATTGTTGTTCTTATTGAATCCGACCGCGAGGCCCTCGTCGGTCGTCCCTGGCCGGACCGGACCTTGCCTGGTTTCGCGCTAGTGTAGCACCGCCCATGCGCCATTCTAGGGCGACTGGGCAAAACTGGCCGAATGGGGGGGTTTTACCCCGAAAAATGGGTGGTAGTACCGCTCAGGGGAGGGCGGCCAGGCTGGGCCGGCTATTCCAGCCGGAATGGGGCCGGGCCGCAGCGCCCCGGGGTCGCCGCCGACGGCCCCGGGCCGAATCTCAGCCGCGGCGCCTTTCGGTGAACTGGGTCGGGTCGGCTCGACCGGTGGTCTTCATCTGGCCCTGCACGACGGCACCCTCGGCGACTGCGATCGATTCGCCCGTGACAGTGCCATTGATCCTGGCCGAGTTACTGATCTCGACACTCCCGGCCGCCTCGATGTCTCCTTCAACCGTGCCCGCAACGATGACGTTGCTTGCACGGATGCTGCCCTTCCAGAGGCCATTCGGCGCCAGCGTAACGGAACCCTGCAGGTCGCAGTCCCCGTCGATCTCCCCATTGATCATGAAGTCGCCGGCCCCGGAGATCGTCCCCGTGATCTTGCAGCCTTCGCTGATAAGTGTGGCTGGGCCACTGGAACGGTCGCGTACTCGCCTCATCTTTGACTCGCTCATGACTACAGGTACTCCAAGGGACCAGTGCCTAAATTACCGCGGATGATAGTACGGAAGCTGTCCCCGAATTGTGACTTGGTCGGCAAACTATTGCTCGTCTTTCTCGACGTACCCGTAACCCATCGTGCGAATCGACGTCAGGATACCGCCCTCGAACTTTAGCTTGCGTATCAGCTTGCGCGGCCCGAAGTTGAAGATCATCTCGACGACTTCGATCTCCTCGTTGTAGTAGCGATATCCGTTCGCGTAAATGTAGCTGTCGCGTCCGTCATGCCGGCGCGGATCGTAAGCCCGAACGACGAACCCTACGTGACGGACGGAAACCGGTTCGCCGCAAATCTCGACGACTTCCCACTGGTGCATCCCCTCCTGGACGACGCGGGAACCGCAGCGGAACGCAAATGCCGCTTCGGCCAGCAAGAACAGCATTAGTCCGGCGGTTGCAACCGTGCCGTTCTTCAGCGCTGCATTGTGATTGGCCATGATCGCGTGTCCGTTTGCGTTGTACTGATTCTAGGCGATACGCACCTGAAGCGCACGATCGCACGAGCGAAATCTGGCGGCAGGCAGGATCCATAGCCGTGTGGCTGCCAATCAATTCCGGCGGGTTATTTGCCGTTGGCAGTGCCGGATCCCGGCTGTATAGTCCGCAAATCGCCGCTCCGGTCGGAGACATCGACCCTTGGACAAGAAACTGGAAGAACGGCTCAAAGCGTTGGCGGCGAATGGGCCCTCAGACGTTCTTTGGGGTGGCCTGAAAGGCATCGAGAAAGAGGCATTACGGGTCGACGACGAAGGTAATCTCTCGAACCGCTCGCACCCCGCTGCGCTCGGCTCCGCGCTGACCAACAAGTACATCACGACTGATTTCTCAGAAGCGCTGCTGGAGTTCGTGACGCCGGCATTTGCGAATACCTGGGAAACCCTCCGCTTCCTGTGCGACATACACCAGTTCGCTTACGCGGGACTCGACGACGAACTTCTCTGGGTTACCAGCATGCCCTGCGTCATCCCGGACGACGAGAAGATCCCGCTGGCCCGTTACGGCAAATCGAACATAGGCCAGATGAAGACTCTGTATCGCAGGGGCCTCGGGTACCGCTACGGCAGGGCGATGCAGACCATTGCCGGCGTGCACTTCAATTACTCCGTGCCCGATGCCTTCTGGCCGGTCTATCACGACCTCTGCGG
>JAOUIH010000128.1 GCA_029884165.1 Gammaproteobacteria bacterium | reverse complement strand
CCGTATATCGGCTCATGTCGAAATTCGGGGACCGGTGGCCTGCAACTGACTGGCCCGAGACCTTCTCGAGGATCTCGCGCGAACGCAGCATAATGTCTCGCTCGGTTGCACGTTCTAGCTTTGAATTGTTCGCGTGTATCCAGCCATGCAGGCCGACTTCATGTCCGTCACCGGCGATTCGGCGGGTCTCGTCAGGATCAATCAGGGCCACTACGGCGGGAACGAAAAATGTTGCGCGAACATCGTGACGCCGAAGAATGTCAAGAATGCGTGGCACACCGACGCGCCGGCCGCGCTGACCCCACGACAATGGCCCGGGAGCGAAGTTTCCGCTGGCGAGCGAGCCGACTTCATGATCGCAGTCGAATGAGAATGCGACCGCGAAGCGTGTACTCCTCGGCCAATGCGCAGGCTTGAGCCGCCTTCCCGGCCGTACTCGCCCGAGAACTTCGCTCCATTCCGCTTCGGTCATTTCCCACGGCCTGTCGAGCCTGTCCTCCAACGGGTTGATCGGCGGGTTGAAGTATCCGATCGATGTCTGCGTCATCTCACCGGCCGTTGATGCTCGATTTGCGCCGATCAGACTGCCGCTCACGGCGGTAGCACTCAAGTGTCTCAGGAAGTCCCGTCTGCTCATTGTATTCGAACCCCTGGCTCTATGAAGGCCGCAGCCTGACTGGGCCATGGTAACCTAATCAAACTCTCGTGGGCGTGGTCCGTACACGCCAATCCTGCTAGTGAGCACATAGAGGGCCTCGTATGAACATACTCCCGGCCGGCAGTGGCGATCCAGTAGGTGCGGCGGCTCTGCTCGATTTTGCCGATCCCCCTGAACTCGAGCGATTTACCGCACTCGAGAATGCGGTCTGGGGTCGTACGACGCTGACCCCCGCCGTAATCGAAGCGGTACGGTTGCATTGCGCGCAGACGCGCGGGTGCAAATTCTGCGCGGCCGTGCGAACCACGGCAGCTACCGAGGACGGGTTATCGGAAGACCACATTGCGAGGTTATCCAGTCGCGAGGCCCGCGACGGGTTTGCACCGGCCCAAGCTGCTGCATTGCAACTCGCCGATCATTTCTTGCTTGACCCGCGACGTCCCGCCGAACCGGCAGCCGCCAAAATCGCCGCGATACTCGGGACAGCCGGCATTATGGAGGTGCTGCTGGCATGCTGCGCTTTCGCTTCCGCGGATCTTCGCATCGCACTTGGCGAGAACAGGGAGCCGTACGGCAGCGGTATCGTGCACCGGACCAGCGGGCGCCGCGCCAGCCGTGCCGTCGCGACCGCCTGGCCGGCCCTGGACGGCCCGGTCCTCGACCCTCACACGAGGATGCCGGCCGTCGACCGGGAACTCGCACGGCCGTTTGATGAACGCCGTGAAGCACTGTGGTCCGGCAGAGATATATCGCCGGCGCAAGTCGCCGCGTGCGTAATCCGGAGCGCTCAGTTACGTTCTGCAGCAGAAGGTCGACCAGATTACGAAATTCTTGTCCCCGTAAGGGCGGCCCGTCTGGCGGATCCCGAAGCAGTCCGGCACTGGCACAAATGGAGGCCATCACCAGACCGGCACCTGCTGGCGCTCGCCGAGCAGACCTGGCTCGATCCATCCGGTATTTCTGCCGACATCACCGCTCCGTTGGTCGCCATCCTCGGAGTCGAAGGCATAATCCGGGTAACCTGGCAACTTATTCTAATAGGGCAGCTGCATCGGCTCGCGCTGGTGCTCCATCGCAATACCTGACTAAATCTCCGCGAACCGAACACGGACTATGGTCCCCAGCGGTTAAGCCGATCAGCATTTCTCGAACTTGAAGAATGTTTTGACTCGGGACATTAAAGGACCGGGCTGCGATCAACATATCGAGATTACGCTTGCCAATGGCTTTCCTCGACCTGCAGGCTTGCCGACGATTGCGAATCCCCGGCAAATCGCTGCCTTAAGACAGCCTTTGCGCGACCCATCAGGCTTCAACCCGATCTAGTGGGAATCCTGTCCTGAGAAACGACTTTACGTTATCAATCAGCCGCAGACGCATCGCCTGCTGACACTCGACTGTCCAACTTCCAATATGGGGCAGCAATGTAACGTTTTGCATTTTCAGAAGTTCGCGATTTACGCGCGGCTCATGCTCGTGCACATCCAGACCTACGGCGCTCAGCCGTCCGCCTAGCAATTCATGCACTACGGCTGTTTCATCCAACAGTGGACCACGCCCGGTATTTATCAACACCGCACCCGGCTTAAACTGCAGCAGGGATTTGGCATTTACGATATGACGCGTTTCGGGCTTTGAGGGGCAATTCAAAGAAACAACATCGGATTGCCGGAATAAGTCGCCTATATTTGGACAAAATGTCGCACCTACCTGACGCTCGGCGTCCCGCTTGCGGCGCGGCCCATGGTAAAGAAGCCGCATTGAAAACGCAGCTGCACGGCGGGCAAGTGCTTGCCCGATCGAACCGAACCCTACAATGCCGAGCGTCTTTCCGTGTACCGAGCGGCCATAATAGGATGGATGCATACTCTCCTCCCAAAGGCCCTCGCGAAGGAGCTTTTCATAATTGGTCGTACGGCGGCTGGTCATCAACACGAGTCCCATTGCCAGGTCGGCCGTATCGTCTGTGACGACGGGTGTATTCGAAACCTGAATCCCCCTGGCCTTTGCAGCCGTGAGATCGATATTGTCAGTCCCCACGCCAATGTTCGCTATAAGGCCAACCGACCTTGGCAATCGGCATATCATGTCTGAACTTACCGGGTCCATCGCGCCGGTAACCAACGCAACAGCGGCATCGGGAAAATCACCCTCCGACTCAACCGAGTATTCGGTCACCTGCCCGAGTTCAAGCAGCGCGGTCCGGATTGGAGCTGGAACTCTTTTGTTGACCAGTAGTACCGGTTTTGTCACGAATTTCTCTTGTCAATTCATGGGGATCATGGCCCTTTAGATCGCAAGCACTGAGACCGTACCAGTTGCGGAACAGCGACCGTGGGCTCAATCGAGAACCGTCAACTCTACGCGGGACCGGTAGCCTGGTCCGAAATGGACGGAATTTCGGGCCTTCCGTGTCTTTGTTTCAAAGGCATTCTCTGACCCCGTGTTCAGGTTTCTCTCGAACCTCGGATAGCTGCTGCTGGATACCTCCAGCCCGACGCGATGTCCGATTTGGAATCCATTACTCGTATTCAGAGGACCGATTCGCAATTCGTAAACTCTTCCCGGTTCGAGATAGGCCTGTGTATCGTAGCCTCGCCGGAATCGTGCACGCTGTATCGACTCATCTAGATTCCAGGCGGTCCCGTTCGGCTCTATATCAAGGAGCTTGATTGTGAAATCTGTATCTGGCGCATCAGAGGAGACAAATAGAGTCACGTATACAGGCCCTGTGACCTGTAAATTACGGTCCATTGGATCACTCACATAAACCAAGACGTCACTGCGCGCATGTACCGGCCGCTGATCGAAGGACCCCGGCTCGAGCGCACTGCCGAGGCAACATGTATTGCCACCAATGGACGGAGCTGGATTCTCCGGGTCGTAAACATATGCGTCGGAGCCGGTGGCCGGCTGGGGGGTTGCCGACAGTGATCCATCGTCATCTAGACTGTTGGCGCCCGAACCGCTACCCAGGAATAGCGACAGGCGGCGGGTACCCGCCGGCGGCCACTCATCCGCCGTCTTCCACTGGTTGGTCCCCATGACGAAATAGCGCACCGGCGGCTGCCGGTCGCGGAAGCCATTGTCGTTGCCTTTCAGGTAGCGATCGAAAAAGGCGTAGACGATCGAGTCCAGGCCGATATCGACATTTCCCATGTCGCGATCGCCGACCACGTGCGGCGTTCGCAGGCGATACATGTGGCAATGTTCGGTAGGTCCCACGATCATGAACTGGTTGTCACGCACGAAAGTGTCGCTGGCCCTGGCGCGCACGTGATTGAAGAGTTCAATGTTCGGTCCGACCGAAAGGTCGTACCAGGAATTGACCCACAGCGCGGGCACGGTGAAGTCCTCGTCGTCGTGGTACAGCCCGCCACGGTACCAGTCGGCGTGTTCCGGGCTCCGCCGGATCATCTCATCGAAAATCCCGGCCGGGCCGCCTGCGGCCGTGATCACTTCGGCGAACGGCAGGTGCTTCAGTGCTTCGACCCAATCGACCTCGGGCATGTCCGGTACGAGATCATAGTAGCGCGCCACCCGGATTCGCTCCTCCCGTGACAAGGATGCGGGGAACACAGGTCTTAACAGGTTTTGCTCGGCATACAGCCAGGCAACCATCGGGAGCTGCACGGCTCCGCCGCGGTAGAAATTACCTTGTTCGTAGTAAGGACCCATACGTCCGATCCCGGCGCCTGCGGCCATAGGAACAGCGGCCCGATGTGCCGGATGCGGTTTGGAAGCGAGCCCCATGATCCATTCAGCGGTGGATGAGCACCCGATGGTCCCGACTCTCCCATTCGACCACGGCTGGTCGGCGATCCAGGAGAGTGTGTCGTGCCCGTCGGTTCGCGGCCGGCCGAGGATCTCCCATTCGCCTTCCGAGTAGAACTTGCCGCGCTCGTTCTGCATCACGAACGCGTAGCCATGGCGTATCGCGTCCAGCGCGAACTTGAGGTTTGCATCCGGATAGTCCGGATTCGGCACCATCTTCTCGCTGAAATCGTAGGGCGAGCGCCAGAGGATGGCCGGGAACGGGCCTTCGCTGTCCTTCGGAATGTAGACCCGGGTGGCCAGGCGTACACCGTCGCGCATGGGCACCATGAGCATCCGCTCTATCCGGGATTCGGCAGCCAGGGCGTCGCGCCGCACCTGGTCGGGCACCAGGTGGATCTGGGGGAGCGCCGGCTGCCCAGTCCAGACAAGCGCTAACAGGACGACTGCAAGGAGATTGCGTGACATGGTCATGCCTCCGTGGACCGGGATTCGCCGCCTCGACGGACTTGTTGTAAGATGCGAACATTCGTACGCAGTGCGGTCATCGTGCGTCGTCGGCCGTCCTCAAGTCAAGTTCCAGGGCCAGCGAGCCGAGCCGGGCCCGAAATACGGGGGATCAAAAATGGAAAGACAAACGGCAGTTCGACGGAACCACAACGGCGACTGGCTCGCGGCGTGCAGTGCCGCCGTGTCGCTGGTCGCCGGTATCGCCTGCGCCGGGCCGCCGGCCGGCGACGGCAGCTACACAGACCTGCTGGCCGTATTCGCCGAGCTGCAGCAGATCAAGCAGCCGCAGGCGACGCGCGGCCTGCCCGACTTCGGGCCGGAAGCCATCGGCGCCCGGCGCCGCCAGATCGCCGACCTGCAAGCACGCATGCAGCACATGGGGGTGGCCCGCTGGAGCGTGTCCGAACAGGTCGACTACCTGACCGTCCGGGCCGAACTCGACCAGCAGCAATTCATCCTCGATGTCACCCGCCCGTGGGCCCGGGACCCGCTGTTCTACATCGCCGGACTGCTCGAGATTGCCTTTACCGAGCTACCGGTAGCCGGCGAGGACCTGGCGATCCTGCAAAGCCAGTTGCGTGCCATCCCCGATGCCCTCGCGGCGGCGCGGGACAACCTGGCGGACGTTGCCGTCGATTACGCGGACCTGGCGATCCGGTCACTCGTAATGTCCGACGGCGTGGAGAACGGTTATCCCTACCGCGAGACGCCGCCGGCCGGTGTGATCGGTTGGTATGAAGACCTGCTGGGCCGGGCCGGCGCGCAGCCCGGGCTGCGCGCTGACATAGAACCGGCGCTCGATGCGCTGCGGCGATTCCATGCCTGGCTGATCGACGGCCGGGCCACGATGAACGGCCAAAACGGCGTGGGCAAGGCCGCACTGGACTGGTTCGTCCAGTATGGCCTGCTGTTGCCCTACACGTCGGAGCAAATGGTGGAGCTGACACAGCGTGAGTTCGACCGGCTGTGGGGCTTCTATGCGCTCGAGCGGCATCGGAACCGGGCGCTGCCGGAGATCGAGTTGTCGCGGTCCCGGGACGAGTACCACGAACGTCTCGGCGCAACCGACGAGCTGGTACGGACTTTCCTGGCCGACGAGGGTTTCATCTCCATTCCGGATTTCGTCCCGACGGACTGGCAGGAGATGGGCTACAACGTTCCGTGGATCGTCCGCGCGACGCCGCCCAACTATTGGGAGCAGGTGCAGTTCCGGGATCCGTTCCCTGACCACGTGCACGCCGTGATCCCCGGCCATCGCTTTGATGCGCTGATGGCGGCCAGTAATTCGCATCCCATCCGCGGCAAGGTCAATTTTGGCGCTCGCTGGCAAGGATGGGCCGTGTACCTGGAGGAGGCTACGCTGCAAGCAGGCGCGCTGGAATCGCGGCCGCGAACTCGCGAGTTGATCTACCTGTTCGGCATCTGGCGCGCAGCGAGGACTCTCGGCGACATATACAACCAGTGGAACGAGATGACCGCGGACGAAACGTCGGAGTACTGGCTGAGCGTCACCCCGCTGCTCGATCCGGACGTCGCCCGCAAATACGCGTATCTGCGCCCTGCGCCCGGCCATGGCCTGGAATACACCATCGGCAACTTCGAGATGTGGCGCCTGCTGGCGGATCGAAAGCGACAACTCGGCGACAACTTCGTTCTTGGCGAGTTCCATGACGAGTTCATGGCCAAGGGCAGGATACCGATATCGCTGATCCGCTACGAGATGACGGGTTTCAGGGACGACGTCGCCCGTTTCTGGGACCGGCCGCCGCTGGAGTCGGTAATCGGCCGCTGAACGACGGTATCAACGGCGATCCAGGTCCGGAGCGATCCAGCCGTCCGGGGGCGGTCGTCTTTCGGCGGGATAGAGATCGAGCTTGAATCCCGCGTCGCAGCCGTTCATCAGCATGCGGCGCTCGTCGATCAGCCAGCGCCCATCGCGCCGCACCAGGCGGTCGCGGTACTGCCCGTAGACTGTTGCTGTGGACCCGTCCGGACGTTGGTGCCAGGCCAACACGTAGCTCGTCGCACGGGCGGCCGCGGCGGCATCGAATTCGACAACTATGTTGGATAGATGGTGCGACGTCCGCGCCCAGCGCCACATGCGCTGCAGCGATGCCGCCAGTGCGCAGGCGCCGGCGCTCTGCAGACGCTGGTCCGGCCCGTACTCGACACGGCACTCCGGCGTGAACAAGCCGGCAAGCGCATCGAGTTCCATGCGGTCCAGGTAGACGCAGTACCGGACCAGCAGGTCGGCAATTTCACGGCGATCAGGCTCATGATCCATGTCGTCCCCCGGTATCGGGCGCTCATCGGATGTAGGTAGCGCCGTTGACGTCGAGTGTAGCGCCCGACAGGTGCCTGACCTGACCGGTCGCCAGGAATGCGATGATCTCGCCGATCTCCGCCGGCGGCACCCATTCCTTCATTGCGAGGGTCCGGGTAACCGCGTCCTCGCCGCCCTGCAGTGCAGCGAAATCGGTCGACATGCGTGTGCGAACGATGCCCGGCGCGATGATATAGCACAGCACGCCGTGTTCCGCATAGCTGCGCGCGATTGACTGGGCCACCGCCTTGATCGCTGCCTTTGACGCCGCGTACGGCAGCATCGACGGATTGCTGGCTCCGCGCTGCGCCACCCAGCTCGAAATCAGAATGATGACGCCGCCGCTGCGTTCCCGAAAATGGCGTACCGCCGCGCGCATCAGGCGCGCCGGCGCCTGTACATTGACCTGGTAGTGCTGTTGCCAGGAATTATCCCAGCTGATCGGGTCGTCGTCGACGCCGCCTGCAGGGTGCATCATCGCCGCGTTCAGCACCAGGACGTCGACATGCCCCTGCCATGCAACCGCCTGTTCCCAGATTCCGTCGACCTGCTTATCGTCGAGGTAATCGCCTGCTACGTACCTTCGCCGCTGGCCATCCTCCTCCCCCAACACGCCAACGAGGTCTTCGCGCTCGGCGGCGCCACGATGATGGCCAACAATCGCCGCGCCGCGAGCAGCGAGTATCCGCGCGCTGGCCGCGCCTATACCCTGGGAGGCCCCGGTCAACAAGACGACTCGACCCTGCAGCGTGTCCGGCCCGGCGCTCATCGCAGGGCACCTGCCGGCACCAGTCGGCGCACGTAGCCGTCGTCGGTCGCGATATAGATTGCCCCCTCCGGCCCCTCGGCGAGCGCCCTCACCCGCCAGCCGCGATCCTCCAGCAGCCTCTCTTCGTTGACGACCCGGTCGCCGTCGAGCTCCAGCCGATTCAGGTGCGTCTTGGCAAGCGCGCCGATAAAGAGGTTACTGCGCCAGCCCGGGAACAGCTCGCCGGAATAAAACAACATTCCCGACGGAGCTATCGACGGGACGTAGTAATGCACTGGCTGCTCCAGTCCTTCGCGCCCGGTCAGGCCGTCGCCCACGGGGTCACCGCTGTATTCCTTGCCGTAGGTGATCACTGGCCAGCCATAATTGGCGCCTGCCTGGATGATATTGACC
>JAOUIH010000288.1 GCA_029884165.1 Gammaproteobacteria bacterium | reverse complement strand
GATGTCGCCGTCCGTCACGACAGCGTACTTGTGTGGCCAGACGTCGCCGATCTGCAGCTCGGTAAATCCCAGCGACTTGTAGAATGCCAGCGATTCCAGGATATCCGCCGCATGCACGCTGAATTCCAGGAAACGTCCGAGCACGGTTGAGGACTCAGCTTGCCGCGCCCATCGCGCGTGCGCGCGCGGCACTTTTCGAGCGCTCCTCGGCATCGCCTGCACCGGGACTTGCCTCCGGCCAGCCGCTGAGATTGCGCTCGACCAGCCCGGCGAGAAAATCGACATGGTCTTCACGGGCGTTCAATGCCGCTATGTATCGCAGAGCCCCGCCGCCCGCCTCCGCATAAATCCCAGCGTTCTGGATTGCGATTTCTTCCAGTGTCTCGAGGCAATCGGCCGCAAACCCGGGGCAGACGACGTCGATGTCGCCGACGCCCGCCGACCCCCACTGCCGCAGTGTCTCATCGGTATAGGGTCGCAGCCATTCGGCCTTGCCGAGACGCGACTGGAAAGTGACGAACCACTGGTCCGGGCCGAGCTCCAGTTCCTCTGCGACCAGCCGGGCCGTTTTCTGGCACTGGCAGTGATACGGATCGCCGCTCAGGAAGGAACGCCGGGGAATTCCGTGAAACGAAAACATCAGCCTCTGCCCGCGGCCGGCGGTCGCCCAGTGATCGCGGATGCTGGCGGCCAATGCGGCGATGTAGCCGGCTTCGTCGTGATACTGGCTGACGAAGCGAAACGCGGGCACCCAGCGCCGTTTGCGGAGCGCTCCCGTGACTGCGTCGAATACGGAAGCCGTCGTCGTCGCCGAGTACTGCGGATACAGCGGCAGAACGAGTATGCGCCGCGCCCCTTCTGTCCAAAGAGCATGCAACGCAGTGTCGATGGAGGGCTCGCCGTAGGACATTGCGAGCCGGACGTTCACGCGTTCGAGGCCGCGGGCCGAAAGCCGCTGCCGCAGACTGTCGGTTGTTGCGCTCGAATGAAGCAGGAGCGGTGCTCCGCTGTCGGTCCAGATCTTCCGATACGCCGCCGCGGAGCGTGCCGGGCGGAACGGCAGGATGAAACCGTACAGGATGATCATCCATATCGGTCGCGGGATCTCGACGACGCGGGGATCCGACAGGAACTGGCGGAGGTAGCGTCGCACGGCGGCGGTCGTGGGTTCGTCCGGCGTGCCGAGGTTGACCACCAGGACGCCTGCCGTGTCGGGAGTACCGTGCGCGTACTGCGGAGACGAATCGAAGCGAGGCATGGATCGCCTGTCAGTGCTTGTCAGGAAGGCGCCAATACTAGCATGGTGGCGCCGGGCACTTGGACGGGCATAGTATTGGTCCATGAACGAGAACGAGACCATCGAACCGACGGGGCCGGACCGCTGGACGCTGATACGCGACATCGCCGCGCTGCAGATCAAGCTGCTTGCCGACGGACTGCGCGACCTGGTGCTGGTCCCCGTGTCGCTTGCGGTCGGGCTGATCAGCCTGTTGAAGGGCGGCGAGCGGCCGGGCACCGAGTTCTACGAATTGCTCAGGGCGGGCAAGAAGAGCGAGCGCTGGATCAACCTGTTCGGCGCGGCCGAGCGTGTGTTTCCTGGTCACGATACCGGGAATCTCGATGGTAAGGACATCGATGGCATGCTCGCCGGCGTCGAGTCCTACATCGTCGACGAGTATCGCCGCGGCGGTATCACCGCGCAGGCCAAGGAGCGGCTCGACAAGGTTCTAGATTCGGTGCAGCGCGTCGCCGACCGGCAGCGCCGCAAACCGGACTAAGCAGGTGCCGGACTGAGGGACATTTGCTGCGCCGGATGGGAATCGGCCCATGTTTCCGTTCGTCCTCGTTAAATAGCCGCAACTATTCGCTTCGGACGATCGCAAGTCTGTCCTCGATTCCCACGCGCCTCGCCACGATGCCCTGAGTCCGACAGGCTGCCAGCCTGTTCAATTCAAGGTGCCGGCTCAGTCCCGGGGGGCTACGTCACGCCCGCTCAGCAGGTCCTCTATTCTCGGTGCCGGATGATCGGGCCCCATGCGTCCGTCTTTCAGACGCGCCAGGTAGTCCTTGTAAGCCCGCATCGCCTGGTACCCGAAGATCCACAGGATTGGGAGGTTCGCATAGACGATGACACCGAGACCGATGCCACTCAGGTTGTCGAGATCGGT
>JAOUIH010000127.1 GCA_029884165.1 Gammaproteobacteria bacterium | reverse complement strand
CATCGCCGACGCCGCCAATGCGCGTGCATGCCTTTGCGTAGCTGTTCATGACCGGCAGCGCCCGTTCGAAAACGGGCAGGTCGCCGCCGACCATGATCGTCAGCTGTCCGGACTCTGCCCCGGCCTGGCCGCCCGACAATGGCGCATCGAGGAAATCGACGTTGCGCTTCCTGGCCGCATCGTAAACCTCGCGCGCGACCTTCGCCGACGCCGTCGTATGGTCGACGATGAGACCTCCGGCCGGGATGCCTTTCAGCACGCCCTCGTCGCCAAGCAGCACCTCGCGGACGTCATTGTCGTTGCCGACGCAGGAAAACACGATTTCCGCACCCTTGGCCGCAGCATGCGGCGTCGCGGCCAGCCGGCCGCCGTTGGCGGCGCACCAGGCTTCCGCTTTGGAACGCGTGCGGTTGTAGACAGTCACCTCGTGCCCTGCGCGGGCCAGGTAGCCGGCCATCGGGTAGCCCATCACGCCGAGACCCACAAATGCCGTTTTCATCGCTCGTACCTGTTCATGTCGCCTGGCGAATGCCCGTTCAGGCGGCGCTTGCCCGCCGTCCGGCCCGCTTGTCGCTGTCCTTTCTGCGCGGATCGAGCCCGACAGACCGTGCGATGATCTCGCGCATGATCTCGGAGCTGCCGGCATAGATCCGGGACACTCGCGCATTCAGGAACATGCGGCAAATCGGGTACTCCGTCATGTAGCCGGCCCCGCCGTGCAGCTGGACGCACTCGTCCATCACGCGGCACTCGAGCTCACTCGTGTAGAGCTTGGCCTTCGCGGCATTCTCGGGCGTGAGCGTACCGAGATTGTGCTCGATCACGCACTGGTCGATGAAAGCCTGCCCGACGTCGATCTCCGTACGCATGTCCGCCATCTTGAAGCGCGTATTCTGGAAATCCGCGATGCGCTTGCCGAAAGCCTTCCGCTCGGTAACGTAATCCATCGTCAGCGAAAACGCAGCATCGGACGCAGCGAGATAGCCGATAGACCCGAGCAGGCGCTCTTCCGCGAGAAAGTGCATGAGGTGATAGAAGCCACGGTTGAACTCGCCGAGCAGGTTCTCTTTCGGCACCTTGACGTTGTTGAAGAACAGCTCCGCCGTGTCCTGGCTCTTCAGTCCCATCTTGTCGAGGTTCCGGCCGCGCTCGAAGCCTTCCATCCCGCGCTCGACCACGAGCAGGCTGAGACCGTAGGGGTTTTCCGGGTCGGTCCGCGCTGCAACGACGACGAGATCCGCGTTGATGCCATTCGATATATAGGTCTTCGAGCCGTTCAGCAGGTAATGGTCGCCGCGGTCCTCTGCTCGCGTGCGGATGCCGGCGACGTCGCTGCCCGCGCCCGGCTCCGACATCGCCACGGCGAGGATGTATTCGCCCGTGATGCATTTCGGCAGCCAGCGCTGCTTTTGTTCCTCGGTTCCCAGTTCGCCGATGTACGGACCGACCAGCCGGCTGTGCAGCGTGATGAAGAAGCCGGCATCGCCGTGCCAGGCGTTCTCCTCGATCAGGACCTGTTCGTAGCGGAAGTCCTCGACCCCGGCACCGCCGTACTTCTCGTCGGCCCACATGAGCAGGAAGCCCATCTCGCCGGCCTTGAGGAAGGCCTCGCGATCGACGATGCCTTCCCGTTCCCAGCGCTCGCTGTGCGGCCGGATCTCGTTCTGCATGAAGCTCCGGACCGAGTCCCGGAACATCTCGTGCTCTTCGTCGAATATTCGTCTTTTCATAAGCCCTTTCCCGCGACTCACCGGCCCTTGAAATCCGGTTTGCGCTTTTCGAAAAATGCGGCCACACCCTCCGCGCAGTCCTCGCTGTTCTTCAGCCCGTCCTGCAGCGGCGCCTCGACATCGAACGTGCTGGCCCAGGAACCGCTGGCGGCGTGCCGCATGGCCCGCTTGGTCGCGGCGATAGACAGCGGCGCGCGCTCGGCCAGCGACTTCGCCCAGGCCAGCGCCTCGTCGAGCAGCCGGTCTGCCGGCACGGCCCGGTTCGCGAGCCCCAACTCGACACAGCGCGCCGCCGGGATCCGCTCGGCCTCGACGCTCAGCTGGAACGCGCGCCGGTATCCTAGCTGGTGCACGAGCAGCCAGTTGAGGCCGCCGTCGGGAACCAGCGAAATCGTTGTGAAAGGCGACAGCATGAACGCACTGTCGCCCATGATGACCAGGTCGCAGGCGAGCGCGTAGGACATGCCGATGCCGGCCGCCGAGCCGCCGACGGCAGCGATCACCGGCTGGCGCATCGTCGCGATGCACTCGAAGACCGGCCGGTATTCTTCCTGCAGCTGCTGCTTCACCGGCCGGGTCGTGGACAGGCTGCCCTTCAGGTCGGCGCCGGCACTGAACGAGCGCCCCTCGCCGGTCAGCACGACGGCGCGCACCGACTCGTCCCCCGCGGCCCGCCGGAACGCTGCCAGCAGGTCGCGGCGGAGTTCCGTGTTGAACGAATTCATCGCCTCCGGCCGGTTGATCGTGATGATCGCGACCCGGTCGTCCTGGGCGTAGCGAACCGTTTCGTAGTCAGACATACAGGTTCCTCATGCCGCGGAGCGCTGCTCCGCCTTGCGCTGGTTGCCGTAGAAAGTCTCGCCGCGCTCCGCCATCCCGCGCAGGGTTTTCGGCACGGCGAAACGTTCGCCATAGGCCCTGGCGAGCCTGTCCGCCTCGCGGACGAACTCGGCGAGCCCGACGGTCTCGATGAACGAGAGCGTGCCGCCGGTGTAGGGTGGGAAGCCCCAGCCGAACACGGAGCCTATGTCGGCGTCCGCCGGGTGGGTCAGCACGCCCTCCTCCATGCAGCGCACCGTTTCGAGAGCCTGAACGTACAGGAGTCGCTTCCTGACTTCGTCCGGGGCCGGCTGTTCGGCGGCCAGCGGGTAGTGCTCGGCGAGGCCCGGCCAGAGATGTTTCTTCGCGCCCTCGGGGTAGTCGTAGAAGCCCTTGCCGAAGCGCTTGCCGCGCCGGTCGAACTCCTCGACGAAGCGCGTCACGACCGCGTCTGCGGCCGATGGCCTGTAGGCGTCGCCGAGATCCTTTCGCGTCTGGCGCATCACGTGGTAGCTCAGCTCCAGCGATACCTCGTCCGTGACGGCGAGCGGACCGACCGGCATGCCCGCGTGCTTTGCGACGTTTTCGATCAGCGCCGGGTTCACGCCCTCGGCCAGCAGCGTTATGCCTTCGCGGCTGTACGTGCCGAATACGCGGCTGGTATAGAAACCGCGGCTATCGTTGACGACGATCGGCGTCTTGCCGATCTGCTGGATGTAATCGAGCGCCTGTGCGATCGCGACCTCGCCCGTCTGCTCGCCGACGATCACTTCGACCAGCGGCATCTTGTCCACCGGCGAGAAGAAATGAATGCCGATGAACTGTTCCGGACGTGCGGACGCCTGCGCGAGACTGGTGATTGGCAGCGTCGAGGTGTTCGACGCGAAGATCGCGTCCGCCCCGATCGCCGCCTCCGCTTTGCCGGTGACGCCGGCCTTGATGCCGCGATCCTCGAAGACCGCCTCGATCACCAGCTCGCAGCCCGCGAGTTCCGCGTAGTCGGTGGTCGTCGCAATTCGATCGAGCACGGCGCGTGCATCGTCCGCGCCCATGCGTCCCTTGTCGACGCGCTCCTGCAGGAGCTTCCTCGAGTAGTCCTTGCCGTGCTCGGCCTTGTCCAGACCGGTATCGAGCAGCACGACCTGCATCCCGGCCTGCGCCGATACGTAGGCGATGCCCGCACCCATCATGCCGGCGCCGAGGATGCCGAGTTTCTGCACCGGGCGCCGCGCCGGCGACTTCGGGCGCCGCACGAGCTTGTCGGCCGCTCCCTTGTTGAGGAACAGCGTGCGGATCATGTTGCGCGCAACCGTGCTCATCAGCATCCTGGTGAAGTACTTGCTTTCGAGGTCCAGCGCCTTGTCGATCGGCAGGACCGTCCCCTCGTACACTGCGGACATGATCGCAAGTGGCGCCGGGTAGTTGTGGTTGGTCATCTTCTGCAGCAGCGCCGAGCCGACGACAAAAGTCTGCACCGCGGCCGGGTGCATCAGGCCGGCACCGCCGGGCACCTTGAAGCCCTTCTGGTCCCAGGGCTGCACGGCGACGCCGCGTTCCAGCACCCATGCGCGGGCCGCCTCGACCTCCTGCCCCTCCGGGACCAGTTGGTCGACAATACCGGCCTCCAGCGCCTCGGCGGGCCGCAGGTGCCTGCCCTCGGTCATCAGCCGCAGCGCACGCTCGATCCCGATCAGCCGCGGCAGCCGCTGGGTTGCGCCGGCCCCGGGTATCAGGCCGATCGAGACCTCGGGCTGGCCCAGCCGTGTCTTCGGGTTGTCGCCGACCACCCGGTAATGGCAGGCCAGGCAGACCTCGAGGCCGCCGCCCAGGGCCGTGCCGTTGATCGCGGCGGCGATGGGCTTGCCGCAGGTCTCGAGCCGGCGCAGCGCCTGCTGCAGCGTCCGGCACCAGCCATAGACCTGTGCAACGTCACGCTCCTCGTCGAAGCTGTCGACGATCTGCTTCAGGTCGGCGCCGGCCATGAACGAACTCTTGCCGGACGTGATGACCGCACCCTTGAGCTTGGCGTCGGCGCCCAGCCGGTCGGCGACCGCCGCAATGTCCGCCAGGAAGTCCGGCGTCAGCACGTTCATCGGTTTGTCCTTGACGTCGATCGTCAGGATCGCGACGCCGTCTCCGCCCACCGTGTAGTCGATTGTCTTCATCGTTCTCGCTTTCCGGTTATTCGTCGATTGGCCGCGCCGTTACACGCGCTCGATGATGGTCGCAGTGCCCATGCCGCCGCCGACGCAAAGGTTCACGAGCGCCGTGTTGGCGTCGCGACGCTCCAGCTCGTCCAGGACGGTGCCGAGGATCATCGCCCCGGTTGCCCCGAGCGGATGGCCCAGCGCGATTGCTCCACCGTTGACGTTGATCCGCTCGTGCGGGACGTCGAGCCGCCGCATGAACAGCATGACGACTGATGCGAACGCTTCATTCAGCTCGAACAGGTCGATGTCCTGCGCCGTCATGCCGCAGCGCTTCAGTACCTTTTCCGCCGACGGGGCCGGCCCCGTCAGCATGATCGTCGGGTCCGTGCCTATCGACGCAAAGCCGCGGATGCGCGCGCGCGGCGTCAGCCCGAGCGCCTTGCCGGACTCCCGGGTCCCGATCAGCACGGCTGCTGCGCCGTCGACGATGCCGCTTGAGTTGCCGGCCGTGTGCACGTGCCTGATGGACTCGACCTGCGGGTACTTCTGCAGCGCCACCGCGTCGAAGCCCGCCTGCTGGCCGGGCACCTCGAACGCGGGCTTCAGCTCCGCGAGATCCTGCACCGTCGTTCCCGGTCGCAGGTGTTCGTCGCGATCCAGCAACGTGCTCCCGAGCTGGTCGCGGATCGGCACGACCGAGCGCGCGAACCAGCCCTGTTCCCAGGCATTGGCCGCACGCTTCTGACTTTCCGCCGCGTAAGCGTCGACGTCGTCGCGCGTGAATCCCTCCAGGGTCGCAATCAGGTCGGCGCCGATACCCTGCGGCACGAAGTAGATCCTGGTCGCGACCGCCGGGTCCGCGTGCATCGCGCCCGAGTCGGAACCCATCGGCACGCGCGACATGCACTCGACGCCGCCGCCGATCGTGAGGTCGGACTGGCCGGACATCACCTGCGCGGCAGCGGTATTGACGGCTTCGAGGCCGGACGCGCAGAAACGGTTAAGCTGCTTGCCCGGAACGTTTTCCGCGTAGTTCGCGTTGAGGACGGCGGTCCGCGCGATGCACGCCCCCTGCTCGCCGACCGGCGATACACAACCCATGACGACGTCGTCGAGCCGGCTCGTATCGAGCCCGTTCCGGTCGCGGATTGCTTCGAGTACCTGGGTCAGGAGCGCGACGGGCGTCACCTCGTGCAGGGAGCCGTTCGCGCGCCCGCGGCCGCGCGGGCTGCGGACGTGATCGAAGATGTATGCGTCTGTCATGGTGTGGTTCCCGGTGATTGATGTTAGTGGGCGCTCACTGAATCCGCAGCGACACCCGGAGGTGCCGCTTCATGTCGTCGTTGGCCTTCTGAAAGTCGACCGACTCCGGGCTGATCAGCCAGAGATAGGTCATGCCGGAGATGTAAGCGATGTAATGGGTTGCCACGCTGCGCGGATCGACGTCCGGACGTATGCTGCCTTCGTCTATACCCGCGCGCACCCACGCGGCAACGTCGTCGAGCTGGCGCTGGTGTATATCCGCCGATGTCTGCCGGTATTCGGCCTCCGGGCTGGCTGCGGCGCCGTAGAGTATCTGGAGAACCTGCGCATCCTGCGGGTGCCGGCTGACGAATTCGAAAAACGAGTCGAGGGCCGTACACATCGCCTCCGTGCCGGTCTGTACGCCGACCCGCTCGTTGAGGACGTCGAGCCAGCTACGCGCGATCGAGCGGCAAACTGCGTCGAAGAGGCCTGCCTTGGTGCCGTAGCGGTAGCTGGCCAGGCCGCGGCTGTAACCGGCTCGCTCGCCGATGGCCGCGAGCGTCGTCTTCTCGATGCCGCGCTCGAGCAGCAGTTCCTTCGCGGCCTCGATCATCGCCCGGTCCGACAGCGCGGTGCGCTCGGCCTGGGTCAGCGACGTCGTTGCGCTCGAGGCGCGCTCGGCTTCTGCGGGCATGTGGGCCTTTGACAGTCCGGAAATCTCGAAACCGGGGGCTTGCTGAGCATTCAAGATACTTGTTGTCAGCAAGCAAGTGAGTATACGCGGGCGCTCCCGCCCCGGCAAGCCGGTCGGGCGCCGGGCCCGCTGCGGGCCGGTCACGCCGATGCACTATCATGGGCCGCTCGAAACCATCGCAAGGATCGATACATGCCCCGCCACACGCCACCGCTCTTGCCCGCCGCCGCACTGGGACTGGTCGCTTTCGGCGCTGCCGCCCAGGACGCCCCGCCGAACCCGCACGCCGCGGAGCCGATCGGCACGGTCCGGCAGGTCTATGACGGCGCGCTCTACCCGGACCTGCAGGTCAACACGTTCCGCAATATCGACCGGCTGTTCCCTACGCGTGTCGTCCCGGCCGGCGGTCGTGTCTATCCGCTGCCAGCCCGCAAGGAGCAGCTGCAGAATTTCGAATTCGAATCGCGCGGCCGCCGCTTCGACCTGTACGACTACCTCGCGCTGAACCGTGTCGCCGGACTGCTGGTCGTCAAGGACGGCGAGGTCGCCTTCGAGCGCTACCTGCTGGGAAATACGCGCGATACACGCTGGATGTCGATGTCGGTCGTCAAGTCGATTACCGCGACCCTGGTCGGCATGGCGATCCGCGATGGCCACATCCAGTCGATCGACGACCCGCTGACAGACTACCTGCCGCAGTTCGAGGGCAGCGCCTACGACGGCGTCAGCGTGAGGAACCTCCTGCAGATGGCCTCCGGCGTCGAGTGGAACGAGACCTACACCGACCCGGCCTCGGACCGCCGCGCGATGCTCGAGGCGCAGATCTCGGGGCAACCCGGTTCGATACTGAAGCTGATGGCGGGCCTCGGCCGCGCCGCGGAACCGGGCACGCGCTGGAACTACAGCACCGGCGAAACGCAGGTCGTCGGCGCGCTGGTCGCGGCCGCAACCGGCAAGCCGGTTGCGGAGTATCTCGCCGAGAAGATCTGGATCCCCTTTGGCATGGAGACCGCCGCGACCTGGTGGCTCGAATCCGCGGACGGGCTCGAGATCGGCGGCAGCGGGCTCTCCGCGACACTCCGCGACTATGCCCGCTTCGGGCTGTTCATGTTGAACGAGGGCGTCATCGACGGGAAACCGACCCTGCCGGACGGCTGGGTCGCCGCAGCGAGTTCGCCCAAGCTCGTGAACGGCGAGCACGTCGAGTACGGCTACATGTGGTGGCCCATGCCGCAGGGCGCGTACGCGGCCATCGGCATCTTCGGACAATACGTCTACGTGCATCCGGACAGGAACGTCGTCGTCGCGATGTGGAGCGCGCAACCGAAGCCCGTCGGCACGGACGTCATCGATGAGTACGATTTCCTGACGGCGCTGTCCGAACAGCTGCGCTGAGCGCGGCAACGCGGGTAACGCGAGGGCTCTCCTACAGCGAGCTGCAGACGTGACCGCCGTCGACGGTCAGTATGCTCCCGGTCATGTAGCTGCCGGCATCCGAGGCGAGCAGCAGCAGCGGCCCGCCGATCTCCGCGAGCTGCCCGACGCGACCCATCGGCACCTGTTTCCTGACGAACTCGTGCGCCTCCGGATGCCGGAACTGGCGCTCGTTGATCTCGGTCACGAAGTAACCGGGCGCCAGCGCATTGACGCGGATGCCGAAGTGCGAGAGCTCGAGCGCCATCGCGCGGGTCAGGTTGATGACGCCCGATTTGGCGGCGATATAGGAGGCCAGCGACTTGCTGACGCGCAGACCGAGGATCGACGCGATGTTGACGATCGAGCCGGGCTTCTTCGCGTCGATCATTGCCCGGGCGGCCGCCTGCCCGACCAGGAATACGCCTTTCAGGTTGGTATCCAGCACCG
>JAOUIH010000126.1 GCA_029884165.1 Gammaproteobacteria bacterium | reverse complement strand
CGAACCCGGCGAAAAACTGCGTAGCCAGGCTGACGGCTGCGTAGGCGACGGAAACCGGGCTCGCCCCGATCTCCGTGTCGGTGCGGACCTTCTTGGCGACAGAGAACGTGTGGTGAAAGAGCCGCGTCAGCGCCCGGCCGACCGTGCCTTGTTCCTCGGCCGCGCGGTAGGCATCCTTCAGCTGGCCGAGCACCTGCGGCTCGCCGAGCACCATCGAGTCGAGGCCGCAGGCGACGCGGAACAAGTGGCGGATCGCCTCGTCGTTTTCGAGCCGGAACAACGCGGCCTGCGCATTTTCGTCGAGCTTTTGCTCGGTTTTCAGCCACTTAGCCAGCGCGTCCAGGCCCTCCGTGCCGGCATCCACGTAGAATTCGGTGCGGTTGCAGGTTGACAGAATGACTGCTTCGCCGACGTCCTCCAGGGTCACGACCTGCCTGAGCGCAGGCGCAACGGTGTCGCCCGCGAACACGATTCGTTCACGGATTTCGACGGGCGCCGTGTTGTGGTTCAGGCCGAGAATCTTGAGCGGCATCAGGAATTTCGGGTGCTCGGGAAAAAAACTGTGCGTATCATAAGCGAACTGATGGCCCAGTTCCTTGTCTGTCTCCCCCACCTAGCCCAGATACCGAGATCAGGATGACCGAGTACTTGACCCTGAGTGGCCGGAAGCTCATGTGGCCGGCCCTGGCCGCCTTGCTGTCGCTGATCGCCGCGCCGACGGCGTCGGCGCAGGATACGGCAGATACGGCGGCGGTCGCGGCCCACCTCCTCGAGGCAGAAGCTGCGCTGGAGGACCTCCAGTACAAGCGCGCGGCCGAAGAATACCGCAAGGCGGCCGAGCTCAGCGACAACGCGGAGACCGCTCGCCAGGCCACGCGCGTCGGCTACACCTACGGCTTCAACGAGGACGCGCTGCTCTCGGCGCAGCGCTGGGCCGAGCTCGAACCGGAGAGCGACGAGGCGATGCTGTACGTGGGCCAGCTGCAGCTGCGCCTCGGCGAGATACGCGACGCGGAGAAGAGCTTCCGGGAGCTGCTCGAGCGCGGCGAGGAGCCACCCGAGGAACGGCTCATCTCCCTCATCCCGATCCTGTCGCAGGAAGACGAGATTGCGGCCGACCAGCTGATGCGGCGGCTCGCCAAGCCCTATCCGAAATCCGCTTATGCCCATTACGCGGCGGCTGTGATGGCGCTGCAGGCGGGCGACGGCGAGGAGGCCGCGCGCCGCGCGGACCAGGCGATCGAGATCGAGCCGGAGTGGGTGAAACCGAAGCTCCTGTATTCGCGCGCGCTGCTGCTGCAGGGCAAGGAGGACGAGGCAATCGACTACGCCGCCCGCATGGTCGGCGACGACCCGCACCCGGACCCCGAGGCGCGGCTCGAGCTGGCGATCATGTACCTGTCGGCCGGCCGGGACGACGACGCTTTGAGCCAGGTCAACCAGATCCTGCTCGAAGACCCGGCGCGCAGCGACGCGCTGCGCCTGATGGCCATCATCAACTTCCGTCTCGACAACCTCGATGCGGCCTGGGACGACTTCGAGGACCTGCTCGCGACCGGCCGTTACACGATGGACGCGCTGTACTACCTGGCCCGGATCGCCGACCGGCGCTCGGAGGCCGACCGGGCGATTGCGCTCTACTCGCAGGTGACGAGCGGCTCGAACGCCGTCATATCGCAGCGCCGGGCCGCGGGCCTGATCTCGCAGGAAGGCGACACCGAAGCCGCGCTCGAGCACCTGCAGAAGTTCGCGGACACGTATCCGAATTACGCCGTCGAAATGGTGCAGGCCCAGGCACAGCTCCTCGCAACGGCCGAGCGCTACGACGAGGCGCTCGAGGTATACGACCGGGTGCGAAATTACCGCCCGGACGAGGAGGGCGTGCTGCTCGGGCGGGCGGAGCTGCTGCTGCGGATGGGCCGGCTCGACGACGCAATCGCGCAGTACCGGCAGGCGGTCGAGCAGTTCCCGGAGAGCGCGACCTCGCTGAATGCGCTCGGCTACACGCTGGCCGATCGTACGACGGAGTACGACGAGGCCCAGCGCCTCATCAAGAAGGCGCTGAAACTGGATCCCGACAGCCCGGCGATCATCGACAGCTGGGGCTGGGTGCTGTACCGCCAGGGCAAGCTCGAGCAGGCGCTGAAGGAACTGCGTCGTGCCTACCAGGATTTCCCCGATCCAGAGATCGCCGCGCACATAGTCGAGGTGCTGTGGAAGCTCGGGCGGCTGGACGAGGCGCTCGAGGTGCTCGAGGAGGCGGAACGGGAGAACCCCGAAGATCCGCTGCTGTTGGACATCCGCGAGCGCGCATTTCCGTCGGAGCCGGGCTGAGTCGTGAGCCAGCGACTCGCCGCCGGCCTGGGCCTCGCAGTCCTGCTGGCCGGCTGCGCCATCGAACGCGGCATCGCGCTGCCACCCATGGACGACTGGGAGACCCGCCGGGCCGTGCTCGGCCGGGTCAGCGAATGGTCCTTCAGCGGTCGCATCGGCGTCAGCGCCGGCGACGAGGGTTTCAATGGCAGGCTGCGCTGGAGCCAGCGCCAGGATAGCTACGAGGCGACCGTCAGCGGGCCCTTCGGCGCGGGCAGCGTGCGCCTCGACGGCGACGGCCGACGCGTGCGGCTGACGGATCCGGAGGGCGAGGTGACCGAACTCGTCGATGCCGAGCACGATCTCCACACGATGTACGGCTGGACGATTCCCGTCGCCAGCCTGCGTTACTGGGCCCTCGGCATCCCGGATCCCGCCACGCCGGCTGTTACCGAGTTCGGCGAGGACGGCCAACTCGCCCGCCTGGCGCAGAACAGCTGGGTCGTCGAGATCGGCCAGTACCGGGAGGCATCCGGCCAGCCGATGCCGCGCAGGATCACGGCCTCGAGTACCGAAACGCGCGTCCGACTCGTCATCGACGGCTGGACGTTTCACTGACCGCACACCGGCGCCGGCGCCGGTTTGACACCTCCCGGTAGGGCCCTCAAAATTGCGCGCGACAGAGAGGCCGTCGGCGGCGCCCGGATGCTGCGACGGATCCCGATGGGGTGTAGCCAAGCGGTAAGGCAACGGGTTTTGATCCCGTCATTCCCAGGTTCGAATCCTGGCACCCCAGCCATTCCCTGGCCGTCTCGGACGGGCAGCCCAGAACGACAGTGACGAGAGGGGACGCGGCTTTGGAACCGGCTTCAATGGCGATTTTCTCGGGGAATGCCCACCCCCGACTGGCCCAGGACATCGCCCGCGTCCTGCACCTGCCACTCGCGAAGGCGCACGTGGGGCGCTTCAGCGACGGCGAGTTCAACGTCGAGATACTCGAGAACATACGCGGCCGCGAGACCTTCATCGTGCAGCCGACCTGCCCGCCGGGCGCCGAGAACCTGATGGAGCTCCTGGTCATGGTGGATGCCTGCCGGCGGGCGTCCGCGGCCCGCATTACCGCCGTGATCCCGTATTTCGGGTTCGCGCGCCAGGACCGGCGGCCGCGGGCGGCCCGCGTGCCGATCACCGCCAAGCTCGTCGCCAAGCTTATCGGCACGGCCGGCGTCGACCGGGTGCTGACGGTGGACCTGCACGCCGACCAGATCATGGGTTTCTTCGATATCACGGTGGATAACGTCTACGCATCGCCGATCCTGCTGGGCGACGTCTGGAAGCAGAAGCACGAGCACATGGTCGTCGTGTCACCCGACGTCGGCGGCGTCGTGCGCGCACGCGCGCTGGCCAAGCGCCTCGACGATGCGGACCTGGTGATCATCGACAAGCGCCGTTCGCGGGCCAACCAGTCCGAGGTCATGAACATCATCGGCGAGGTCAAGGACAAGAACTGCATCCTGATCGACGACATGGTCGACACGGCCGGCACGCTGTGCCACGCGGCCGGCGCCCTGAAGCAGCGCGGCGCCGCGACGGTCCAGGCGTACATCACGCACGCGGTGCTGTCCGGCCCTGCGGTATCCCGCATCGCCGAGTCCGAACTCGACGAGTTGGTCGTCACGGACACGATCCCGCTGAACGACGAGGCCCAGGCCTGCGCCAGGATACGCGCGCTGCCGACCGCGGAACTGCTGGCCGAGACGATGCGCCGCATTTCCGACGAGGAGTCCGTCAGCTCGCTGTACGTGGACTGAGCGAGCCGGCCGGGGCAGCTCCCCGGCCCCGGCCCGGACGGTTTCCACGGACCGGCCTTTGCGCTATGATGCGCGGCCCCGCCGGGTTTGGTCGCGAACCGGGCGGGTCAAAAACCTCAATGAATCAATCAGATATGGAGTACTCCGATGAGTGACAGTTTTAATCTGATTGCGGAATTCCGTGAAGACCAGGGGAAAGGTGCGAGCCGCCGCCTGCGTAAACAGGGAAAAGTTCCTGCAATCCTTTATGGCGGTGGCCGTCCGCCTCGCGCGCTCCTTTTCGACCACAACAAGGTCCTGAAACAGCTTGAGAGCGAGGCGTTCTATTCGAGCATCCTGAACATCAAGGTCGGTGACAAGAACCAGCAGGCCGTCCTCAAGGACGTCCAGCGTCATCCGGCCAAGCGCGAGGTTCTGCATTTTGACCTGCAGCGCATCGTCGCCACCGAGAAGATCCGCATGAACGTGCCGCTCCACTTCCTCAACGAGGCCGTGGCGGTAGGCGTCAAGCAGGGCGGCGGCGCGGTTTCGCACCTGATGACCGACGTCGAGATCAGCTGCCTGCCGCGGGACCTGCCGGAATACATCGAGGTGGACGTTGCCAATCTCGGCCTGAACGAGATGATCTATCTCTCCGACCTGAAACTGCCGTCCGGGGTAGAGATTCCCGAACTGGCGCAGGGCGAGGGGCACGATCACGCCGTCGTTTCGATCCACGTCATCAAGGCGGCCGCGGTCGAGGAAGAGGAAGGCGCACCCGTGGCCCCCAGCGAAGTGCCGACGGCCGGCGCCGCGAAATCCGACGAGTCCTCGGAGAGCTGATCCGGTTCGTGACGGTAAGGAAGAGGCCGCCGAACGGCGGCCTTTTCATATCCGCCAGGCCTGTGCAACATCGGGCGCCGGAATGAGCGACAATATGCACCGCAATCATTGGCCGTCCATTGATAAGCCATGTCGAACAAGCTTGCCATCATCGCAGGGCTCGGTAATCCGGAGGAGCGTTACGCGCGCACGCTGCATAACGCCGGTTTCTGGGTGGCCGACGAAATTGCGCGCCGCGCCGGCGCGGAGTTTCGCTACGAGAAGCGATTCGACGCCGAGGTCGCAAAAGCGACTATCTTCGGCAGTGACATCTGGATCGTGAAGCCGATGAGCTACATGAACCTGAGCGGCGGCCCGATACGCGCCGTGCTGGACTATTACCGGCTGACGCCGGCATCGCTGCTCGTCGCGCACGACGAGATCGACCTGGAACCAGGCATCGTGCGCCTCAAGCTCGGGGGCGGCCACGGCGGTCACAACGGGCTCAGGGACATCATCCGGCACTGCGGCGCGGACTTCATGCGTCTGCGCATAGGCGTGGGGCATCCCGGAGACAAGGACAAGGTGACGGGCTACGTGCTCGGCACGCCGTCGAAGGACGTC
This sequence comes from Gammaproteobacteria bacterium, assembly GCA_029884165.1. Taxonomy (GTDB): domain Bacteria; phylum Pseudomonadota; class Gammaproteobacteria; order Steroidobacterales; family Woeseiaceae; genus JAOUIH01. Next base: position 2,955 of record JAOUIH010000126.1, on the reverse strand, counting down.
GAGGCCCTGCTACAGCGCGGGGTAGACGAGGCGGCCGACATCATTCCCATCCTGCTGGATCGCGGGCTGAACGAGGCGACCAAAGACCTGCACACGCGCACCTATCCGCAGTAAGGAAATACAAAGCAATGGCAATCAAGTGTGGCATCGTCGGGCTGCCGAACGTCGGCAAGTCGACGCTCTTCAATGCGCTGACCGCGGCGGAGATACCGGCCGAGAATTACCCGTTCTGCACGATCGAGCCGAACGTCGGCGTCGTGCCGGTACCGGACCCGCGCCTGCAGGTGCTCGCCGACATCGTCAAGCCGCAGAAGATCCTCCCGACGACGATGGAATTTGTCGATATCGCGGGACTGGTCGAAGGCGCATCGAAGGGTGAAGGCCTCGGCAACCAGTTCCTCGCGAACATCCGCGAGACGAATGCAATCGCGCATGTCGTGCGCTGCTTCGAAAACGACGACGTCACGCACGTCGCGGGCAAGATCGACCCGGTGCATGACATCGAAATCATCAACACCGAGCTGGCGCTCGCCGACCTCGACTCGGTCGAGAAGCAACTCTACAAGGCGGAGCGCAACGCCAAATCCAATGAGAAGGCGGCGATCGCGCGCCGCGACGTGCTGCAGAAGGTGAAAAATCACCTCGATGCCGGCCTGCCGATCCGGAGCCTCGAGCTGGACGAGCGCGAGATGCCGGTGCTGAAAGAACTGCACCTGCTGACCGCGAAGCCCGTGATGTACGTCGCCAACGTCGACGAGTCCGGTTTCGAGAACAACCCGCACCTCGACGCGGTACGCCAGTACGCGGCCGCTGAAGGCTCCGAGGTGGTCGCGATCTGCGCCGCCATCGAGGCCGAGATCGCGCTGCTCGACGAGGCGGACAAGCAGGAGTTCCTCGCGGACCTCGGACTCGACGAACCCGGCCTCAACCGGGTGATCCGCTGCGGCTACAAGCTGCTGGGCCTCGAGACCTTCTTTACGGCGGGCCCGAAGGAAGTGCGCGCCTGGACGACGCACATCGGCGCGACCGCGCCACAGGCCGCGGGCGAGATTCACACGGACTTCGAGAAAGGTTTCATCCGCGCCGAGGTCATTGCCTACGACGACTTCGTCGCCTGCAAGGGCGAGCACGGCGCGAAAGAAGCGGGCAAGTTGCGGCTCGAGGGCAAGGAGTACGTCGTGCACGAGGCCGACGTCATGCATTTCCGCTTCAACGTATAGGTGTTGCCGGGTCCCGTCGTAAGCAGCCACTGTCTTTGATACGCTGGCGCAAACAAGGCGCCGCCGGGACGGAAGACAGGACGGGGACCTCCGCCACGAGGGCGACGCCGCAGGGGGACACAATGCCGAGAGCCATCCTGTACGCGCTGCTTGCGTGCCTGGCCAGCGGCGGACTGCTTGCCCAGTCGCCCGTTGACGAGATGACGGCGGCCGATCTCGAGGCCGGCCACAAGACCTTCGCGATACATTGCGCGCGCTGCCACGGCATGCAGGGCGGCGGGGGCGAGGGAGCGAACCTGGCCAGGCCGCGGCTGAAGTATGCGAGCGACGACCAGGCGCTTTACGACCTCGTAGAGAACGGCATTCCGGGAACGGCAATGCCGGGCGTCTGGGTCCTGACCGAGGAGCAACGCTGGCAGGTCGTCGCCTACGTGCGCTCGCTCGGCGAGCGCGAACGCGCGGTGATGCCCGGGGACCCGGAGCGCGGGCGGGCGATCTACGAGGAACGGGCCGGGTGCCCGGCGTGCCACATCGTTACGGGGCGCGGGCGGGGAATCGGGCCCGAGTTGACGCAGGTTGGCGACCGGCGCGGCATCGGCTATTTGCGTGAATCCCTGCTGGAGCCGTCAGCCTCGCAACCGAGTACTGAGGGCTACGCAGACTTCCTGACCGTGCGCGTGCGGCGCGGCGACCAGGTGGTGGAGGGAATGCGTGTCAATGAAGATGCGTTTTCCATCCAGATCCGGGACATCGGCGGATCGCTCCATTCGATACGCAAGGACGAACTCGCGAGCCTCGAGAAGGTTTATTCGCACAGCCTGATGCCGCCGCTCGGTGGAGCGCTTTCGGCGAGCGAGGTCGACGACCTCGTGTCTTACCTGATGAGCCTCCGGAGCGAGCCATAATGCGACCTGCAGTGACCCTGATCCTTGTTGCGGTTGCCGCCGGGGCAGAGGCCGACGTGAGTTTTCAGCGGCTCGTCAACGCCGCGAGCGAGCCGCACAACTGGCTGACTTATTCCGGCACGTATCGTTCGGAACGGTACTCGCCGCTGGACGAGGTCGATACCCGGAACGTCGGCGACTTGAAGGTCATCTGGGCGTACCAGATGCAGCCGAGCACACTGTCCGGTACCGGCCTCGTCGAAACCACGCCGCTGGTCGTCGACGGCGTCATGTACCTGACGGAGCCCGCCTCGACGGTGACGGCGCTCGACGCACGCAGCGGCAAGAAGCTGTGGACATGGTCGCCGGATATGTCCGACGAGGTGCTCAACATCGGCTTCCCACGGGTGAACCGGGGTGTCGCCATGCTGGACGATTCCGTTTACGTGGCGACCGTCGACGCGCACCTGGTTGCGCTGGATGCGGCGACCGGTGCGAAGCGCTGGGACGTCGTGGTCGCGGACAATGCCGTCGGCTACGCGATGACCCTCGCACCGCTCGCTCTCGATGGCAAGATCATCGTCGGCGTCAGCGGCGCCGAGGCCGGCGTGCGCGGCTTCGTCGACGCATACGATTCGGCGACCGGGGAACGCCTGTGGCGTTTCTGGACGATTCCGGCGCCCGGCGAACCGGGCAGCGAGACCTGGCAGGGCGAGGCCTGGCAAACCGGCGGCGGTTCGACCTGGTTGACCGGCTCCTACGATCCGGACCTCGACCTGCTCTACTGGACCGTGGGCAACCCGGCGCCGGACTGGAACGGCGACGTGCGACCGGGAGACAACCTCTATTCC
>JAOUIH010000125.1 GCA_029884165.1 Gammaproteobacteria bacterium | reverse complement strand
GGCCACGTTTCTTCTCCACCAGGCCCTCGTCGACGAGTTCCTGGTAGCCCTTGAGCACGGTCAGGGGATTCAGCCGGTACTCGGCCGCGACGTTTCGAACGGACGGCAGGGCGTCACCGTCGCCCAGGACGCCTTCGAGGATCATGGCGACGACCCGATCGCGCAGCTGGCGATAGATCGGCAGGTCTTCGTTCCATTTTGGATCCATGAGGCGTTCGATACTCATTTTCTGTTTGTTATTGACAGCGCCGGCGGCCGGTGCGGCGCCATTCCGTATGGTAGCAGGCTGGCGCCGGTCGGCAGGTACCGGCCGCTGACAGCGGGGGCACGAAGCGGCTCGCATCCATTCGTCAAAGCTCGCGCACTCCGCCGCCCGCAGTGCTTCGCCCGGGACGGCCGGACTGGTACAGGTCGACGCCAAAGCCGGCCGGGAGCGGCATTACCGCGAACCGCCTCAGACCGGGTCGGGACGCAGCGACGCCGGCCTGGGCCGATTCCTCGACCAGCCGCGCCACCGCCGGTCTCGAGAGCGTCGAGACCCGGTCGGCTCTGGCGCCGTCCCGGTCGGACGCCTGCCCGGCCGCCAGCGCCAGCGCCAGCAGGATCAGCATCGCCAGCCCGATAATTCCTTCACCGCGTTCCATTGTTTCAGCGTTCATGGCCTCGTTCTCCGCGTGGAAGTCGCCCCAGGTCCTGTATCATGTGAAGTGGTGTTGTAGTCAACTATAACACCATAACCAATGATTGCAAGGATTTTGTGCTGCCGCAGCCGGGCTGGCTCGTGGGCCGACTCGGAACCCGTCCGGCCGGGCCCGTCTGCGAAAAAATGACCGGCAGGCCGATTCCAGGCAATACAGGAGCTTACGAGTGACTTCCGGGCTGTCCGGGATACTGGCGCCAGCGCAGGCAGGCGTTTCGCGCAGCGGACGGATCGCGAGCCGCGCTGCCGTGCCCGGACCACCGCACGGTGCTACAATCGCCGCCCGCCGGGCGGCCAGCCCCGCACCGGGCGCTGCCGGCCTCCGGCCGAAACTTCGATGCCACGACCAGGAAACCAGGAAGCCACGATGAACAAGCCCGTACGCGTAACGATTACCGGAGCCGCCGGCCAGATCGGCTACCAGCTCGCCTTCCGCATAGCCTCCGGCCAGATGCTCGGGCCCGGGCAGCCGGTCATCCTGCAGCTGCTGGAAATCCCGCCAGCCATGTCCGCGCTGCACGGCGTCGTGATGGAGCTGGACGACTGCGCTTTCGGCACGCTGGCCGGTATCGTCGCGACGGACGATCCGAACGTGGCGTTCAAGGATTGCGACTACGCGCTGCTCGTCGGCGCCCGCCCGCGGGGGCCGGGCATGGAGCGCAAGGACCTGCTCGAGGCCAATGCGAAGATCTTCTCTGTCCAGGGCAAAGCCATCAACGACCACGCCAGCAAGGACATCCGTGTCCTCGTCGTCGGCAATCCCGCCAATACGAATGCCCTGATCGCCAGCTCGAACGCCCCGGACATCGATCCGCGGCAGTTCACGGCGATGACGCGTCTCGATCACAATCGCGCAATTGCGCAGCTTGCCGGCAAGACCGGGAAGCACGTCAGCGATGTGCGGCAGATGACGATCTGGGGTAACCACTCGGCGACGCAGTACCCGGACATCCACCACACGAAGGTAGCCGGCAAAGCCGCGCTGGGCATGGTCGACACCGGCTGGCTGACGTCGACATTCATACCGACTGTCCAGCAGCGAGGCGCGGCCATAATCAAGGCCCGCGGCGCATCCTCGGCGGCTTCGGCAGCTTCGGCAGCCATCGACCACATGCACGACTGGGCGCTCGGCTCTGCCGAGGGCGACTGGGTCAGCATGGGCATACCCGCCGACGGGAGCTACGGCGTCGCGCCCGGCGTGGTTTACTCCTACCCGGTGCGCTGCCGCAACGGCGACTACGAGATCGTTCAGGGTCTCGCGATCAACGACTTCAGTCGCGAGCGCATGCAGGCCACAGAGAAGGAACTACGGGAAGAGCGGGCGGCGATCGAAGAACTGCTCTGATCACCCCGGATCCGCGGCGCTCGGATCTGTGACGGCGCCGGTGGCGCGCCGCCAACCGGGGTGCTAGGGTCTTTTCGACGGCTGGCAACGCTGGCCGGCCGTCGTTGTCATAGTCCCATCAGGCAATTGCCGAGGATTCGAACGTGACGAGTTTCTTTGCCGGTCTGTTCTGGCTGCTGCTCTTCGTCGGCGGCGCCCTTTACCTTGCCTATAACAGGATCAGCCTGTTCAACGCGACCGTCGCCGCCGGCGCTGCCGTCTTTGCCTACACGCTTTTTGGTGACGGGTCGTTCCTGTGGCTCCTGCTGCTCTGGGCGGCGTTCGGCCTCGTGGTGGCCCTGAACGTAGACGAGTTCCGGCGCGAGAAGATCACGCGACCTGCGCTGAAGGTGTACCGGGCCATGCTGCCGTCGATGTCAGACACGGAGCGCGAGGCGCTCGAGGCCGGCAATGTCTGGTGGGATGGCGAGCTGTTCTCCGGCATGCCCGAATGGGAGCGCCTGACGAGCTTCCCGGCGCCGAAGCTGTCAGCGGAGGAACAGGCTTTTCTCGACGGCCCCTGCGAAGAGCTGTGCAGGATGCTGAACGACTGGGAGATCACCAACGACCTCGGCGACATGCCACCGGCGATCTGGGGGTTCATCAAGAAGCATCGCTTCTTCGCGATGATCATTCCGAAACAGTACGGCGGACTCGAGTTCTCCGCCTATGCGAACGCGATGGTAATCTCCAAGCTCGCCAGTCGAAGTACAACCGCATCGTCGACAATCGGCGTGCCTAACTCGCTGGGGCCGGCAGAGCTGCTGGTGCACTACGGTACCGACGAGCAGAAACAGCGCTACCTCCCCGGCCTGGCATCCGGCGACGAGATACCCTGCTTCGCCCTGACCTCGCCAGAAGCCGGATCTGACGCGGCCGCGATTATCGACGCCGGAGTCGTCTGCAAGGGGAACTGGAACGGCGAGGAAATCACCGGCATTCGTTTGAACTGGAACAAGCGCTATATCACGCTCGCTCCCATTGCCACGGTACTCGGCCTGGCCTTTAAACTGTACGACCCAGACCACCTGATGGGCACCCAGGACGAGTACGGCATCACGGCTGCGCTCATTCCGACCGATACGCCCGGCGTTACCGTCGGGCGCCGACACAATCCGCTGAACATTCCGTTCCAGAACGGGCCCACCTCGGGCAAGGACGTATTCGTGCCGCTCGATTACATAATCGGCGGACCCGAAATGGCCGGCAAAGGCTGGAAGATGCTGGTCGAATTGCTGTCGGTCGGTCGCGCAATCACGCTGCCATCCAGCGCGGCCGGCGGCGCGCAGGCAGCGTCTTACGCCAGCGGCGCCTACACGATGATCCGCCGCCAGTTCAACCTGCCCGTCGCCCGCTTCGACGGGGTCGGCGAGGCGCTGGCCCGGATCGCCGGACACACCTACATAATGAATGCCGCCGTCTCTGTAACGGCCGGCGCAATCGTCCAGGGCGAGAAGCCGGCGGTGCCCTCGGCCATACTGAAATACCACTGCACCGAAATGGGCCGCAAAGTCGCCAACGACGCGATGGACGTGCACGGCGGCAAGGCGATCATGATGGGACCCAGGAATTACCTGGGCCGCGGTTACATGTCCACGCCGATCGCAATTACGGTCGAGGGAGCCAACATCCTGACGCGCAGCCTGATAATTTTCGGGCAAGGCGCAATGCGGTGCCACCCCTTCGTGCTGCGCGAGCTGCACGCCGCGCAGGATACCGACGAGGAGCGCGGTCTCAGGGAATTCGATGACGCCCTGCTCTCGCATGTCGGTTATGCAATAAGTAACCTGGCACGATCTTTCGTGATGGCGCTGACCCACGCGAAGTTCAGCCGGGTTCCTCTCAACACGCCGACGCGCCGCTACTACCAGAACATCAACCGTTACAGCGCCGCGTTTGCGCTCGCGTCCGACTTCGCGATGCTGACGCTCGGCGGCAAGCTGAAAATCCGGGAGCTGCTGTCGGCAAGGCTGGGGGATGTGCTCAGCTCGATGTATCTTGCATCCACCGTCCTGAAGCACTTCGAGAACCAGGGCCGCCGTGCCGCAGATCTGCCGCTGGTGGAATGGTCGGTTCGCACCCTGATGTATCACGCACAGGAGCAGCTACACGGTTTCCTGCGCAATTTCCCGAATCGGCCGGTCGCCGTGTTCCTCCGCTGCTGCATATTTCCGCGGGGGCGCACCTATTCGGCACCGTCAGACGAGCTGGCACGTAAGGTCGTCGACGTCATCACGCATACCGGCGAGGCCCGCGAAAGGCTCAGCATGCAGGCTTATACGACGGTCGAACCCGGCAACCCGCTGGGTCAGCTGCAGCGTGCGCTGGAGTTGTCCGAGGAGCTGGCTCCGCTGGAAACCAAACTACGCCAGGCGCGCAAGGAGGGCTTGCTGCGTTCGGACTATTTCGGGCACCAGATCGACGAGGCGGAGCAGGCCGAGGTAATCAGCAAGGCCGAAGCGGCGCGCCTGCACGACTTTCACGAACAGGTACGCGAGCTCCTGGCCGTCGACGACTTCGCAGGCCACGAAATCGGCCGGGCACGCCTGCCGGACTCTCCGCGCGACGACGAGCCGGCAGTGGCCCGGAGCGCAGCGGCCCGCAAGAAGACGAAGAAAAAGACGAGCAAGAAGAAGGCCAGTAACAAGAAATCTTCCTGAGAGCCCATGAAAGGTCACGGCGGCCCGATATACGAAGTCACCCTGCACGTCGACCCGGAGGCCGCGGCCGATATCGACCTGTGGCTCGCCGGACACGTCGCCACGATGCTGACCTTGCCCGGGTTCATCGACGCACGCGTATTCAGTATCGACGACGAACCCGACAAGATCGGGCGGGTCGTGCAGTACCTGGTGGAAAGTGACGGTCGGCTGCAGGAGTATATTGCCGGCCCGGCTGCGGAAATGCGCGAGGATACGCGTCTCCGCTTCGGGTCCCGTTACACGGTCAGCCGCCGTGTGCTGCGTGAAGCCACCTCGGACGCGGATGAAACCGGGACCCCGATCGCCTGCCTCAATTGCGGATTCGAACTGACCGGGCAGTATTGCGGCAATTGCGGGCAGCGCGCCCAGAGCCGCCTGATCAGCATACTCGAGCTCCTGCGCGACGCTTTCGGTGACCTGGTGGACATCGATTCGCGCTTCTGGCGCACACTGGTCCCGCTGGCCGTCCGTCCGGGCTCGCTGACCCGCGATTACCTGATGGGCAGGCGGGCCCGATTCATGCCGCCTTTCCGCACCTACCTGGTCCTGAGCCTGCTGTTCTTCCTGATCGCCTTCTTTGACCCGCACGAGGAACTCGGCTTCCTGTTCGAGCCGCAGGAAAGCGGCACACAGGACGAAGCGGACGCCGCGGGCGCGGCGCGCGAGGAGGCTCTGGGCGAACTCGAGCAGCAGGGCATCATCGCGCCCCGGACGCCCGGGGCCGAATCGGAGGGTCTCCGGATCGTTATCGACGGAGAGGACGAGGGCTCGTCCTGCGAACTCGACGATTACGACCCGGCGGACATGCCGCCGTGGCTCGCACGGCGGCTGACGAAGGAAAGGCTGCTGGTGATGTGCCAACGCATGACCGCGGAGGACGGCCAGGGGCTGCGCGGCTTCCTCGATAAATTGCTCGAGAACGTGCCGGCCGGGCTGTTTGTGCTATTGCCGTTAATGGCCTTCGCGTTGAACGTGCTCTACCCGCTGTCGAAGCGTTATTACGTCGAACACCTGCTGTTCGTCGTCCACTTCCATGCCTTCGTATTCCTGGCGCTGACGCTCCAGATACTGCTGACACGCCTGGGGGCATCGTTGCCGTCGGCCGAGGCCGCCGCGAAAATCGGCGTGCTGGCCGTTTCCGCCTACATCCCGGTATACCTGCATAAGGCCCTCCGGCGTGTATATGGCCAGGGCGGGTTCGTGACCTTCCTCAAGTTCCTGCTGCTGTTCATCGCCTACGTGCTCGGCCTCTCGCTGATCCTGGGAATCATCGCGATTTTTGCGGCATTTTCGCTCTAGCCGCTCTATCATCAGGGCCGGTCGCGACTGCCAAGGAGAGAACCGTGCTGAATGCGCCAGATTGCCGCCGAGTCCTGTGGACCCTGCCCGTGCTGGTGGCCGTGGGTTGCGGAGGATCCGGTTCGGACGACTCTCCCGGCTCCGCGACGGAGCCGTCCAGCCAGGCCCCGCAGGCCGAGATGCCGGCCCAGGATGTCGCCCCCGCCATGCCCCGTTCGGCCGCTCCCGCGGGAGCGCGCGTGTTCTTCATTACCCCGGCCGACGGCGACGTCGTCTCCAATCCGGTCGTGGTCGAGTTCGGGATCGACGGAATGTCCGTTGTACCCGCCGGCCAGGAGCAGGCCGACAGCGGGCACCACCACGTCATTATTGACGCGGAGCTGCCTGCGCTGGACCTGCCGATTCCGAAGGACGCCAGGCACGTGCACTTCGGCGAGGGCAACAGCCGCGCGGAGCTGACGCTCGAACCGGGCCAGCACAGCCTGCAGCTGCTGTTCGCAGATCACCTCCACATCCCGCATGCCCCCCCGGTGGTATCCGACCGGATTACGATAACGGTCGAGTAGTCTCTTGAGCGGCGCGGGTTCGGCCTCTAGAATTGCCGGGCTACGCCCCGCAAAGGCCCAGACCAACCACAACAGCGCCAGCAAAATGAGCACAAAACCTATCGGAATCAGCGGATTAGCGGCCTATGCTCCGCCTTTCCGGGTATGGCTTGCGGACTGGTGCGAATGGACCGGCAACGCCTGGCCGAAGGTCCGCGAGGTCATCGGGCGCAGTTTCCGCTTACGCGGGCCGCATCACAGCGTGTACACGATGGCGGCAACGGCCGTCATGCGCCTGATCGACCAGTACGAAATCGACCCGACGCGCGTCAAATTCCTGGGACTCGGCACCGAGTCGAGCACGGACAATTCGGCGGGCGCGATCATCATCAAGGGCATGGTAGACCGGGCGCTCGAGCGGCGCGGACTGCCGCCGATAGCGCGCAACTGCGAGGTACCGGAGTTCAAGCATGCCTGCCTCGGCGGCGTCTACGGGATGAAGGGCGCGATTCGCCACCTGGCACTGGACGGCGCGGGCAGCCAGGCCATCGTCGTGTGCGCCGACATCGCCGAGTACGCACGCGGCAGCAGCGGCGAACCGACGCAGGGCGCCGGCGCCGTCGCGATGCTGCTGGAAGAAGACCCGCAGATGGCCATCGTGGACCTGAAGCGCTCCGGCTCCGCTTCCGACTACCGGATCATGGATTTCCGCAAGCCGATGCTGCGATTCTGCGGGCAGGATCGCAGCGAGTCGCACCAGGTGCAGGACTTCCCGGTGTTCAACGGCAAGTATTCGACCACGTGCTACGTCGACGAAACGCTGCATGCGCTGAACGACATGTATGAAAAAAGGCACCTGAACGCCTGCGAATACCTGCGTTCGCTGCGGACCGTGTTCATGCACCGCCCCTACCGGCGCATGCCGGAGACGGGCTGGGCCATCGCCTACCTCGTAGCGCTGGCCTCGGGCAGCGCAGAGGATCGCGCGGAACTGGCCTCATACTGCTACGAGGCCGGTATCGAACCGCAGGCGCTGCTGGAAGAGATGCTGAGCCAGCCGACGGTCGTCGAGCTGGCCGACCCGGAACGCATCAGCTTCGAGGCGTACCCGCTGACCATGGCCGTGTTCCGGATCTTCCGCGCAGCCCGCCGCTATCGCACGGAGATCCTGGACAAGCTGGCTCTCGGCAGCGACACGATGCTCGACCTCGGCAATCTCTACACGGCGGCGCTGCCCGCGTGGATGGCCGCGGGCTTCGAGGAGGCGCTGGACGAGAATCGGGACTGGGTCGGCGAGGAACTCCTGACGCTGGGTTACGGCAGCGGCGACGCCGCGGAAGTCATCCCGTTTTTCGTCGCCGATGGCTGGAAGGAAGCCAGCCGCCGGATCGGCTTCTCCCGGGCCATGGAGTTCGCGATCGACCTGGATCGGCAGCAGTACGAGGACCTGCACGACGGCCGGCGCGTTCGCGGCCTGGATTACCTGCCGCGCAGCGAATTCGTCATCGACCGGGTCGGACACAGCGACGCGCGCCATTTCCAGGACCTCGGCATCGAATACTACCGCTACGTCGGGTAGCCGCTGCCTATTTCGCGGGTGACGTGTAGCGCCCCAGCACGGAGCCGAAATCCTCGTTCAGCCTTTGCCACTCCATGCGGAACCAGGGTGTGTAGCGAGCGCCGTTTTGCTCCAGCTCGTCGGCCAGACTTCCGGTCTCGATGAAGCGCAGCGCTTCGATCTCGCTCCTGTTCTGCTCGATCTGACCCGGCACTCGCCCGAGGAATACGTGGCATAGCTCGTGCTCGGAGCCGAGATCGGCGTAACGCGCGTGGTAACGAAACTTGTAGACGAACTCGGCCGACAGCGCCCGAGACC
>JAOUIH010000287.1 GCA_029884165.1 Gammaproteobacteria bacterium | reverse complement strand
GGCAACCAGCGGTACGTCCCCGCACTCGGGGACAGTATGAAATTCGACGCCGCCTATAGTTTCGTTCGGTGTGTAGTGCAGGTACGCCGCGCCGTCGGTCAACTGCCAGGACCCGGGGTCCGGGATATTCGTGAAGTTGCTGTCTGCCGACGAGGCCGCCACGTTGACCTTGCAGAACCGGCCCGCTTCCTGCGCTGCCTTCTTGCCCCAGCTGCCGGTCACCACGTAATCCGCGGTATCGCCGGCGGCGCTCAGGTTGAGCGGTGCAACTGCAAACTGCAGCGTCGCGCCGCCCTGCATGAACAGAACCGCATACTCATCGGGAATCGCAAGCAGCTCGCGCAGGTCTCGTTCGGCCTGCGCGGCAAGTTGAACGAAATCCTTGCCGCGATGGCTTACTTCCATCACCGACATGCCACTCCCGTTCCAGTCCGGGATGTCGGCCCGTATCTGATCAAGAACGGCCTCCGGCAGCGCGGCCGGGCCTGCACTGAAATTGTGTACGCGATGCATCTTGCTTGGTCCTGGGGTGTGTCCGTTTCGATCATTGCCGGGACATGGCCCGGCTGCCGTTCGCGCTAGCTGTCGTCCTCTTCCATAGGCTCGATGCGGGCAAGGCCCACGAGACGCTCCTCGGCCTCCAGGCGGATAAGGCGCACGCCCTGTGTGTTGCGGCCGATGACGGAAATGTCGGACACCGGCGTCCGCACCAGGGTTCCCGCCGAGCTGATCAGCATGATTTCATCGTCGTCGCCAACCTGGAGGGCCCCTACGGTCCGCCCGTTTCGATCGGTCGTCTGGATTGCGATCACGCCCTGCCCTCCGCGCCCCTGCACCGGGAACTCGTCTACGTCGGTGCGCTTGCCATAGCCGTTCTCCGTCGCCGTCAGGATCATCCCGTCGCCGAGGATGCAAAGCGCGATGACCTCGTGGCCGTCTCCCAGCTTGATTCCACGTACGCCGGCGGCACCCCGGCCCATGGCGCGGACGTCGCCTTCCCGGAACCGGATCGCCTTGCCGTTGCTGGCCACCAGCAGGATCTCCCGGTTGCCATCGGTGATCGCGACATCGACCAGCTGGTCACCGCGCAGGTCGATCGCGATAATGCCGCTGGCGCGCGGCCGCGCGAACAGGTTCAGCGGGGTCTTCTTGACCGTCCCGCTGCTCGTCGCCATGAAAACGTAACTGTCCTCGGCGAACTCACGAATCGGCAGGATCGCGTTGATGCGCTCTCCCTCCTCCAGCGGCAGCAGGTTGACGATGGGCCGCCCCCGGGATCCGCGGCTTGCCTGCGGCACCTTGTGGACCTTGAGCCAGTACATCTTGCCGCGGCTCGTGAAGCAAAGCAGGTTGTCATGCGTGTTCGCGATGAACAGCTTGTCGACGAAGTCCTCGTCCTTGACCTTGGTCGCGGATCGCCCGCGCCCGCCCCGGCGCTGCGCCTGGTAGGTGTCTACCGGCTGTGCCTTGATATAGCCCCCGTGCGACAGGGTCACGACGACCTCCTCTTCGGGAATCAGGTCTTCGTCGACGAGGTCGCTGTGCTCTTCGAGGATCTCCGTGCGGCGCAGGTCGCCGTATGTGCTGCGAACCTCGGCGAGTTCCTCGCGAATGACCCGAAGCAGTTCGTCCGGGTCCGACAGAATCTTAGAAAATTGATTAATTTTATCTAATATATCTCTATATTCATTAAATATTTTTTCCTGTTCCAATCCGGTCAGGCGATGCAGGCGCAGGTCCAGGATGGCCTGCGCCTGGACCGGCGACAGCCGGTAACCACGCTCCGACAGGCCGAATTCGTCGGCCAGGCCGTCCGGCCGCGTGTCCGTGGCGCCGGCCCGGTCGAGCATTCCGGACACGGCGCCCGGCGGCCAGGCCCGCGCCATCAGACCTTCCTTGGCTTCCGCGGGCGACGGGGACGCCTTGATCAGGTCGATCACCTCGTCGATGTTGGCCAGCGCAACCGACTGGCCTTCCAGCACATGGGCGCGGTCCCGGGCCTTGCGCAGGTCGAAGATCGTCCGGCGAGTCACGACCTCCCGCCGATGTGACAGGAAAGCCTCGAGTATCTGCTTGAGATTCAGCAGTTTCGGCTGCCCCTGGTGCAGCGCCACCATGTTGATGCCGAAAACACTCTGCAGCGGCGTGTGCTTGTACAGATTGTTCAGGACCACGTCGCTGACC
>JAOUIH010000032.1 GCA_029884165.1 Gammaproteobacteria bacterium | reverse complement strand
CGACCCAGTCGCCCGTACTTTTCAGGATCGACTCGTTGTAGCCGTACAGGCTCATGAAGCCCTCGCCGTGATCGACGATGACCAGGAGCCCCAGGCCGGCGAGCCAGTCGGCAAATACGACGCGGCCGTGGTAGACGGCACGCACCTCGCGGCCACGAGGTGCTGCCAGCACGACACCGTTCCATTTGAGCTGACCGTCGGCTCGCGGCTGACCGTAGTCGTGCAACAGGCTGCCGGCCACCGGCCAGGTCAGGCGACCCTTGTGCGTGCTGAAGGGTTCCTCCGACCGGATCGGGTAATCCGACAGGATGCTCGTCAGTTCCGTGATCAGCCGGGCGAGGTCTTTCTCCTGCGCGGCGAGGCGCTCTATCTCACTGCCTTCCGTCTTGATCCTGTCGTTCAGCGACGCGAGCAGGGCCTGCCGCTTTTGCTGCGCAGCGTCCAGCTCCGACAGCTCGGCGTAACGCGCCCGCGCCAGCCGGGCGAGGCGGTCTTCCTCCCCCGCTGCCTGCGTGCCGAGTTCGGCCAGTTCGCCGATGTGCTGCGACACGGTGCTGATGTTCGCCGCTCGAAACTCGGACAGGTACCTGTAATAGGCAAGCATGCGGCCTATGGTCGCAGGGTCCTGCTGGTTGAGCAGCAGCTTCACCCTCTCGTTGTTGCCGCTGGTATAGGCCGCCCGCGCCTGCGCCGCCAGCTGAGCCGATTCCTGCTCGAGCTCCGCCTGGCGGGCGGCGAGTTTTTTCTCGATATCCGCCCTGCGGCGCTCGCTGTATTCCTTTTGTCTCTCGATCTCTCGCAGGTTGATTCGCTTTTCCGAGATCAGGACCTCGGCAGCCTGCAGGTCCTTTGTTATCCGGTCGCGCTCGGCGGCCCGCTTGTCCATGCTCTTTTTCAGCGTGCTGATCCGGGACCTGACCTCCTCCAGCTCGAGCTCCTTGACCTTGGTGAGCTCGGCGTTGCTGTCCTGGGCGCGGGCGGGCGCGGCCAGCACGGCGAGTACGGTCATTACGGCTACCAGGGTCCTGATCATGCGCGCAGAGTTTAGCGCCAATCCCGCCCGCCGGCATCCGGGACCGACAGTTGCGACGCCCGCTGCTATAATCGCGCCCGGACCGGGACAGGCCGCCTTCCCGGCGGGCATTTTCTGTCGGCACGCGACCCGGGCAGGGCGAAGTGGCCGAAGTTTTTTTCCTCGAGATCAAGCCGTTTTATGGAACAGTTTTTCGAGTTTGCCGGCAACCATGTCGTGCTCGTCAGCGCGCTGCTGCTGAGTTTCTTCCTCGTCGTTTTCACAGAGTTGCGGCGCAAGGCCATGGGCGTCTCGAATATCGAGCCGCAGGAAGCCGTCAGGCTCATAAACGGCGACGCCGTTGTCCTGGACCTGCGCAGCGCTGAGGCTTTCTCGCGAGGCCATATTGTCAACGCGAAGAACCTCCCGTATGACGAGATCGGCAGCGACCAGGAGAAGCTCGAGCGGTTCAAGGGCAAACCGATAGTCGCCGTCTGCGACGCAGGGATTACGTCAGCCAAGCTGGTTGCGACTCTGCGCAAGGCCGGCATGGAGAACGTCTACAGCCTGCGCGGTGGCGTCAATGCGTGGACGCAACAGAGCCTGCCTCTCGTGACCGCGAAGAAGATCAGGGGTAAGGACTGAAATACAGTACTGCGCGGCGATACGATGAGCACCAAACCCAAAGTTGTGTTGTACGGATCGGACTTCTGCTCCTACTGCGGAGCGGCAAAGATGCTGCTCAAGAAGAAAGGCGTGGAATTCGACGAAATTAACGTATCCAGGGACGACGCTTTGCGCGAGGAGATGGAGAGGCGAAGCGGCCGACGAACCGTGCCGCAAATCTTCATTGACGGCAATCCGATAGGCGGATTCGACGATCTATATTCACTGGACCGGGACGGACGGCTGGACAAGCTGCTCGGAAGGTCCTGACGTCCGCCCGAATCGAGCGGACCAATACCGGGGAAACAGGAATGGCAGAGCAAGAAACCAGGCAGCGGCAACTCAATCTGACGAAGATCTACATCAAGGACATGTCGTTCGAGTCGCCTAACAGTCCCGTGATCTTCACGATGGGGGACGTCAACCCGAAAACGAACATGAATCTGCGCAGCGCGCATACGGGCTCGCAAAACGACGTCCATGAGGTCGTACTGACAATCACTATCGAGACGAAGCACGAGGACAAAACGCTTTTTCTCATAGAGTTGCAGCAGGCCGGGCTGTTCCACATCACTGGCTACAGCGCCCAGGAGCTGGACGCAATCGTCGGCAGTTTCTGTCCCAATACCCTGTTCCCGTACGCACGCGAGGTCATCTCCGGCGTGATCAGCAAGGGCGGCTTCCCGGAATTCCTGCTGCAGCCGATCAACTTCGACGCTCTCTACGCAGAATCGAAGCGCAAGGCGCAGGAGCAGGCGCAGGCCCAGCAGCCTGCTCCGCCGGCGGCTGGCGGCAACGGGGGCGACGGGAGCAGCCACTGAACACGACGGCCGACGACTCGGCCGGTGTAGGGATCGTCGCCGTACTCGGCGCCGGGTCCTGGGGCACGGCGCTCGCGCTGCAATTCGCCAGGCGCGGATACCCGGTGAGACTATGGGGCCGCGACCGGAGTGACTGCGCGAGACTGAGCCGCGATCGCGAAAACAGGCGTTACCTCCCGGGCGTGCCGTTTCCGGCCAACCTGGCAATCGAGCCCGATCTCGAGGCCTGCATCGACGGCGCCAGCGATGTCCTGATCGCGGTGCCAAGTCACGCGTTGCGGGAGACTCTGCTGGCGATCCAGCCCACGCTGGCCGACACGACGCGCGTCTGCTGGGCCACCAAGGGTTTCGAACTCGCAACCGGCAAACTGCCACACCAGGTCGCAGGCGAGATCCTCGGAGCGGACCGGCCGATGGCCGTACTGTCCGGCCCGACCTTCGCGAAGGAGGTTGGCGCCGGCTTGCCGACGGCGCTGACGATTGCCGCGAATAACGACCGCTTCGCGACCGAACTCGCTCACGCACTGTCGGGCGAGTATTTCAGGGCCTATACGTCCAAGGACATGATCGGTGTCGAGGTCGGCGGCGCCGTCAAGAACGTGCTGGCGATCGGCGCGGGCCTGTCCGACGGACTCGGCTTCGGGGCAAATACGCGAATCGCGCTCATTACCCGTGGCCTCGTCGAGATGACGCGCCTCGGAGTGGCGCTGGGTGCCCGCCAGGACACCTTCATGGGCCTTGCCGGCATGGGCGACCTGGTGCTGACCTGTACCGACAACCTGTCGCGCAACCGCCGAATGGGACTCGCGCTCGCGAGTGGCCTGACGATTGCCGAGGCACAGAACGAAATCCAGCAGGTCGTCGAGGGCGTCCTGGCCGCCAGGGCGGTGCGCGAGGTCGCCCGGAAACTGCATGTCGAGATGCCGATCTGCGACGAAATCTATCGCATCCTGTACGAAGGCGTGCCGCCGCGTGAGGCGGTAGCCAGCCTGATGTCGCGCACCCTGAAACCCGAGTGAGTGCCGCCTGCCGGCCTGTCGCAGGACAGGCTTCCGTTGCGGGACGTGGCAGCCCCGCGCGTATTCAAGGCGCATGAGTCGCGAATCGACGGGCGTGAGTCCGGACCTGCGATCAGGATCAGGTCAGGGCGCCCGTCTTTACGATCTGGCCGGAACCCGCAAAGCCATTCTGGCGCCAGGCTTCATACACCACGACGGCCGCCGCGTTGGACAGGTTGAGACTGCGATTCCCGGCCAGCATCGGCAGGCGCAGGCGACGATCCGCCGGCAGCGCGTCGAGGACCTCCGTTGGCAGGCCGCGCGATTCCGGGCCGAACAACAGGGCATCACCCGGCCGGAAGGAAGCGCTGGCGTAGCAAGAGCTGGCCCGCGTGCTGAACGCGAACACTCGCGGCTGGCCCAGCGCCTCCAGGCAGGCACCCAGCGATGCTTGTGTCCGGACATCGGCGAACTCGCGATAGTCCAGGCCGGCGCGGCGCAGACGCGGCTCGTCGAGCTCGAAACCCAGGGGCTCCACGAGGTGCAGGGCCGTGCCCGTGTTGGCGCAGAGCCGGATGATGTTGCCGGTGTTCGGGGGTATCTCCGGCTCGAAGAGGATCAGCGTGAACATCGGGCTTAGACGAGGAGTAGCTAAGCTGTAGAATGCACGATCGCTTCAACCGTTACCATTGACGATGCCTGTCGCGAAAGAACAGAAAACGAATCCGCTGGCGCTCGACTTCTGCGGCCTGTCGCTGGATTCGCCGATCGTGCTGCTGTCCGGCTGTGTCGGATTCGGCGAGGAATATACCCGGGTCGAGGGCTTCTCGAATCGCGATGCCGGCGCCATCGTGCTGAAGGGCACGACCCGCGAACCGCGACTCGGCAATCCTCCGCATCGAGTCAGCGAAACGCCGATGGGCATGCTGAACGCGATCGGGCTGCAAAACCCGGGCGTCGACCGGGTCGTCGACGAGATCCTGCCGACTCTCGACTTCGCGGAGACCCGGTTCATCGCGAACGTCTGCGGATCGAGGATAGAAGACTACGCCGCTGTGACCCGCCGCTTCGATAATTCTGCCATCGATGCCATCGAGATCAATATCTCCTGTCCGAACATCAAGGAGGGCGGCGTGTCCTTCGGCAATTACCCGGACATGTCGGCGAAAGTGGTGGCCGCATGTCGCGCGGAGACGACCAAGCCGATCATCGCCAAGCTGTCGCCCAACCAGACCGATATCCGCGAGAATGCTCGCCGCTGCATCGAGGCCGGTGCCGACGCGCTGGCGGTGATCAACACGATTACCGGTATGGCGATCGACGTCGAGCGGCGGCGGCCCGTGATCGGCAACATACAGGGCGGACTGTCGGGGCCGGCCATCAAGCCCATCGCCCTGCTGAAGGTCCGACAGGTTTACGAAGTCGCCGGGCCGCTCGGCATCCCGATAATCGGGCAGGGCGGAATTGCGACGGCCCGGGATGCGCTGGAGTTTCTCATTGCGGGTGCGAGCACGGTGGGAGTCGGCACGGCGCTGTTCTATGACCCGCTGGTCTGCCGGACGATAAACGAGGGTATCGGCAGCTACCTCGTGCGGCACGGTTTCGGCTCGGTTGCCGAGCTGACCGGCACGCTCGTCACCGGTACTGCCCCGGCTACTCCCCGTCCAGGCCCAGCGAACGAATCTTGCGCGTGAGCGTGTTGCGGCCCCAGCCCAGGAGGCGTGCCGCTTCCTGGCGGTGACCCTGCGCCCTGGCAAGCGCTCGCCTGATGAGCACTCGTTCGAATTCGGGCAGCGCATCGTTCAGCAACGCTGACCCTTCGGGCCGGGACAGGCGCTCATCGGCCCAGCGGGCCAGGGATTCGCTCCACTCGGTCATGTCACCTGCGGGCTGTCGGCTTCCTCCGAGTTCGTCGGGTATGTCGAGCGCGGTAATGACGCCGCCCGGAGCGGTCACCGTGAGGCGCCGGCTCGCATTGATCAGCTGGCGCACGTTGCCGGGCCACTCGTAGTCCTGCAGCAGCTCGAGGGCTTCGCTGTTCAGGGTCTTCGCCGGCGCATCCAGTTCGCGCGCGGCTTCGGCAAGGTAGTGGTTGAGTAGCAGGGGAATGTCCTGGCGCCGTTCCCGGAGCGGCGGCGTGTTGATGCGGATGACGTTGAGGCGATGAAACAGGTCCTCGCGGAAGCGCCCTTCACGGACCGCTACCGCCAGGTCCTGGTTGGTTGCAGCGATGACACGTACGTCAACGCGTATCGGCGCCTGGCCGCCTACTCGATAGAACTCGCTCTCCGCCAGCACGCGCAACAGCCGAGTCTGCAACGCGGGCGACATGTCGCCTATTTCGTCGAGAAAGAGCGTGCCGCCGTCCGCCTGCTCGAAGCGACCGATCCTGCGGGATTCGGCCCCGGTGAAGGAACCGCGCTCGTGCCCGAACAGTTCCGATTCCAGCAGGTCGGCGGCTATTGCCGATGTATTCAACGCAACGAAAGGCCTGGCGGCGCGCGGACTGTGCTGATGCAGCGCGCGGGCCACGAGTTCCTTGCCGGTACCGGACTCGCCGGTAATCAGGACAGTCATGCTGGAGCGCGCCAGCCGTCCGATCGAGCGAAACACCTCCTGCATCGCGGGCGCCTGGCCGATCAGCGTAGGCAGGTCCCGGCCCGAATCACGCGGCGTATCAGGCGACTCGGCGCCATTGCGTCGTGCTGCTTTGTGGACGAGGCGCAGCGCTTCGTCGATATCGAAAGGTTTGGGCAGGTATTCGAAGGCGCCGCCCTGGTACGCAGCGACCGCGCTGTCGAGATCCGAATAGGCGGTCATCACGATGATCGGCAGCAAGGGATGGCTGCGGCTCAGCCGGTCCATCAGCGCGATGCCGTCCATACCCGGCATGCGGACGTCCGTCAGCAGTACGTCCGGCTCGCCGTGTTCCATCGCCTCGAGCAGGTGCTCGGCACGCTCGAAAGTTCGCGTGCGTATGCCGTCGTGTCGCAGGGCCTTTTCGAGCACCCAGCGGACGGACTGGTCGTCGTCGACGACCCAGACATCGAGCTCAGCGGCGGCCATTGACGGCTCTTCGTGTGTCGAGCGGGAGGCGGATGTAGAACACCGTGCGTCCGGGCCTGCTGTCGAATTCTATGAGCCCTCCGTGACGGCTGATCAGGTCCTGGGCTGTCGGGAGCCCGAGACCGGTGCCGTCGGCGCGGCTGGTAACGAGCGGATAGAAGACGGAGTCCTGCATTTCGGCGGGAATGCCGGGGCCGTCGTCCTCTATCTCTATGCTTGCAATGACCGGGTGGCGCGTATCGCCGATCGTAAAATTCATTTCCGCGCGCGTCCGGAGCTTCAAACGGCCCTGTCCCTCCAGTGCCGTTATTGCATTGCGCGCCAGGTTCAGGATGGCCTGCACGATCTGGTCGCGGTCCAGTTCGATGAGCGGCAGGCCCGGATCATAGTCGCGGGTCAGGCGGATGCCGGGGCCGGTTTCCGGCTCTAGAAGTCGGATCACATACTCCAGAATCTCGTGCACATTGACCGGTGCCTTGCGCGGCGGCCCGCCCGGACCGAGCAGCGTATCCACCAGCGCGGCAAGGCGGTCGGCCTCGCTGATGATGACGTCGGTGTATTCGCGGAGTTCCGCGTCGGGCAGCTGGCGGCCGAGCAGCTGCGCGGCGCCGCGGAGACCACCAAGCGGGTTCTTGATCTCGTGTGCGAGCTGGCGAATCATCTGCCGCCCGGCGCCGTGCTGGATGATCAGAGCGTTTTCACGGCTGATTCTTGCGCGGCGCGTTATATCGGTCATCTCGACGAGCAACTGTGTACGGCCGTCGGTCGCTGCCATAGCCGAAACGCGGCAGTCGATCGTGCGTTCCTCGGCGTGGAGCTCGCTGCGCGCGAGGCGCAGTTCGTTCGAGTACGTGACCCCGCTCGCGAACGCCTTCGAGAGGACCTCGCCGAGCGTGCGGTCGTCGTCGACGAGCGGGAGAAAGGGCCGGCCCTCGGCGCGGCGCCGGGAAACGCCGAGCAGGTTCTCGGCCGCTGCATTCATACCGGCGACGAGCAGGAATCGATCGAGAAGCACGACGGCCGTGCTCAGGCCTTCGAATATGTCGCGGAAGGGCGTTCGGCCATCGGGCCGGTCCGGGCCTCGCTGGCCGCCGGCTCGGCCGGCACCGGAGCGCGGGTTTACCGGGGCCGCGGCCGGGGCGGGCGGGCCGGGTTCTGGACCGAGGTCTGCTGCACGTAAAAGCGATTGGTCTCGCTGCGGATCATCAGGCGGCCGGTCTGGTCCAGGACCTCGGCCTGTATGTTGTGCGTGCCGCGATAGACATCCTCGATCTGGAAGGACGTTCCGGTCACCATCCGGGGCTGGCCGTCGAAGTAGACGCGCACCCGGTGCCCGGGCCGGAGGCCGGGTCGCAGGTTCAGCGTGACGTCCAGGCTGCCTTCGAGGTTCCATAGCGTTTCTTCGGACCCGGGGGTGGCTACCGAGAGGCTCTCGTAGCCGGTCGTCTGCTCGCCCTCGTCCTCCGCGGCCGCTCCCGCTGCCCGAGTCGGCGCTGGCCGCGGTGCCGTGCTGCGTGAACGGTCGTCGCTCGGCAGCTGGATGAGCTCGGCGCCCTCCTGCGGCCGGTCGGAGTAATGCACGATTCCGTCCTCGTCGACCCACTTGTAGGCCTGGGCATGCACGGCCCCGCCGACAAGCAGCAGAAGGACCGGAATGTAAGCACTTTTTCGCATTGGTTTAGCATAGCAGTGCCCCTCCGGCAGAGGTAGGGACCGGGCGGCAAAATGCCGCCCGGGTCACACTTTTTTATCGGCTAAAGGCTGTAGTACATGTCGAATTCGACCGGGTGCGTCGTCATCCGGAGACGCGTGACGTTTTCCTTCTTCAGGTCGATGTAAGCGTCGATCAGGTCGTCGGAGAAAATGTTACCGACCTTCAGGAAGTCCCGATCCTTGTCGAGGCAGTTGAGTGCCTCTTCAAGGGAAAACGCGACCAGCAACAGGTTTTTCTCTTCCTCCGGCGGCAGGTCGTACAGGTCCTTGTCCATTGCGTCGCCCGGGTGGATCTTGTTCTGGATCCCGTCTAGGCCCGCAAGCATCAACGCCGAGAACGCCAGGTAAGGATTCGCCATGGAGTCCGGGAACCGAACCTCGATGCGGCGTCCCTTCGGGTTCGATACGTAAGGGATGCGAATCGAGGCAGAACGATTGCGCGCCGAGTAGGCCAGGATCGTCGGTGCTTCGAAACCCGGGACCAGGCGCTTGTAGCTGTTCGTCGCCGGGTTCGTGAAGGCATTGAGCGCCTTGGCGTGCTTGATGACACCGCCGATGTAATAGAGCGCGATGTCGGACAAGCCGGCATAGCCGTCTCCGCTAAACAGGTTCTTCCCGTCCTTCATTAACGACATATGGACGTGCATGCCGCTGCCGTTGTCGTTGACGAGAGGCTTCGGCATGAAGGTCGCCGTCTTGCCGTAGCTGTGCGCGACGTTGTGGATCACGTATTTCAGGATCTGCACCTCGTCGGCTTTGCGGGCCAGCGTGCTGAATTTTACGCCGATTTCGCACTGCCCGGCCGTCGCGACCTCGTGGTGGTGAACCTCGGTCTCGAGGCCCATCTCCTCGAGCGCCAGGCACATCGCCGAGCGCATGTCGTGCAGCGAGTCGACGGGCGGAACCGGGAAATAGCCGCCCTTGACGGTCGGACGATGTCCCGTGTTGCTGTCCTCGTAGCTCCGGCTCGTGTTCCACGCGCCTTCGCTCGAGTCGATCGAGTAGAAAGCGCCCTGCATGGTCGCATCCCAGCGTACGTCATCGAAGACGAAGTATTCGTTCTCGGGCCCGAAATACGCCACGTCCGCGATGCCGGTCGATTTCAGGTAGGCCTCGGCCCGCAGCGCGAGGGATCGGGGGCAGCGGTCGTAAGGCTGCATCGTCGAGGGTTCGATGACGCTGCAGCGCAGGTTCAGCGTCGTCTCTTCCGAGAAGATGTCGATTACCGCCGACTGCGGATCGGGCATCAGGATCATGTCGGACTCGTTGATGCCCTTCCAGCCGGCGATCGACGAGCCGTCGAACATCTTGCCGTCCTCGAACAGGTCGTCGTCCACGGTCCGCGCCGGAACCGTCACGTGCTGTTCCTTGCCCTTGGTGTCCGTGAAACGGAAATCGACGAACTTTACTTCTCTATCCTCGATCAGCTTGATCACTTCAGCCGGGGTCATACGTACTTCCTCCGTAAGATGCGAAAGGGTTGCCGGCGCGTTCGGGCAACATCGCATCGGCGAGTCCCGCGGTACGGCCTGCAAGGCTGAGACCAGAAGTGCAGGAACCGTGCCAAATCGGTGCGATGGCAATTAAATGAAAAATAAGACGTTTTCCTGAAACTGCCAGTCCGGATCGCACCGTTTTAGGGCGACCGGCCAGGCAGGCGCACCATTATAGTGCGAAAGCCCGGCGACTGCACCGGATCCGACCGACGAAGGTCGGGCCCCGTGCCGGCGCCGGGCGGGGCGGACTTTCATCTCGGGCGCGGCACGTTATACTGCGCGCCTTATTTTTTGGGCCGAAGATCGTTGATGAACAAGGCAAAGGCGACGCCGGGGCCGAGTTTCCAGGAGCTGATCCTGCGGCTTCAGCAGTACTGGGCCGAGCGCGGCTGCGTGATCGCGCAGCCCTACGACATGCAGATGGGCGCCGGCACTTTTCACCCGTCGACCTTTCTCCGCGCCGTCGGACCGGAGCCCTGGAGTTCGGCCTACGTGCAGCCGTCCAGGCGTCCTACCGATGGCCGTTACGGCGATAACCCGTTCCGGCTGCAGCACTATTACCAGTACCAGGTCGTCATCAAGCCATCGCCGGACGACTTGCAGGACATGTACCTGGGTTCGCTCAAGGCCATCGGCATCGATACCGGCGTGCACGACATTCGTTTCGTCGAGGACAACTGGGAATCGCCGACGCTCGGCGCGTGGGGGCTGGGCTGGGAGGTGTGGCTGAATGGCATGGAGGTCACGCAGTTCACGTATTTCCAGCAGGTCGGGGGGCTCGAGTGCCGGCCGGTGACCGGCGAGCTCACCTACGGGCTGGAGCGGCTGGCTATGTACCTCCAAAACGTCGAGAGCATTTTCGATATTACCTGGACCGACGGTCCTCTTGGCCGGATTACCTATGGCGACGTCTATCACCAGAACGAGGTCGAGCAGTCGCGTTACAACTTCGAGCACGCTGACGTCGAGTCGCTGTTCGCGGCATTCGATCACGCCGAGGCCGAGAATGCGCGGCTGATCGAACTCGGTCTCGCGCTGCCGGCCTACGAGCAGATGCTGACGGCTTCCCACACGTTCAACCTGCTGGATGCGCGCCAGGCAATTTCGGTAACCGAGAGGCAGCGCTTCATCCTGCGGGTCAGGTCGATGGCGCGCGCCGTCGCGGAAGCCTATTACGCCTCCCGGGAAGCGCTCGGATTCCCGATGCTCGAGACCGTGCACGCGACCCGGGCCAAGGCGGCGCCATGACCGGGCGGGAGGACCTGCTGGTCGAGATAGGCACCGAGGAGTTGCCGCCGAAGGCGTTGCGCAACCTGATGGACGCGTTTGCCGCCAACGTGAGGGCCGGTTTCGATGCCGAGAGACTGGCTTTCCAGGCGATCCAGCCCTATGCGAGTCCGCGGCGCCTGGCCCTGCTCGTGCGGGGCCTGGCGGAAGGTCAGGAGGACCGCGAGTCAGAACTCCGGGGCCCGCCCGTCCGCGTTGCGTTCGACCGGGACGGGCGGCCGGCGCCCGCCGCGCTGGCGTTCGCGCAGCGCTGCGGAGTCGATGTCGGCGCGCTCGGGCGCAGCGCGACGGATAAGGGCGAGTGGCTCTCGCATCGGCTGGTCGAAAAGGGCGCGGCGACGACCGAACTCGTGCCTGGCATCGTCAGCAGGGCGCTGGATGCTTTGCCGATCCCGCGGCGAATGCGCTGGGGCGATCGAAATGCCGAGTTCGTCCGTCCCGTGCACTGGGTCGTGTTGCGCTACGGCGGGCGGACGATCGAAGCCGAGATACTGGACAACCGTGCCGGCGACATCACCTATGGGCATCGCTTCATGGCGCCCGGCGGACTGAGGGTCCGCAAGCCTGCCGACTACGCGGAGTTGCTGGAGTCGAAGGGCTACGTGGTCGCCGACTTCGACGAGCGGCGGCGGCGGGTGGTGGACGCCGTGGCAAAGGCTGCCGGCGACGCCGGCGGGAGCGCCCTCGGCAGCGATGCCCTGTATGACGAGGTGACCGCGCTGGTCGAATGGCCCGTGCCGATTACGGGCCGCTTCGAGGAAGAGTTCCTGGCACTGCCGCGCGAGGTCATCGTCGCCACGCTGACCGGCCACCAGCGTTATTTCCCGGTGCAGGCGAGCGACGGCAGCCTGATGCCGGTCTTCGTGACCGTCGCCAATATCGCCAGCAGGGATCCGGACAGGGTTCGAGACGGCAATGAGCGCGTCGTCCGGCCGCGACTTGCCGATGCGGCGTTCTTCTGGGATTCGGATCGGCGTCGGACACTTGCCGATCGCCGGGCGATACTCGACACCGTGGTCTACCAGCAGGGCCTCGGCAGCATGCACGACAAGAGCGCACGCACTGCGGCCCTCGCCGGCCGGATCGCAACGGCGCTCGGTGCCGACGCCGCTATCGCCGAGCGGGCTGCGCTTCTCGCCAAGTGTGACCTCGTGACGGGCATGGTCGGCGAGTTCCCGGAGCTGCAGGGCATCATGGGCCGATATTACGCGGCCGCGGATGGGGAGAATCCGGAGCTTGCGCTGGCGATCGAGGAACAGTACCTGCCGCGCTATGCCGGTGACGCACTGCCGGTATCAGTGGCCGGCCAGTGCCTGGCGATCGCCGACAAGCTCGACACGCTGTGCGGAATATTTGCGTTGGGCAAGAAGCCTTCGGGCAACAAGGACCCCTTCGGCCTACGCCGTGCGGCCCTTGGTATCGTGCGCATCGTGGTCGAGCGGCGTCTTGACCTCGATATGGTGCAGCTCGTCGATCTTGCCCTCGGGGCGCAGCCGGTCCGCGCCGACCCGGCCGTCGGGACAGAGGTTTACGATTTCATCATCGAGCGGATGCGCGCCTGGTCCCTGGAGCGCGGCGGCTTCAGCCCCGAGATGTTCGAGGCCGTGCGCGAGCGCCGCCCGGCTTCGCTCGCCGATTTCGAGGCGCGCCTCGAGGCAGTCGCGGCGTTCGTGAGCTTGGACGCCGCATCGAGCCTTGCACAGGCGAACAAGCGTATTGCAAACATCCTGCGCCAGGCCGCGGAGGCCGGCGGCACCGCGGTCGCCGGGGTGCTGGATCCGGACGCGCTTGCCGAACCGGCCGAGGCGGGCCTGTTCGAGGCGCTCGAGGCCGCCAGGGCGGCAGTCGATCCGCTGCTGGCCGGAGGTTCATACGCCGCGGCGCTCGCGCGGCTGGCAGAGCTCCGGGAGCCCGTGGATCGATTTTTCGACGACGTCATGGTCATGGCCGAGGATGCCGCCGTGCGTCAGAATCGCCTTGCTCTGCTTGGCAAGTTGCGCGACCAGTTCCTGGAGGTGGCGGATATCTCCCGGCTGTCGATAGGTAAGGCCTGATCGATGGCGGGGCGGCTGGTCGTTCTGGACAGGGACGGCGTCATCAATCGCGATTCCCCCGAGTTCGTGAAATCGCCGGACGAGTGGATCCCGCTCGAGGGCAGCCTGGAAGCGATTGCGCTCCTGACCCGGAGCGGCTACGCCGTCGCGGTTGCCTCGAACCAGTCGGGGCTCGCCCGCGGCCTGTTCGACACGGCAACCCTCGGTGCAATTCACGACAAGATGCGCGATGCCGCTGCCGGTGCCGGAGGTCGTATCGACCGGGTCGTGTTTTGCCCGCACGGGCCCGATGCTGGCTGCGAGTGCCGCAAGCCGGCGCCAGGACTGCTCCTGAGGCTGGGCCGCCGGTACGGGATAGATTTGCGGGGCGTGCCCTGCATCGGCGATTCGGAGCGCGATCTGGTTGCGGCGAGGTCCGTCGGGGCCCGCCCGATCCTCGTCCGCAGCGGCAATGGTCGTCGAACCGAGGCTCTGTTGCGGGACCGGGGCGAAGACGTCGAGGTCTACGACGACCTCCTCGCGGCCTCGCGGCAACTGGCAAGCGAAGTGGGGCCGGCGTGATGCTCTGGGTCCGGTCGCTGGCCTACTACGGCTACCTCCTGTTGTCGGCGACCGTGCTCACGCTGGTCTCCATCCTCAGCGCCCCGCTGCCGTGGCGACGCCGCCTGCCGATTGCGCGCCTGTGGTGCAGGGGCATGCTCTGGGCCGGACGGTTTTTCTGCGACTTCGATTACGTCGTCGAAGGCCGGGAAAACATACCGGACACCCCGAGCGTCATCATGGTCAAGCACACCTCCATCATCGAGGCGTTTATCCAGGTCGTCGAATTCCCGCCGCAGTGCTGGGTGGTCAAGCGAGAGCTCTTGTGGATACCGATATTCGGCTGGGGCCTCGCGCCGATGAAGCCGATCGCGATCAACCGCAGCGCCGGCCATGTCGCGGTGACCGAGGTGATCGAAAAGGGCAGGGAACGCCTGTCCGAGGGAATCTGGGTGACCATTTTTCCGGAAGGCACGCGTGTGGAACCGGGCGCGACGAAGAAGTATGGGGTCAGCGGTGCCGCGCTCGCGCAGTCGGCCGGCGTCCCGATCGTCCCTGTGGCGCACAATGCCTGTGATTTCTGGCCGAGGAAGAGCTTCCTCAAGGTTCCGGGCACGATGCGCTTTTGCATCGGTCCGCCGATCGATGCGGGCCCGCGCAAACCGAAGGACACGAACCTGCTCGTGCAGGCGTGGGTCGAGGGAAAAATGGCGGAAATCAGCAGCGCCTATCGCGACCGGCCGAGCGGAGCGGCCCCGGCAGCGGCAGGCAATTCGGCTACCTGACGAGCCCCGCGATCTCGGCGGGCGTCGCCTGCAAGGCCTCGGCTACCATGTTGAAGAAATCCAGCTCCAGGGCGCTCAGCTGGGTGTCGCTGCGGATCACGTCGGCGAGCGCGCAGACGATGGCCGAGCGGTTCGAGGAATCGAGTTTCTTGCGCACGCTGGCCAGGTACTTGCTGAACGGGGCCTCCTGGTAGAGCGCCGGGCGCGATGCCAGCCGGATATCAGCGTCGGAAAATGATTCACCGGTCTCGCGCTTCAGGATCTTCTGTACCGTCGAGATCTCCACCGGATCGATTGCGGCGTCGGCGCTCGAGGCGCGCGCCAGGGTCATCAGCATGACTTCCTTGTAGAGCGCCTCCCGTTCCGAGTCTGTCGGCTCCTTGCCGCGGAAGATATTGAGTACGTTGCTGAGGTCGGCGATTGCCATATCGAGTCCCCTTGGTCCTTTCTGTTGCCGGTGCCGCTCCCCTGGCGGCCGGAGTGGAAGTATACACACGGCAGGCAGGCGTTGCGCACCCCGGCAGACTGCCGGCAGCGGGACCTGGGCCGCTCGGCACATGTTATAAACGTGGTCTATGCCAAGGAGAAGATCGATGAACCGCCTGGTTGCGTTGCTGGCGTTTTGTCTCGTGGCCAGCGGGCTGCCGGCCGCCGGCGAGGAGTCGGCGGCCGCGGAAGGCGCTCGCTTGCTTGCGCCCTTCAAGGCCGGTCTGCAGCAGGCGTTGCTGGCGGGTCTGCAGGAGGGGCCGGTTGCAGCGATCGACGCGTGCCGCATCCAGGCGCCCGGTATTGCCGCCGGGATGTCGTCGGACGTGCTGCGCCTCGGGCGCAGCAGCCACCGGCTCAGGAACCCGAAGAACCGTCCGCCGGACTGGGTAGCCCCTCTCCTGGATGCCTACCGTGACGATCCGGCGAACCGTGCGGCGCTGGACGTTGAACTTCCGGACGGGCGGCGCGGCTACGTGGAGCCGATCCTGGTCCAGCCCCTGTGCCTGGCGTGCCACGGCCAGGCGCTGGAGCCGGCGGTGGAGGCGGCACTGGCGTCTGCGTACCCGGAGGATGAGGCGAGGGGCTACGAAGTCGGCGATCTGCGTGGGGTTTTCTGGGTCGAGTACCCGGACTAGGTGATCCACGCGGTCTGCTGGCCGCCTGGCAGGCGGCTGTCGCCGCTCAGATGTCGAGGTTCGAGACCGTCAGTGCGTTGCGCTCGATGAATTCGCGGCGCGGCTCGACCTGGTCGCCCATCAGCGTGGTGAAGATCTCGTCCGCCTTGACGGCGTCCTCTATCTTCACCTGGATCAGGCGGCGGGTTTCCGGGTTGACGGTCGTTTCCCACAGCTGGTCGGGGTTCATTTCACCGAGGCCTTTGTAACGCTGAATCGACTGGCCCTTGCGAGCCTCGCTCATCAGCCAGTCGATCGCGTCGCGAAAGTCGCTCACGGCCTCGCGTTTTTCACCACGCTCGATGTACGCGCCGGCAGAGAGGAGATCGGAAAGCTTCGCCGCGAGCGCGGTTATGAGGCGATATTCGCTGGTTTCGAAAAATTCGCGCGGCAGGTAGCGCGTTGCGCCGATGCCGTGCTGGATCTTGAGGAGCACGATGCGCACCCCCTCGCCGTCGGGCTTGCCGCGATCGAGCTCGGCCGAGTACGTGCCCCCGTTCGCGGCAGCACGGTCGCTATGCAACTTCGGCAGAATCGCGTTGAGCCCGGCGGTCCATTTCGCCAGCGCGTCGAGGTCGTCGTAGATCGCTTCGTCCGCGGCCGGCAGTCGCTTGAGCGCGCGCAGCACGACTTCATCGTAGCGGTTCGCGAGACGGGCAATGATGCCCTCGACGGCCATGTGCTCCTTCGCAAGGGCTTCAAGCGCCGGTCCGCTTATCGGGGGGGCCTCGGGGTTGACGAACAGTCGAGCGTCCTCCAGCGCGGCATTCAACAGGTGCGCATTCAGTTCGGCGTCGTCCTTGACGTAGATCTCCTGCTTGCCCTTCTTGATCTTGTAGAGCGGCGGCTGGGCAATATAGATGTGGCCGCGCTCGATCAGCTCGGGCATCTGCCGGTAAAAGAAGGTCAGGAGGAGCGTGCGGATATGAGAGCCGTCGACGTCGGCGTCGGTCATGATGATGATCCGGTGATAGCGAAGCTTGTCCGGATCGAAATCGTCTCGACCGATACCGCAGCCGAGGGCCGTGATTAGCGTGCCGACTTCTACAGAGGACAGCATCTTGTCGAAACGGGCTTTCTCCACGTTCAGGATCTTGCCCTTGAGCGGGAGTATCGCCTGCGTGCGCCGGTCCCTGCCCTGCTTCGCGGAGCCGCCGGCCGAGTCACCCTCGACCAGGAATAACTCCGATAGCGCCGGGTCTTTCTCCTGGCAGTCGGCCAGTTTGCCCGGCAGGCCGGCGACGTCCAGCGCGCCCTTGCGGCGAGTCATTTCCCTGGCCTTGCGCGCGGCTTCGCGGGCTCTCGCGGCATCGATGATCTTGCCGACGATGCCCTTGGCCTCCTGCGGTTTCTCGAGCAGGAACTCCTCCAGGCGCTCGGCCATGGCGGATTCGACGACGCCCTTAATTTCAGATGAAACCAGTTTGTCCTTGGTCTGGGACGAGAACTTCGGGTCGTGCACCTTGACCGAGAGCACGGCGGTCAGGCCCTCGCGGGCATCGTCGCCGCTCGGCGTGAACTTGTCCTTGCGACTGGACAGTTCCTTTTCGATGTAGCTGTTTAGCGTCCGGGTAAGCGCGCTGCGAAACCCGGCAAGGTGCGTTCCGCCGTCCCGCTGCGGGATGTTGTTCGTGTAGCAGAACATGTTTTCCTGGTAGCCATCGTTCCACTGCATGGCCACCTCGACGGTCGCGCCGTCGCGCTCTGTCTGGAAATGGAAGACGCTCGCGTGTATCGGCGTCTTGTTGCGGTTGAGGTGCTCGACGAAGGCGCGGATGCCGCCCTCGTACTGGAACTCGTCGTGGCGATCGTCGCGTTCGTCGTTGAGCGCGATCCGGACGCCGGAATTCAGGAACGACAGCTCGCGCAAGCGCCGCGCAAGGATGTCGTAATGGAACTCGATATTCGTGAACGTGCGGGAGCTCGGCTTGAATCGCACCGTCGTCCCCGTCCGGTCGGTATCGCCGACGACGGCCAGCGGAGCCAGCGGCTCGCCGTGCCGGTATTCCTGCTGGTGCACCTTCCCGTCCCGGTAGACGGTGAGGATCAGCTGTTCCGACAGCGCGTTGACGACGGACACACCGACGCCGTGCAGGCCGCCGGAGACCTTGTACGAGTTGTCGTCGAATTTCCCGCCCGCGTGCAGCACCGTCATGATGACCTCGGCCGCGGAGCGGCCTTCCTCCGGGTGAATATCTACCGGGATGCCGCGGCCGTCGTCGCTGATGGTTACCGATTCGTCGGCGTGGATGGTGACCGTGATGCCGGTGCAATACCCGGCCAGGGCCTCGTCGATCGAGTTGTCGACGACCTCGAAAACCATGTGGTGCAAGCCGGTGCCGTCATCCGTGTCGCCGATGTACATCCCGGGCCGCTTGCGAACGGCCTCCAGGCCCTTTAAGACCTTGATATTGCTGGAAGTATATTCTTTCTTGTCGGCCATGCCGGGTCCTCTGCGTACGACCCGCGCATTGTACCACCGGGGGGCTCTGAAAGGGTGCGCGAAATGGTTCTAAGGGTTTCTTTTTCGTACGATTTTTGCTGACGGATCCGGCCGGCGGAAACACCCTGCCGCGGCTCCCCGGCGGCTCAGGTAGCCGGGCTTACGATGCCCTGTTCCACGTGGAACATTCGCGGTGGCGCCGGGAACAGGTTCGCCTGTGGCTGCAGTGCTGTCGCTATGACCTGCGACTCGAGCCGCGCCACCCGCGCCATCAGGCGCGCCAGCGAGCGGTCATCGAGCTCCGCCGCAGGATCGTCCAGCAGCAGCAGCAGCTTCCGCTCGAGTTCCCCCTGCACGAGCTCGGTCGCCCCCAGCACCATGGCGCAGGCCAGCAACTTCTGCTGCCCGCGGGAGACCATCTTGCGCGCCTGCCGCTCGTCGAATACCAGGCGGATATCGGCTCTCTGTGGGCCCACCTGGCTGCTTCCCTGCTGCCGGTCCCGCCCCTGTGCGCCCACCAGCGCGGTGGCCAGGTCCTCCTCCGACGCCCAGCCCTGTCGGTAATCGAACGCGACCTCCGCCCCCAGCAGGTCCGCCGCTGCTTCGGCCAGGCAGGGCAACAGCAGGTCGAACGCCCGGCGTCTTGCGGCGTCGACGACCAGGGCCGTAGCCACGAATTCCCGGTCCCAGCCGCCGAGTTCCGCCGCACCAGCCCCCTGCCGGAGGGCCGCATTGCGCTGCTTCAGCGCCCGCCGGAACCTCCGCCACGCATCGAGGTACCCGTGTTCCACGTGGAACGTCGCCCAGTCGAGGAACCGCCGACGCTGCTCCGGACCGCCGGCCACCAGATCATGAATATCCGGGTCGATGACCTGCAGCGGCAGCGCCTCGGCCAGGGCTGCGGCGCCGCCGTCGTGCACCCCGTCTACACTGGTCTCCAGGCCCGCCGGCCCATTCCGCACCCCGATGTGGCGGGACACCCCGGCATTCACCGTTCGCCCGAACAGCACGAACTCCCGCGCGCCGTGCCGCACCAGGTTCTGGACGCTCGCTCCACGGAAGGACTTCCCGCGTCCCATATACGACAATGCCTCGAGCAAGCTCGTCTTGCCCGAGGCATTTTGCCCGTAAACCAGGTTGTACGACGGATCTATGTCCAGTTCTACCGCGGCCAGGCACCGGAAGTCAGTCGCCTTGAAATACTCCAGCGCCAAGCGTCCGCCGACTCACAGACGCATCGGCATGACAACATATTTCCCGTTGTCGTTACCCGGCTCCCGCAGCACGCAGCTCGAATTCGCGTCCACGACCGACAGTGTCACCTCATCCGACTCGATAGCCCCGAGCGCATCCAGCAGGTAGTTCACGTTGAACCCTATCTCGATGTCGGATCCTTCGTACTGGATCTCGACCTCTTCCTCTGCTTCTTCCTGCTCGGGATTGTGCGCCTGCAAGAGCATGCTCCCGCTGCGCAGAACCAGCCGGATACCCCGGTATTTCTCGTTGGACAGGATGGCCGTTCGTTGCAACGCGCCTCTGAGTACCTGCCGATCCGCCGTGAGCTCGTTCGCCGTATCCTTGGGGATGACTCGCTCGTACTCCGGAAAGCGCCCATCTATCAGCTTCGACGTGAACCGGATGCCCTCCAGCTGGATCCGGATGTGGTTCGATCCCAGCTCCAGCCCGAGCTTGCCTTCCCCGCTCATCAGCCGCTGCAGCTCCAGCACACCCTTGCGCGGTACGATGACCTGCTTCTCCGGCATCTTGCCCCCGTCCAGCTCCACCTGGCACAGCGCCAACCGGTGCCCGTCCGTCGCAACGGCACGGATATGCTTACTCGCCGTCTCGATCAACAGCCCGTTGAGGTAATAGCGCACGTCCTGCTGCGCCATCGAGAAATGGGTCTTCTCTATCAGTCTCGCCAGGCTGCCCTGCGGCAACTCGATCCGCTGACCCGCATTGATATCCTCCACCGTCGGAAATTCCGCCGCCGGCAGCGTCGCCAGCGTGAACTTGCTCCTGCCACTCTTGATACTCACCTTGTCGCCGGACTGAGCAATCGCCACCTCGGCCCCGTCCGGCAGCGCACGACAAATATCGAGCAATTTCCTCCCCGGTACCGTCACCTCACCGCCGGCCTCGACCGACACCTCGGCACTCGCGACGAGCTCCACCTCCAGGTCGGTCGCCGTGATCGCCAGCTGGTCGCCCCTTGCTACCAGCAAGACGTTGGCCAGGATCGGCATCGTCTGCCGCCGCTCAACCACACCAATTACCGCCTGCAAGGGCTTCAACAAGGCCTCTCGGCCGGCGCTAAACTTCATCTGGTCACCTGTTTATAAAAATTGAAAATATATTATTAGTTGTTGTAATTAGGGCTACAGAGTCTTGTGGATAAAACCAAAAAAGCCTTTTTAAACAACTACATACCTAAATAAAAATCCGCTCTAAACCACTGCGCCATGCGCCTGCAAGCTGTGCATGACCTGTGGATAAAATACCGCCCCAAAAGTATCCACCGCTTATCCACACTATCCTGTCAGCGTTCTCAACAGGTTCAGGTAATCCTCGTCCACCCGCTTGTCGGACTCTCGCAAAGCCGCTACACGCCGGCAGCCGTGCAGCACCGTCGTATGATCCCGGCCCCCGAAAGCATCGCCAATCTCCGGCAGGCTATGGCTCGTCAGGTCCTTTGCCAGCGCCATCGCAATCTGCCTCGGCCGAGCGACGCTGCGGCTGCGTCGCTTCGACAGCAGGTCGGCAACCCGCAGTTTGAAATATTCTGCAACCGTCTTCTGGATATTCTCGATAGAAACCAGCCGGTCCTGCATCGCCAGCAGGTCCCTGAGAGCCTCTTTCGCGAACTCCAGGTTGATCGGTCGCCCGGTAAACCGCGAATTGGCGACGACCCGCCGCAGCGCGCCCTCCAGCTCCCGGACGTTCGAGCGTATCCGTTTCGCAATGAAAAAAGCGACCTCCTCCGGTAAACCTATCCCCTCCGCCGCCGCCTTGCTCATGAGGATTGCCACGGAGGTTTCCAGCTCCGGAGGCTCGATCGCAACAGTCAGGCCCCAGCCGAAACGGGACTTCAGCCGCTCCTCCAGGCCGGATACCTCTTTCGGGTACCGGTCGCAGGTCAGCACGATCTGCCGCTGGCCCTCGAGCAGGGCGTTGAAGGTATGGAAAAACTCCTCCTGCGACCGCTCCTTGCCGGCGAAGAACTGGATGTCGTCTATCAACAGCGCATCCAGTGTCCGGTACGAACGTTTGAAATCGGATATCGTGTTGTGCTGCAAACCGCGCACCATGTCGCCGACGAATCGTTCCGAATGCACGTACGACACCCTGGCGCCGGGATCTCTCGCGAGCATCGCGTTCCCGATTGACTGCATCAGATGCGTCTTGCCCAGCCCAACGCCGCCGTAGATGAACAGCGGGTTATACGACTTGCCCGGGTTCTCTCCGACCTGGCTCGCGGCGGCGCGAGCCAGCTGGTTGCTCTTGCCCTCGACGAAATTCGCGAAAGTGAACGACGGGTTCAAACGGCTCTCTATCCGCGGCGCCTGGTTTACCCGGCCAGACAGCCTGCCCGGTGCCGCCGAGATACTGCCGGACTCCCTCGACCCGACCTCGACAATGACCTCGACGTTACCGCCGGACGCATTGACGAGTTGCAGGATCCGCTCGATGTGATGCTGCTGCAGCCAGTCGACGACGAAGCGGTTCGGGGCAAGCAGTTTCAGCGTCTGCTCGCTTTCTATGGCTTGTAGCGGCCGGATCCACGTGTTGAACTGCTGCTCGGGAAGCTCGGCCCTGAGCTCGCTGACGCAACGGTTCCACAATGAAGAATCGGCCTGCAAGAGTCCCCCCGACCAGGCAAAAGCGGCAAAAAGGTGCTGGAAGACCGCGCAGTTTAGTACGTCTAACAGGCCTCTGCTACATTGCCCCACCAGTGCCGCGGGCCGACCAGGCGGCGCCGTTTCTATTGACACGAAAACCTGCCCCGCGTACCCTTGCCGGCTCTCTTTTGGCCGGGCTATAAACCCAGCGTAAACAAGCAGGTAGAAGTCTAATGAAACGCACGTATCAGCCCAGCAAACTGAAACGCGCCCGCACCCACGGATTCCGTGCGCGCATGGCAACGAAGGGCGGCCAGAACGTAATCAAGAGCCGACGCGCCAAGGGTCGCGCCAGGCTGACGCCAAGCTGACGCCGACTACAACCGACGCCGCGGCGACGATCACGACTAACAAGGGAACACCGACGGGTAACGACGAGCGGCAGAAGTTTCCGAAGACCAGCCGCCTCGGCGATCCCGAGTCATACCGCCGCGTATTCAAGCAAGCCAAACGTAGCCGCGACAGCCTGTTTACCGTCCTTTGCAGAACGAACGGACTGGAGATAGGTCGCCTCGGCATGGCGATATCAAAAAAAAACTGCCGCCGCGCGACGGGCCGAAACCGGATCAAGCGCCTCGTTAGAGAATCGTTCCGGCACAATCGGCAGACACTGACGGGAATCGATCTGGTGGTTCTGAACACAGCAGAGACTCAGGCGGCGAGCAAAGAATCGATCCGGCAGAGCCTCGACGCCCACTGGAAACGTTGCAGCCGCATGCTGGCCAGCGGACCGGAGACCCGGTAGATGGATAACCAGCGCCTCCTCGTATGGGCCATCTTCGGGCTGATGGTCTGGTTCACCTACCAGGCGTGGGTCCAGGATTACGCGCCGCGCTCGGCGCCGGCGAGCACCACGCAACCGCAGCAGCCCGCCGCAACGGAAGCGACCCCGGAGCTGCCGGACATCCAGGCCGCCGGCGACGAGCCCGCGGCTCTTCCCGACGCAGGCGCCCCGGCCACCTCGGACGCGGCTACGCCGGAGGACGCCGGCGAGACCATCACGATTCGGACGGACGTGCTCGACCTGCACATCAGCACGCGTGGCGGCACGCTGATGCGCGCGCTGCTGCGCCGGTACCCGGTGCACAAGGATCAGCCCGACACTCTCGTCGAGCTGCTGAGCCCTGCCGCAGGCGAACTGGGACGCGTGCAGACCGGCCTGCGTTCGACCGGCGAAGGCGCCGAACCGAACCACCTGGCCGCCTACACGACGAGCAGAAGCACCTACGAACTCGGCGATGCGGACCAGCTGCAGGTGCCCCTGGTCTGGACCTCCGGCGACGGGCTCAGCGTCGAAAAGACGATCACCCTGCGTCGCGGCAGCTACATCGTCGGCATCGAGCACCACGTCCGCAATGACAGCGCGACGGACTGGCGCGGTGCAGCCTACGCGCAGCTCCAGCGGCGGAATCGTGAGCCCGAGCGCTCGATGTTCGACGTCGACAGCTATTCCTTCGACGGCCCGATCATCTACGACGGCCAGAAGTCGACCAAGCTGAAGCGCGATGACCTGCTCGATGACGGCCCGTTCTCATTCAACAGCGCTAACGGCTGGATCGCGAGCATCCAGCACCATTTCCTGACCGCGGTCGTGCCCCCGGCAGGTGAAGAGCATCGCTACAACGTCTCGGTTCGCGGCGACGTCTCGACG
Source organism: Gammaproteobacteria bacterium (assembly GCA_029884165.1). Classification (GTDB taxonomy): domain Bacteria; phylum Pseudomonadota; class Gammaproteobacteria; order Steroidobacterales; family Woeseiaceae; genus JAOUIH01. The sequence goes on along the minus strand of JAOUIH010000032.1, from coordinate 10,271 downwards.
GCGAGCGGCATTGGTCCCGTCAAGACCGTAGCCCCGGGCGAAATCGCAAGCTTCTCGACGACGGCATTCGTCGGACCGAAGCTGCAGGCGCAGCTCGAGACGATCGACCCGAAGCTTAAGCTTACCGTCGACTACGGCTGGCTGACGATCATCGCCGAGCCGCTGTTCTGGCTGCTCAGCAAAATCTACGGGATGGTCGGCAACTGGGGCGTAGCGATCATCATCGTGACAATCCTGATCAAGCTCGCGTTCTACAAGCTTACGGAGGCGAGTGGCCGGTCGATGGCGAAGATGCGCGAAATCCAGCCGCGCATGAAAGCCTTGCAGGAACGCTACAAGGATGACCGGCAGGCGCTGTCACAGGCGATGATGGAGCTTTACCAGCGCGAAAAGGTCAACCCGGCCGCGGGCTGCCTGCCGATACTGATCCAGATGCCGTTCTTCCTCGCGTTCTACTGGGTGCTCCTCGAAAGTGTCGAGATGCGCCAGGCGCCATTCGCGCTGTGGATCACGGACCTGTCGTCGCGCGACCCGTTTTTCATCCTGCCGCTGATCATGGGCGCGGCAATGCTGCTGCAACAGAGACTCAACCCGGCGCCCGCCGACCCGGTGCAGGCGCGCGTGATGCAGATCATGCCGATCATGTTTACCGCGTTTTTCGCATTCTTCCCGTCCGGCCTGGTGCTCTACTGGGTCACCAACACCGTGCTGTCGATCGCCCAGCAGTGGCATATCAACAAGGTCGTCTCGCAGGAAGGCAAGCAGCAGGGCGGCAAGGCAAAGAAAAAAGGCAAATGATCCCGGCGCCGGTCCGCGGCGGCGCTAAGATCCGGATCTGTAGCCGCGGCGCCGCCAGCGGCCGGGCATTGCTGCGATGAACGACGCCCTGACTTATATAAAAGACACCATCGTAGCCGCCGCGACGCCCCCGGGAACCGGCGGCGTTGCCGTCGTCCGCATCTCCGGCCCGGAAGCGGCGAGCATCGCGACGAGGATGGTCGGCGAACTGCCGGAGCCGCGCACTGCCGGGCTCAGGATCTTCCAGGATGCCGAGGGCAGGGAGCTCGACATCGGCATCGCACTCTACTTTCCTGCGCCGCGCTCCTTCACCGGGGAAACCGTCGTCGAACTGCAGGGCCACGGCGGCCAGGTTGTCGTGGCAGGAATCGTCGATGCGGCCGTCAGCCTCGGCGCACGCAACGCGGAGCCGGGCGAATTTTCAAAACGCGCTTTCCTGAACGGCAAACTCGATCTGGCGCAGGCCGAGGCAATAGCCGACCTCGTGGGCAGCGGAACGCGGCAAGCCGCGCGAGCGGCGTTACGTTCCCTGGCCGGCGCTTTCAGCCGGGCCGTTGAATCCCTGCAGGAACAACTCACGACACTCCGGCTGCACGTGGAAGCCGCGATCGACTTTCCGGAAGAGGAAATCGACTTCCTTGCGGACGACGCGCTCGCACAGCGTATCGACGCCGCCCGCCGGTCTTTCGAGGAGCTGGCGCAAACGGCGGCGACGGGCAGCGTGCTGCGCGACGGCTACCGCATCGTCATCGTGGGCAAGCCGAATGCCGGCAAGTCGAGCCTGCTGAACCTGCTGTCAGGCCAGGAAGCCGCCATCGTCACTGACGTGGCCGGCACGACCAGGGACATCCTCAGGGAGCAGATCGACATCGACGGCCTCGCCGTCGAACTCGTCGACACGGCCGGGCTGCGCGAGGACCCGGACCGCGTCGAAGCGGAGGGCATCCGCCGGGCGCGCGAGGCAATGCGGCAGGCCGACGCGGTGCTCTGGGTCCAGGACGCGACCGATCCGGCCGAGCCGGCGCACGGGGAAAATCTGCCCGAGGGTATCCCGATCATTGTCGTGCGCAACAAGATCGACCTGACCGGCGAGGCGCCGGGCCGCGACCCGGCGACCGGTAACCCGCGGCTTCGCGTCTGTGCGCTGACCGGGGCGGGCGTCGGCGAGCTGCGCGGCGCGATCCGCGAACTAGCCGGCTACCACGACCTGGGCGAAGGCGCCTTCACGGCCCGCCGCCGCCAGCTCGACGCACTCGCGCGGGCGCGCAGCCATTTCGATCTCGGCCGCACCGCACTGGCGGAGACACGCTCAGGCGAACTGCTCGCCGAGGAACTCCGCCTCGCCCAGCGGGCCTTGGGCGAGGTCACCGGCGAGCTGACCAGCGACGACCTGCTCGGGCGCATTTTCAGCGAGTTCTGCATCGGCAAGTGACTCGGCGCGACGCCGACAGGGCCCGGGCCGCGGCGCTGCCTCTCGCTTATGCCGCGGCGTAATTTGACAATAATCGTTACACGTGAAAACTGTGACACCGTTCCACCCGCGGCCACGCGGCCGCATTACAGTTCGCGCCATTGGGCATTCTTGAGACAAGGACACTGTCATGAAGCGTTATCTCCTTTTGGTTGTGTTAGCCGCAGCCTCGGTTCCGGCCGCGGCCCAGGGATTCAACTACAACTTCGTTGAAGCGACGTACGGACAGCTCGATTTCGACGACCTGAACGTCGATGGCGACTTCTTCGGCGTCGGTGGTTCGCTTGCCATCAACGAGAACTTCCACGGCATAGCCGCCTACGAGAGCGCGGACCTGGATTTCGGAGTCGATGCCACAAGCTGGAACATCGGCGTCGGATTCAACACCCCGATCTCGCCGGTCATCGACGTCGTTGCCCAGCTCACCTACGAGTCAGTCGAAGTCAGTCTCGGCTCGGCCGAAGCGGACGACGACGGGCTCGGCCTGGCCGTCGGCCTGCGAGCCAACGTAAGCGAAGCGGTCGAACTGAACTTCGGCGTCAAGTACGTAGACCTCGACGATTCCGGCGACGACACGGCGCTCGGCGCCGCTTTCCTGATGGACCTGACCGACAATTTCGCGATCGGTCTGAACGGCAGCTGGGGGGACGACGCGTCCGCCTACGGCATCTTCGGTCGCTTCTATTTCGATCGCTGATCGAAGCGAGGCAACAAACTCAAACCCCGCCGACGGCGGGGTTTTTTTTGCCCGTCTCCCGGCGGCGGCATGAACCGCGCTCAGCCCAGCAATCCCTCCCGCCGGTACAGGCGGGCGCAGATCCAGGTCACCAGCACCCCGAGCGCAAGCGTCCCGGACACGGAGACCGCGACGTCAAGCATCTGCAGGGGCTCGTTCCGGATGAGCTCGACCAGCAGCAGGTGCTGGCTAAGGCTCGGGATGAACATCAGCCCGGTACTGGGCCGCAGCATCAGGATGCTGACGACCAGTATCGGCAGCGTCGGTGTGAGGATCACGATCGTCAGCCAGGTCTGCGCCTCCTTGTAGCTCCTGGTGAACGAAGCGACCATCGTCATCAGGGCCGCACCGAGCAGCGCGAAAGGAATAAGCAACAGGAAAGCCGTCACCACGGCCATTGGTCCGAAATTCGGCGTCATGCCGAGTTGTTGCAGCGGCAGGAAGCGCAGCACGACCGAGAACGCGGTGAGGCTGAGCGTCAGCGACATCGCCATGAACAGGCAGGCCGCGAGTATCTTGCCGATGATCAGGTGGTCGCGGGTGACCGGCAGGCACAACAGCGGCTCGAGCGAGCCTCTCTCCCTTTCGCCGGCCGTCGTGTCGATAGCCAGGTTCATGCCGCCGGACAGCAGGGCGAACATGAAAAAGTAGCTCAGCATGCCCAGCAGCATCGCCGACCGGCCGCTGGGCGTGGAAACGTCGACCAGGTCGATATTGAACGGCTGCATGACCGTCGGGCTGACCCCGCGCGCAACGAGGCGCAGGCCGGCGATCTCCTGGCTATAAGCCGCCAGCGCCCTGATCGCCCTGCGCGACTCGCGCTCGGCCGTGCGACTGGCCTCGTCCGTTATGACCTCGATGCGCGCCGGCTGCATGCCGGCAAGGTCAGACGCGATCGTCTCCGGAATCACGACGACGACGTCGTGCCGGCCCTCCAGCACGGCCCGGACCGCTTCGTCGCGCGTCGCCGGCGCTTCGACGATGCGAATGTTATTGCTCTCCAGGTAGCGCAGCAGGTTCGGAGCATGCCCGGCACCGATCACCGGGAGATCCAGCGGCAGACTTGCATCGCTGAGCGACTGCCTGACCGACAGGTTGATTACGAACGCGAAGAGCACAGGACCGAAGATCGGGCCGAGCAGCAGGGCCGACATAAGCGTGCGCCGGTCCCGGAAGTTGTCGATGACCTCTTTCAGGAAGACGGTTTTCAGCGTGTGCATCATTGCGAGCCCACTGCTGCGATTGCGCTGACGAAGGCTTCCTCCAGGTCTTCCCGCCCGGTTCGCTCGCGGATGCCCATCGGCGTGTCGTGCATCGCCACACGGCCGCCGGCAATGATCACGATCTCGTCGCACAGCGCGGCGACCTCCTGCATCACGTGGCTCGAGAACAGCACGCACTTTCCATCGGCCTTGAGCTTCAACACCAGTTCCCTTAGCGCGCGTGTCGCCATTACGTCCAGCCCGTTCGTCGGCTCGTCGAGGATGACGTTCCGCGGCCCGTGTACCAGCGCGCGCGCCAGCGCGACCTTCGTGCGCTGGCCTTGCGAAAAGCCCTTGCAGCGACGGTCTGCAAATTCACCGATCTCCAGCTCGTCGATCACGCGCTGCACCCGCTCGTCGACCGAAACCGCGGGCACGTGACAGAGGCGGGCGTAATAGCGGATGTTCTCGCGTGCCGTCAGGTGCGGGTACAGGCCCGAGCCGTGTGGCAGCGTCCCGATCAGCTTGCGCGCCGCCAGTGGGTCGGCGACGACGTCGGCACCGTCGATGGACGCGGTACCCCGATCCGGCTTCAGCACCGTGTACAGGACGCGCAGCGTGGTGGACTTGCCGGCCCCGTTCGGCCCGAGCAGGCCGGTGATGCGGCCGTCCTCCGCCCGGAAGCTGACGCCCTGCAGCGCGCGCACCGCGCCGAAGGACTTGCAGAGCCCGTCGACGACGATCACGGCGCGGGCCCCGAATACCCGAGGAAAAACGGCATTGCGAAGGCCTGTGCGAGGCAGTCGGTGTCCGGCGCCGACGGATCGGCAGTGGCGACGAATTCCGCCATGATGTCCGGCACGCAGCCGCGCTGCGCCTGGCCGTGGCCCTGGTTGCGACCGACCAGGAGCGCGGCGTTCGCCAGGTCGACGGCCGCCATCTCGGCGAAATAGGGCGGCGTGACCGGGTCCGCGTCGCCGGAGAGCAGCAGCACCGGCAGGTCGCTGTCCAGCGGCGTCTTGAAACCGTCGTCGATCAGGCCCGCCGGCCAGACGGCGCATATCTGCCGCAGCGCGGCCAGCATCAGCGGTCCGATGTAGGTGGCCGCCAGCTCCTCGTCGCTGATGGCCTCGCCGCCGAAGTAGGGCGCGTCCTCCGTGCACATGACCGCGTTGTGCATGCCGAGCGCCAGCGCGTCGGTCATCCCGTCGCGAATCATCAGGAACTGCGCCGCGATGGGCTCGAGCCGGCCGTCGATCGCTTCCTGCAACAGGAATGGCAGCAGAGCGACGCTGGCCGGGTTGTAGCTCAACAGCCTGACGGCGCCGGCAAGTTCCGCCGCAGCGAAGGACAGGACTTCCGGCTGGCCCGTGAGCGGGTGTGGCAGCGTCAGGATGCGAGGCTCGGCATCTAGCGATTCTCGCAGCGCTTCGAAGCCGGCGGCGAGCCCCGGGAAGCGCTCGTTGCAGGCCTCGTCGTCAGCGCAGCGGGCGAAGATCGCATCGAGCGCCTTCTGCGCCTCGACCGCGATACCCGGGCCCAGCGCCAGCTGCGGCGGGACGACGCCGTCGAGGATCACGCTGCGGGTCGAGCCCGGGTAGCGCCGCGCGAAGTGCTGGGCCACGCGACTGCCGTAGGACACACCGTAGAGATTCAGGCGCTCGTAACCCAGGGCCTGGCGCAACGCCTCGAGATCCGTCACGGCGACGCTGGTCGTGAAATAGCGCGGGTCGAAGGGCAGCGCCGCGAGACATTCCCGGGTCGCAGCGCGGGTCTCTTCCTCCGAATACGCGCCGCCCACCAGCTCGTCTTCGACGTCACAATCCATGCGCGCCGAATCGCCGGTCCCGCGCTGGTCCAGCAAGACCAGGTCGCGATTGCGGCGGATCTTCTCGAACGCGCGGGCCGTCCCGGCGTAGAACTCGACCGTGCCCTGGCCGGGGCCTCCGGCTATCGGTACGAACGGGTCCGGCTCCGGCTCCAGGCTCAAGGCCGGCACGACGGCGACGCGGAGCCTGAGCGCAGGGCTCGAGGCATCCGCCGGGTTCAGCGGGCGCTCGAGCATACCGCAGCGGGCGGAGATACCCGGGTAAGCAGGGCCGGCGTTGATCCGGCAATCCACCAGCTCCAGTGTCGGCGCCGCGGACGCCGGCGCGAACAGCACCGCGGCGGCGAGGCTTATATATAGCATCCGTTCCACGCCGCGCTGCGCTCCCTTAGACAAAACGCGCTAGTTTCCGGGCACAGTCGCTGCAAGTAAAGCCGGTGCGGCGAGCGGCGTGCTGGCAGCTTTTCCTGGCTGTGGATAAAATCCGCCCTCCCTTGCCACTCGACAACTGCGCCATGTCGGCCAATCAGGAAATTGACGTCATCGTGATCGGCGGCGGTCACGCCGGAACGGAGGCAGCTCTCGCAGCGGCCCGGGCCGGCGCGCGTACGCTCCTGGTGACGCAGAACGTCGACACGCTCGGCCAGATGAGCTGCAATCCAGCGATCGGTGGCATCGGCAAGGGCCACCTGACCCGCGAGGTAGACGCACTCGGTGGCGCGATGGCCCGGGCCATCGACTGTGCCGGCATCCAGTTCCGCACGCTGAACGCCAGCAAGGGACCGGCAGTCCGGGCGACTCGCGCCCAGGCCGATCGGCAGCTGTATCGCCAGGCCATCCGCGCGCTCCTCGAGAACCAGCCGGGCCTCTCCATCCTGCAGCACACCGTCGAGGACCTCATCGTCCGCAACGGCCGCGTGGCGGGAGTCGTCAGCAGTCGCGGGGAGCTCATCCGTGCCCGCAGCGTCGTGCTGACCGCGGGGACCTTCCTCGGCGGCCGGATCCTGATTGGCCGGACCGAAAAGCCGGGCGGCCGGGCGGGCGATCCGCCTTCGATCCGGCTTGCGGCACGCCTCAGGGAACTGCCGTTCCGTGTCGCCCGCCTCAAGACCGGCACGCCGCCACGCCTCGACGGCAAGAGTCTCGACTACGCGGTAATGCAGCCGCAGCCCGGTGACGAGCCCCGGCCCGTGTTTTCGTTCCTCGGCAAGCGCGGCGAGCATCCGCCGCAGGTCCGCTGCCACATCACGCGGACGACCGCGGAAACCCACGACATCATCCGTGCCGCGCTGCACGAGTCGCCGATGTACTCGGGAATGATCGAGGGCGTCGGCCCCCGGTATTGCCCGTCGATCGAGGACAAGGTCGTCCGTTTCGCCGACCGGGACTCCCACCAGATCTTTGTCGAACCGGAAGGGCTCGCGACGGAGGAGGTCTACCCGAACGGCATCTCGACGAGCCTGCCATACGAAACTCAGCTGCGTTTCGTTCGATCCATAGTCGGCTTCGGGCAGGCGCAAATCACGCAGCCTGGTTATGCGATCGAATATGACTATTTCGATCCGCGCGAGCTCCGCCCAACGCTGGAAACCCGCCACCTGGACGGGCTGTTCTTCGCCGGGCAGATCAACGGCACGACCGGCTACGAGGAGGCGGCGGCGCAGGGGCTGGTCGCGGGCGTCAACGCGGCGCGCAGCGCAGCCGGGCAGGAGGGCTGGTTCCCGGCACGCCACGAAGCCTACATCGGCGTGCTCATCGACGACCTGGTCACGCGCGGCGTCAGCGAGCCCTACCGCATGTTCACGAGCCGGGCGGAGTACCGGCTGCTGCTGCGCGAGGACAATGCCGATCTCCGGCTGACGCGGCAAGGGCGCGAGCTGGGCCTGGTCGACGACGAACGCTGGCGCGCGTTCGAGACCAAGCGCGCGGCCGTGGCGGCGGAGCAGGCGCGCCTGGCGCGCATCGTCGTGAAGCGCTCCGACCTCGACGATGCCGACCCCGCGGCGATCGGGTCCGCCGGCGCCGGTTTCCAGCGCGATTGCCGGGCCTCGGAACTGCTGCGCCGACCCGAATTCGACTACGGACGCGTCGCGGCGCTGAGCGCGGTCGGGCGCCCGGCAGCTCATGCCGACATCATCGACGAGTTCCGTGAGCAGATCGAATTCCAGGTCGAGGTGCAGGCAAAATACGCAGGCTACATCGAGCGACAGCAGCGCGAAATCGAGCGGCACGCGAAGCAGGAAACCCTGCAGCTGCCGGCGGATCTCGATTACGCGAGGGTTGTCGGCCTGTCGACCGAGGCGCGGCAGCGCCTGCAGAAGGCCCGGCCGGCAACGCTGGGCCAGGCGTCGAGGCTCGAGGGCGTTACGCCGTCGACGGTCTCCCTGATCCTGATCCACCTGCAGAAAGAACGGCTCCGCCATACGGCCTGACGACCGGGCACCCGAACTGTGCTGTGGTCCCTGAGGCGATACCGGCGTTCAGGTATGCTGTGCCGTTCGACTCACACGAACGCCGCCATGCTCACGCCGATCAAAGTCAAACAGCGCCGAGCCGCCGCCCTCCTGGTCATCCTGGCCGTCGCGCTGCTGGCCGGCTGCCAGCCGCCCGCGGAAACTTCCGGCGCGCTGCTGAATCGCGGCATCGGCCCCGAACCGGAAACCCTCGATCCCCAACTCGCCCGCACACTGCAGGCGCAACACGTACTGCGCGACCTGTTCGAAGGCTTGACGACCTATTCGGCGGCCGGTGAACTGGTCGCCGGCGCAGCACTTGGCTGGGAGATCTCTGACGACGGCCTGACCTATGTGTTCTCGCTGCGGCCGGAAGCGCTCTGGTCGAACGGCGAGCCGGTAACGGCGGCCGATTTCGTGGCCGGCTTCCGCCGGCTTGTGGACCCGGCGACCGCGGCCTTTTACGCCGAGACGCTGGCGCCGGTACAGAACGCGGCCGAAATCGTGGCAGGGCGCGCGCCGCCGGACAGCCTCGGCGTCGAGGCGACCGGTCGGCTGGAGCTGACGGTACGACTGGCCCGGCCGACGCCATACTTCCTGAGCCTGCTCGCGAACCCGGCGACCTGTCCGGTGAACACGGCCTCGCAGGCCGAGCACGGCGACCAGTTTACGAAGCCCGGCAACCTGGTTTCGAACGGCGCCTACCGGCTCGTATCGTGGGAGCTCGGCTCCGTGATCACGCTGGCGCGCAACCCGCACTACTGGAACGATGCCGCAACCAGCATCGACACCGTACGACATCACGTCACCGAGGAACCCAGCGCCGAGTTGTATCGCTATCGCGCCGGCGAACTCGACGTGACGAGCACCGTGCCTTCGGAAGCCTTCAGCCAGCTGCGAGCGGAACGACCGGCCGAGCTGCGGGTCGCGCCTTCGCTCGGCGTCTACTACTACGGCTACAACCTGAACCACGCCGCGCTGGGCGACAGCCCGGCACTTCGTGAGGCGCTGTCGCTCGCTATCGACCGCGACACGCTGGTCGAGAAAGTCATCGCGCGCGGCGAGCAGCCGGCGTGGAGCATCGTGCCGCCGGGAGTGGACAACTACGCGCCGCCGCGCCTCGCCTACGCGCAGATGAGCCTGGCGGAACGACAGGAGCAGGCGCGTCGCCTGTATGCGGAAGCGGGCTACGGTCCGGATAACCCGCTCACGATCGAGCTGCGCTACAACACCTCCGAGACCCACCAGCGCATTGCGTTGGCGATCCAGTCCATGTGGCGCGAGGTCCTTGGTTTCGAGGCGACCCTTATCAATGAAGAATTCCGGGTGCTGATCGCGAACATGCGCGCGAAGAAGATCACGCAAATCTTTCGCACGAACTGGACCGGCGACTACAACGACGCCTACACGTTTCTGTCCATCTTCGAGAGCAGCAACCCGTCCAACATGTTCGCTTACACCAGCGCCGAGTACGATTCGCTGCTCGACCGGGCAGCGAACCAGACCGACATGGGTCGGCGCCGCCTGTTCCTCGAAGAAGCCGAGCGGCTGCTCCTGGCCGAACACCCGGTCATCCCGATCTACTACTACGTCAGCAAGCACCTCGTGTCGCCGCGGCTCCGGGGCTGGCAAGACAATGTCCTCGATTATCATTACAGTCACCACCTGAGTATCGAGCCGGCCAGGTAAGCAGCGCATCGAATGCAGCAGACAGGCGCACTCCGTTTTGCACTGATGCGAGTCGTGAGCGCCGTGCCGACGCTGTTGCTGGTCATATCGCTTG
>JAOUIH010000286.1 GCA_029884165.1 Gammaproteobacteria bacterium | reverse complement strand
CATGATGTTCATGATGTTCTGGCCGGTGCGCGCGTCGAGGTTGCCCGTAGGTTCGTCGGCAAACAGGACCGACGGTTCGGTCGCGAACGCGCGGGCGATCGCCACGCGCTGTTTCTCGCCGCCGGAAAGTTGCGACGGATAATGGCGCAGACGATCCCTCAGGCCGACTGCGTCCAGGATCGAAACCGCGCTGTCCCGGGGAGCGCTCCGCCCGGCGAGTTCCAGCGGCAGCATCACGTTTTCGAGGGCGTTGAGCGAGGGCACGAGGTGAAAGGACTGGAATACGAATCCGACCTTTTCGGCCCGCACCATGGCGCGGCCGTCCTCGTCGAGCGCCGTGAGCTCGCTGCCGTCCAGCCAGATCTTGCCGCTCGTCGGCAGGTCGAGGCCGGCAAGCAGCGCGAGCAATGTCGATTTGCCGGCGCCGGATGCTCCGACGATAGCAACGGACTCGCCCTTGGCGATGTGAAAACTAACGTCCGAAAGAATGGTCAGATGGCCTTCCGGACTGCTAACCTTTTTGGACACGTGTTCGGCGGCAAGCACCGCCGTTTCGGGTGACAACTGGCTCGACATGCGAATTATTCTGACCTTATTAATTATATTGAGCGGATCTGCCGCCACAGGCGTGCAGGCTGCCGATCAACCCGTGGTACTGGTATTCGGCGACAGCCTGAGCGCCGGCTACGGAATAGACGTTGACCAATCCTGGGTACATTTGTTGCAGTCCCGGCTCGGCTCCCAAGGGTACGAACATAAGGTAATCAACGCCAGCATCAGCGGCGAGACCACCGAGGGCGGCGCGACCCGGATCGGCCCGGCGCTCGAGCGCTTCGAGCCGGAGCTCGTGATCCTGGAACTGGGCGGCAACGACGGCCTCAGGGGCTTCCCGCCGGAGCGCATCCGCGAGAACCTGGAGAAGATACTGGTCGCCGCCAAGGAAAGCGGCGCCGCGGTCGTCCTGCTGGGCATTCGCATCCCGACGAACTACGGGCCACGGTATACTCGTGCCTTCGAGAACGTATTCCGCGAGACGGCCGCCGAACTCGGCATCCCCTGGATCGAGTTCTTCATGGAAGGCGTCGCGCTGAACGAGGAACTGATGCAGGACGACGGCATCCATCCCAACGCGGCTGCCCAACCGATCCTGCTCGATAATGCCTGGCCCGCCATCGACGCTGCGCTGAATGGCGCAGGCCAGGGACAATGAGCCCGGCAACCGGCAGCACCGGCCCGGGCCAGGCTCAAGGAAAGGATCAGCACCCCGTGGACAAGCCCTGGCTCAAATCCTACCCGGAAGGCGTGCCTGCCGAGGTACCGACGCCCGAGCACCGCTCGGTACGCGACATGATCGAGTTCGGCATGCGCGAATACCCGGACCGCAGCGCATTTTCCTGCATGGGAACCCGGTTGACGTACCGGCAGCTGGACGAGCTGTCTGAGCGTTTTGCGTGTTACCTGCAGCGCGAGCTCGGCCTGGTCAAGGGAGAACGGGTCGCGATCATGCTGCCGAACGTGCTGCAGTACCCGGTCGCACTCTGCGGCGCGCTGCGGGCAGGCCTGGTCGTCGTCAACGTCAATCCTCTTTACACCGCGCGCGAACTCCAGCACCAGCTCGTGGACTCCGGGGCGCGCTGCATCGTGATCCTGGAGAATTTCGCGCACACGCTCGCGAAGGTCGTGGCCGCGACGTCTGTGACGCAGAGCATCACCACGGGCATCGGCGACCTGCTCGGTTTCCCGAAGGGCCCGCTGACGAACTTCGTCATGCGACGCGTCAGGAAGACGGTACCGCCCTACGAGCTGCCGGGCAGCATTACGCTGAAGCAGGCGCTGGATCCGGGCCGGTCGCAGGAACTCAAGCGGCCCGAGCTGGGCTATGCGGATCTCGCGTTCCTGCAATACACCGGCGGCACGACCGGCGTATCGAAAGGGGCGATGCTCAGTAATCGCAACATGGTCTTCAACGTGTTCCAGGGCAAGGCCTGGCAGTCCAGCGCGTTCGAGGAGATCGACCCCGTCGTCGCGATCACGGCGCTGCCGCTTTATCACATCTTTTCGCTGCAAAGTAATCTGCTGTCGATCATGGTGCAGGGCGGCGAGAACGTGCTTATCCCTAACCCTCGCGATATGGCCGGCTTCGTCAAGGAACTCTCCCGGCACCAGTTCCACTACTGCACCGGCGTCAA
>JAOUIH010000285.1 GCA_029884165.1 Gammaproteobacteria bacterium | reverse complement strand
ACAGTTTCTCGCGGCTCTCCCGCACGTAGGCGCGGTCGCGCGGCATCGACAGGTCGTGGTAGTCCTTGATGTAGCAGTAGAACCAGGGACGGATGATCGTCGCCCACATCCAGTTGTCGATGAAGCGCGTAAGTATCCTCTGGCTCGGCCCCTCGTAGAGCATCGGCCGGTCAGGGTAGGTCTCGTCCAGGTAGACCGCGATGTCCCAGCTATCCCTGACCCAGTGGCCGTCGTCGACGATTACCGGCACGCGGTCCGAAAACCCGTTGGTGATTTCCCTGATGCCGGTGAAGCCGTTAGGGACTATGTCGATGTCGAAACCCTTGTGCTTCAGCGCGTACTTGATGCGCCAGACGAACGGGCTGATCGTGCAACCGGTTTCCAGTTGCAGGTCGAACAGGCGGATGCTGTTGTTGCTGGCCATGGCGTGATCAGGCGTCTTCTTTCGGACGCAGGTTCTCCCGCTTGATCTTGTCGAACATCTCCCTGCAGGCAGGCCGCTCGTTTATGCGCGCGATCCAGGCGACCAGGCCGGGCGTATCCTTCTCGTTCACGAGCTCCGGGTATCCGAACTGCATGCCGTTGGCGATCGCGAAGTTGCAGATGTCGGCCAGCGTGTATTCGTTCTCGACCAGGTACTCGCGCCTGGACAGCGTTTCCTCGAGCCTTCGCACGGATACGCCGATCTTGCGCATCTCCTCGTCGAGCAGGTCCTGCGGGAAGCCCTCGCGCGCCCGCCGCCATTTCACCTGCTGCTCGGGAATCGGGATTTTCTTCAGGTGCGCCTCGAAATCCTCGTCGGACATCGACTGTGCGAGCGGCTTGACGACCCGGTGCCAGCCGATCGTGGAGACGCACCAGCAGAAATACTCGTCGACCCACTTGGTCCAGACACGCATCTGCGCGGCTTTGTACGGATCTTTCGGCCGCAGCGGTACCTGGTCGGGGAACACGTCTTCGAGGTATTCGCAGATGACCGTCGATTCGGTAATGATCTTGCCGTCGTGATCGAGCGCCGGTACCTGGCCCCTGGGGTTGATTTTCTTGAACCAGTCCGAGTGCTGCTCGAACTTCTTCGGATCCACGAATCGATGATTCCAGTCCAGACCCTTCTCGAACAGTGCGAGCAGCGGCTTCAGCGAGTTCGCACCCGGCCCGAAGCTGTAAAGTGTCATCATGTTGCAGGTCTCCTGGTGCCCCGGTCTGACGTACCGGGTCTGACGGGGATTTTCCGGCAGTCGGGGCCGGGTTACTAACGAACGGGGGAAGAAATCATCCGTCATGAAGGAAATGCCGTGCCGGTTGTTTGCGCCCGCCTGCCAAGAGTACCTGCGAGCTTTGGCCCGGCCTGCGTAGCGGCTGAGGACCAGGCGCGGGGGCGCCGTCTACCTGCTGCCGGTCTGCACCGCCCAGAGCGCCGCGTAGATGCCGCCGCGCTCCAGCAGTTCCGGGTGCGTGCCGCTGTCGACGATGCGGCCCCTGTCCATCACGTAAATCCGGTCCGCTTTGACGATCGTCGACAGCCTGTGCGCGATGATCAACATCGTGCAGGAGTGCGAAATCCGCTGCATGGAGCGCTGGATCGCGGCCTCCGTGTCGTTATCGACCGAGGACGTGGCCTCGTCGAGTATCAGGATCGGCGGGGCCTTCAGCAGTGCGCGCGCAATCGACAGCCGCTGCCGCTGGCCGCCGGAGAGTTTCTGGCCCCGCTCGCCGACTATCGTGTCGTAACCCTGCGGCAGCCGGTCGATGAATTCGCTCGCCTCGGCCGCCAGCGCCGCGGCCCGCACATCCTCCGGCGTGGCCGCCGGGCTCCCGTAAGCGATGTTCTGGGCAATGGTTCCCTGGAACAGGAATACGTCCTGGCTCACGAGCCCGACCTGGCGCCGGAGACTGTCGAGGCTCACGGTGTCGATCGGCTCACCATCGATAAGAATCTTTCCGGCGTCGGGCTCGTAGAAGCGCAGTAACAGCTTCAGGAGCGTGCTCTTGCCGGATCCTGTCTGGCCGACGAATGCGACCGTACTCCCGGCCTCGATCACCAGGTTGATGTCGTGCAACACCGGCTCGCCGGTCGCATAGGCGAAGTCGACGTGCCGGAACTCGATGCTGCCGCGGACCCGCTCGAGATTTTTTGCTGCGTCGCTATCCAGGATCGACACAGGTGTCGCGATCAGGTCGAGAATACGCCGC
>JAOUIH010000284.1 GCA_029884165.1 Gammaproteobacteria bacterium | reverse complement strand
CAGTTCCACGCGGACGTCGCGATCATCGGGGAAAGCCTCGTCGAGAACAAAGGCCAGCACGGCGGCCTGTTTGCGGTCAGGCGGCTGCAGCGCCGCATCAGGGCTTTCGGCTTTCACCTCGCAACGCTCGACGTCCGGCAGGACGCCCTCGTGCATCGCAGGGTCGTGGGCCAGTGTCTCGGCATCGACGACTGGCTCCAGTGGAGCCCGGAGGACCGGACCCGGCGCATCACGGAGGCGATCGCCACGCGGGAGTCTCCGCTCGACACACACGCCATCGCCGCGCGCAAGACGCTGGCCGTCTTCCAGGCCCTGTCCGCCTGCCGGCGCAAGTACGGCGAGCGCGCGATCGGACCCTTCATCGTCAGCATGACCCAGGGCGTCGACGACATCCTGTCGGTGCTGCTGCTGGCAAACTGGAGCGAGCTGCATTCGCGCAGCGGCGACGTGCCGCTGGACGTCGCGCCCTTGCTGGAGACGGTCGGCGATCTCGAGCAGGGCCCGGCGATCGTCAGGGAACTGCTGGCGAACGAGCTGTACAGGGAGCACCTGGCGAATCGCGGGGACCGGCAGATGGTGATGATCGGCTACTCGGACAGCAACAAGGATGCGGGCCTCGCGTCCGCACGCTGGGCCCTGCACCACGCCCAGGTCGGGCTGGTCGAATCGGTGCAGAACGCCGGCGTCCGGCTGAACCTGTTCCACGGCCGCGGCGGCACGATCAGCCGGGGCGGCAGCAAGACGCACGCTGCCGTGCTGGGCGCGCCGCCCGGCACCGTGCAGGGTTACCTGCGGGTTACCGAGCAGGGCGAAATCGTCAACGAGAAATACGGCCTGCGCGGCATTGCATTGCGGAGTCTCGAGCAGGTCGTCGGCGCGATGTCGCTCGCGACCGCATTACCGCAGCACCGCGGCAGCGACATGCCCGAGTGGCATACGATGATGCAGGTGATTGCTGACGAGAGCCGCGACGTCTATCGCAGGCTCGTATACGACACGCCGGACTTCTACGAGTATTTTCGCCGGGCAACGCCGATCGACCTGATCGAGCGCATGCGTATCGGCTCCCGGCCTGCGTCGCGGAACGCGCGCCGCGGCGGCGTCGAAGACCTGCGCGCCATACCGTGGGTGTTCGCCTGGGCGCAGAGCCGGTACATGCTGCCCGGCTGGTTCGGCTTCGGCAGCGGTCTCCGGGCAGCCGCGCAACGATTCGACGACGCGGCGTTTCGCGACATGTTTCGCGAGTGGTACTTCATGCGCGCACTGACCTCGGATGCGGAGATGGTGCTCGCCAAGGCGGACCTCGGCATCGCCGAGTTCTACTCCAGGCTGGCAGGCCCCCTGCACGGCGAGTTCTTCCCGATAATCGAGCAGGAGTTCCGGCTTACGCGCGACCTGATCCTCGACTACTCGGGCCACGGGGAAATCCTGCAGGGCGACCGGACCCTGCAGCGAGCGATCATGCTGCGCAATCCCTACGTCGACCCGATGAGCCTGATGCAGGTCGATCTCCTCGCGCGCTGGCGCAATTCGAACTACCAGGACGAAGACCTGTTCGATGCGCTGCTCGCAAGCGTCAACGGCATCGCGCAGGGTTTGCAGAACACCGGCTGAACGCCGTATCAGTCCTCGGCGAAGCTCACAAATTCCGACAGGATCTTGCGCCCGATGTCGGGCACCATCGCGTCTTCTGCCGGGTATCCGGTTACCAGCAGCAGGAACGGCCGCTCGCTGGTGGGCCTGCCGAGGATCTCGTTCAGAAAACCCATCGGGCTCGGAGTATGGGTGAGGCAGGCGAGGCCGGCGAAGTGTAGCGCCGTGATCAGGATGCCGGTTGCGAGCCCCGTCGACTCGACCGGGTAGTAGTGCTTCAGCTTGCGCCCATCCGGCAGCCGGCCATATTTCTGCAGGAACACGGCGATGAGGTACGGGGCTGTTTCGAGAAACGGCTTCGCGCTGTCGGTGCCGAGCGGCTCGAGCGCCTGCAGCCACTCTGCCGGCGCCCGGTGCGCGTAGAACTCGCGCTCTTCCGCTTCCGCGGCAATGCGTATCCTGCGCTTCGTCTCGGCGCCGCTTACGACGACGAAATGCCAGGGTTGCAGGTTGGCGCCGCTGGGCGCGGTGCCGGCGGCCAGCAGCGCCGTCTCGATGATGTCGCGCGGCACGGGTCGATGCGAAAACTCGCGGACCGTGCGCCGGCGG
>JAOUIH010000124.1 GCA_029884165.1 Gammaproteobacteria bacterium | reverse complement strand
CCTAACCCGTCGCCTGGGCGATCAGCGATGCCGGCGACACTGTCGGCTATTACAATTCGGGCGGCGTGTTGCATGGCTGGGTGCGAGACCGGCACGGGGCGTATTCGATGCTGGACCATCCGGATGGCGCATCGACGAACCTCCGCGGTGTCAACGCCAGCGGCGAGATCGTGGGCCTGTATCGCGATACGGCCAGCGTCTCCCATGGCTTTCATCGCGATGGCGACGGAGCATTCACGACGCTCGACTACCCTGCGGCGGCGGTCCAGCGTGCGCTCGGCGTAAACGCGCGGGGCGATGTCGTCGGGGACTACTCCGGCGCCGACTGCGCGGCGGCTCGATGCGCGTGGGTATGGCGTCGTAGTACCCTGGACTGATTCCGCTTAAACGGCCGGTCGTACTCGCGGCCGGCCGGATGGATCGCCGGCGACGGTAACTCTGCTTTGACTGCGGCACTTCGGCAGCCTACCCTGAGCCGCTGGGGGTAGCTGCAACCTAGGGCCGTCATTGATCCGGAGCGAGTCGACCTGCTGCCTGGCCGCGAACGTCTGCCTGATCCTGTGCGGACCGGCGGGCGCTGAGCTGGTCGACTCCCGCAACAAGGTCGTCGACGCCTTTCGGGTCGACATGGCTCCGGTCATCGACGGATCCCTGGACGACGATGCCTGGGCCTTCGGCACCGTCGTCGAAGACTTTCACCAGGTCGATCCGGACGAGTACAGCCAGCCGTCGGAAAAATCGCGCATATACATCGTCTATACGAAAGACGCGCTCTATATCGCCGGGCAGTTCTGGGACCGCGAGCCCGATAAGATCAGCGCACAGGTGCTGCGGCAAGGCGACTTCTCGTTCGGTGACGACACCGTGACGGTAATGATCGATCCGTTCAACAGCGGGCGGAACGGATACGCATTCGACTTGTCAGCCAATGGCGTTCGCAACCAGGCGCTGTTCGCGAACGTGACCAATGAGAACTGGAACTGGCGCGGCATCTGGCACGGCGCGACCCGGCGTACGGAATACGGCTGGACGGCGGAGATCGAGATACCGTTCAAGACCTTGTCCTTCGATCCGAAGAACGACACCTGGGGCCTGAATTTCGCCCGTTACATCGGCCGTCGGTCCGAGTACATCGGCTGGGTCTCGTCGAATCACACGCAGAACCCCGCAACCTTCGGCGAGATGACGGACATGCACGGCATGGACCAGGGCGTCGGGCTCGACGTGGTGCCCGGCATAAGAATCGGGCGCTCGACCGACTACGAGACCGACGCGAGTTCTACCGAGACCGAGCCGACCGTGGACCTGTTCTACAAGCTGACGCCGGGGGTGACCGCGGCCCTGACCGTCAACACCGATTTCTCCGGGACGGGCGTCGACGAACGGCAGATCAACCTGACGCGATTCGGGCTGTTCTTCCCGGAACGACGCAGCTTTTTCCTGCAGGACACGGACATTTTCGAATTCGGCCGGATCGGCGCCGGCGATTACAAGTCGAAGAGTTCTTTGTCCGGAGTCGAAAAGGAGAGCGGTCGGCCCTTTTTCTCGCGGCGCATCGGGCTGAGCGATGCCGGCGAGACCGTCGACATCATAGCGGGCGGCAAGCTGACCGGACGCGTGGGCGGCTGGGACCTCGGCATGCTCGCGATACAGCAGGACTCGATCGACGGCGCCGACACGAGCGAACTATTCGTCGCCCGGGTCGCCGCCAACATCTTCGCAGAGTCCAGCGTCGGCATGATCCTGACGCACGGGGACCCGAACTCGAACCGGAACAACATGCTGGCCGGTGTCGACTTTCGTTACCTGAACACGCGCCTGCCCGGCGGCCGAACGCTGGAGGGCGGATTCTGGTACCAGCAGACGGAGACGGACGGCCTGGACGGCGACGATGCGGCGTACGGCTTCAGCCTGGCCTCGCCCAACGCGTCCGGCCTGCGCGGCACGCTGGCGTACAAGGAGCTGCAGCGAAACTACAATCCGGCACTCGGCTTCGCGAACCGACTGGATGTCCGCGACCTGTCGGCGGAGATCGGTTACATCGCCTTTCCGGACTCGACGCTGCTCCGATCGACCTACACGGGCGTCGATTTCCAGCGCATCGAGACGCTGGCCGGGGAGCTGCAGACCCAGGTGCTTACCTTGCGGCCTATCGAACTAGCCAATGACCGCAGCGACAAGCTGGCCTTTCGGTACGACCTACTGGAGGAACAGCTCGACGAGCCGTTCGAGATTTCCGACGGCATCATCATCCCGGCCGATCTGTACTCGTTCGAACAGTACTGCGTGTCGCTCACGACGGGCGAGTCGCGCAAGTTGCGGGCAGAGTTATATTACTGCGGCGGCGACTTCTACGACGGCAGTCAGGACGCGATCGGCAGCGAGTTGATATGGCGTCCGAACCGGCACTTCCGGTTCTCGGCACGTACCGACTACAACGACATCGACCTGCCCGGCGGGTCATTCGTCACGCGCCTGGCGTCGGTGCGGGCCGACATCGCTTTCACAAATACATGGTACTGGGAAAATTTCGTCCAGTACGACAACGTCTCGTACAGCCTCGGCGTCAACAGCATCCTGCGCTGGGTGCCGCGAGCGGGCCGGGAAATGGTGCTGGTCCTGAATCGCGAGCTCGTCGACTACCTGCGTAACCGGTCGTTCACGACGGTCAGCGGCGACGTGACGTTCAAGTTCAGCTACACGTTTCGCTTCTGAGCCGCCAACGCCCGTCAGGGGCACCAGGGCCAGGGCGCTTGCTGTCTTCTTAGGGCATTCGGCTGCGGGCACCCGTAATTCACGCTTTCCGACCCGGCCGTGTTGCGGCCAATTTCCCGATCTGGCCAAATGGCCTGGGCGGCTTTCGGGGAGACGAGGCGATGCGCACTTTCTCTATCGTACTGGCAGGCGTCTTGCTGGTTGCGTGCCAGCGGTCCGCAGACGAAGCAGGTATCCCGGTCGACGCAGACGATATCGCCGGCGTCGTAACGAGCGGGGGCGGGCCCGAGGCAGGCGTCTGGGTCATCGCCGAAACGAAGGACCTGGGCACGCGCTTCGCGCGCATCGTCGTCACGGACGACCAGGGACGCTATCTCGTGCCAGACCTGCCGGACGCGGACTACGAACTGTGGGTGCGCGGCTATGGCCTCGTCGACTCGGCGAAGACGGCGGCCCGGCCCGGCAGCAACGTCGATCTCGCAGCAGTCGTCGCACCCGACGCGGCTTCCGCCGCGGAGGTTTACCCGGCAGCATACTGGTACGCGATGATGGACCTGCCTGCGGAGGACGAGCTTGCGGAGATACCCGGCGGACTGAATTTCTACCTGACCTGGGTCAAGAACATGGGCTGCGTCGGCTGCCACCAGCTCGGCCAGCGGTCCACGCGGACGCTGCCGGCGTCGCTCGGCACGTTCGAGTCCTCGGAGCAGGCCTGGATGCGCCGGATCTCGTCGGGCCAGGCCGGCGGCAACATGTTGCGCCTGGCCGCAGAGGCCCTGAAGGGCCTGCCGGTCAAGTACATGGCGGACTGGACCGACCGGATCGCTGCCGGCGAGTTGCCGGCCCGGCAGCCGGCCAGGCCGCAGGGCGTCGAACGCAACGTCGTCGCGACCGTGCGCGACTGGTCGAGCCCGCAGTTCTACATGCACGATCTTTCGGGAACCGACCGCCGCGATCCGACGGTGAATGCTTACGGGCCACTTTACGGCGCCCCCGAACTCAGCACCGACGAGATGCCGATACTCGACCCGGTAGCGAATACGTCGACCGTCTACGACGTGCCCGTCCGCGACGAGGACACGCCGACGACGAACGACGACCCGGTCGTCGCGTCGTCGCCGTACTGGGGCGACGAGCGCATCTGGGACAGCAGGTCGAACATCCACAACCCGATGCTGGACCAGGAGGGGCGCGTCTGGCTGACGGCGCGTATACGCGGACCGGAAAACCCGGATTTCTGCCGCCAGGGATCCGATCATCCGTCTGCAGCGCTGTACCCGAAGGATCGATCCTCGCGGCACCTCGCCGTCCTCGATCCGAAGAGCGGCGAGTACACCTTCGTCGATACCTGCTTCAGCACGCACCATCTGCAGTTCGCCTACGACGCGGCGAACACGCTGTGGACCAGCGGCGGTGGCGACGTCGTCGGCTGGCTCGATACGCGCATGTTCCTTGCGACCGGCGATGCGGCAGCCTCGCAGGGCTGGGCGCCGCTGATACTCGACACGAACGGGAATGGCAGACAGGACGCGTGGACCGAGCCGGACGAGGCGCCGGATCCGGCGCTCGATATGCGCGTGCCGAATGGATTCTACGCGGTCATGCCGGAGCCGCGGGGCAACGCGATCTGGGGATCGAATGCGTTCCGCTACCCGGGCTCGATCACTCGCCTGCTCCCCGGCGAGGATCCGCCGTCTACTTCGCTCGCCGAAGTGTATTACCCGCCGCTGCCCGGCTTCGGCGTGCGCGGTGCCGACATCGACAAGAACGGCGTCGTCTGGGTGTCGCTCGGCAGCGGCCATCTCGGCGCGTTCGACCGCCGCAAGTGCGGCGGTCCGCTGAACGGGCCGGAAGCGACCGGGAATCACTGCCCCGAGGGCTGGACGCTGTATGACCTGCCGGGTCCGGGCTTCGCCGACCTGCCCGAGTTCAGCGTCGAGTCGAGCTATTACACATGGGTGGACCAGCACAATTCGCTCGGGCTCGGAGAGGACGTCCCGATAGCGACCGGCAACCTGTTTGACGGCGTGCATGCCCTGGTCGACGGCGAGTTCGTGACGCTCCGGATTCCTTATCCGCTCGGCTTCTACACGAAGGGCTTCGAGGGCCGGATCGACGACCCGGAGGCAGGCTGGAAGGGCCGCGGAATCTGGGTTCCGGAGGGTGACCGCACGCCCTGGCTGATGGAAGGCGGCAAGGGGACGAAGCCGATCGTCGTGCATTTCCAGGTCCGGCCGGACCCGCTGGCAAAGTAGGCCCCGTACTCGGCCCGTCATCGGGCGGGCACGGCAATGATTCGTATTCCCAATACAACTTTTCGGCCTGTCGAAATTCCGGAACCTGGCGCTCCCAAATACGCCTAAGGAATGCCAGACTAGACATCCGACGCGCAATCTCCTGATTCCTGACCGGACCATGCCGCTTATCAGCCGACGCTTCTGTCTTACCCTGCTGGCGACGCTGCTCCTCGCGCACGCGGCCTTCGTCGTGCACGGCGCAGCGCATACCTATGCCGACAGCCAGGGCTGCGAACTGTGCACCGGACACGGGAATCCGTCGCACGCAGTGCCCGTATCCACGCCTGTCGTGCGGGCGAAGGAAACGGCAGGATTCGAGCGCCTTCTCGGCGAGAGCATCGACGCCGAAGCGACGTCTTTTCCCTGCCGTCAGCGAGGTCCGCCTGCGGTTGCCTGAAGTGCTGTGAGTGGCGGGCACGTCGGCCCGCCTGGTCAGTTCAGTTTTCAGGAGTCGACTTCATGCGTAGTTTATTGCCAGCGACCGTCGTCGCGGCCATTTCAGCGTCGATGGCACCCGGTGCATACGGCCAGAGCGCCGAGATAGAAGAACTTCGGGTCGCTATCGAAGAGTTGCGGGACGACTACGAAGCGCGCATTGCCGAGCTCGAGCGCCGCCTGGCGATCGCCGAGCAAAACGCCAGCCAGGCCAGCGCAATTGCACAGCAGGCGACCGTGCCCGCGGCGTCAGCCGGCTTTTCGGCCACGAACTCTGCGTTCAATCCGGCGATCGGTGTCATTTTCCAGGGCACCGCGTGGCACCACGACGTGGATCCCGGGGACTATTTCGTCCCGGGCTTCCCTTTCGGCGGTGAAGCCGGGCTGATCCCGGAAGGTCTGGCGCTCGGCGAGACCGAGATCAACGTGAGCGGCAACGTGGACGACAAGTTCACGGCCTGGCTGACGGCGCCGATCGTCATCGAGGACGGCGAGGCCGCGATAGAGGTAGAGGAGGCCTGGGTCGAGACGACGGCGCTGCCGGCAGGGGTCGCCGCGCGTTTCGGCCGTTTCTACTCGGCCATCGGCTACCTGAATGACAAGCACCTGCATTCCTGGGACTTTGCCGACCAGCCCTTGCCCTACCAGGCTTTCCTCGGCGACCAGTACCTCGACGACGGGGTCCGGCTGCGCTGGATCGCGCCGACCGACCTGTTCGTCGAGCTGGGCGCCGAAATTTTGAACGGCAGCCGTTACCCGGCCGGCGGGTCCGACAACTCGGGCTTCGGCAGCCATGCGCTGTTCGTAAAAATGGGCGGCGACATCGGCTACGACAACAGCTGGCTCGCCGGCTTTTCCTGGCTGGATACTGCAGCCATCGCCAGGCCCTCCGGGTCGGAGGACGATCCGCTGCTGTTCGACGGCGACTCGTCGCTGGCCATCGCCAACTTCACCTGGAAGTGGGCGCCGAACGGAAACTGGCGGCAACGAAACTTCGTGGTCCAGTCGGAGGTCTTCTGGCGGAGTGAAGACGGCGCCTACACGTTGCCTGGCGAGCCGCCGCGCGCGTGGAACAACGATCAGTTCGGCTGGTACATCCAGGCCGTGTACCAGCCGGTCCCGCGCTGGCGTTTCGGTGGGCGTATCGACGGGCTGTCGTCCGACGATCCTGGCCCGCTGTTCGATGGCACACTGCTGGCTATCCCCGGAGACGACCCGCTGCGCTACAGCCTGATGGCGGACTGGTCCAACACGGAGTTCAGCCGGCTGCGTCTCCAGTTCATGCGCGACGAGTCCGGTTTAGAGAGCAGCAACCAGTGGGGGCTGCAGTACATACTGAGCATCGGCGCGCACGGCGCGCATGCATTCTAGGGCCGAGGTTGCTGACGTGAAGAAAATACTTGCAGTCCTGGTCCTTGCCGCATTGCCGGCGCTGGTCTGGGCGGACCTGAAGCTGTTCGCCTGCGAGCCCGAGTGGGCGGCTCTGGCGGGGGAGATCGGCGGCTCCCGCGTCGAGACCCACAGCGCGACCAACGCGCTGCAGGATCCGCATTACATCCAGGCACGGCCGAGCCTGATCGCGAAGATGCGGCAGGCGGACCTGGTCGTCTGCAGCGGCGCGCAGCTCGAGATCGGTTGGCTGCCGATGCTCCTGCAGAAGGCGAACAATCCGAAAGTGATGCCCGGAACCGATGGCTTCCTCGAGGCGAGCGGCCTCGTGCTGCGGCTCGAGTCAACGTCCAACGTCGATCGCGCGCGCGGCGACATCCACCCGCAGGGTAATCCGCACGTGCAGACGAATCCACACAACGTCAGCGTCATCGCGAACACGCTCGCGGCTCGCATGGCTGCGCTGGACCCGGCCAACGCCGACGCGTATGCGGCCGGCCTTGCCGACTTCGCACAACGCTGGGAGGCAGCGATCGGCCGCTGGGAGAAGCAGGCCGCGCCGCTGAAGGGCAAGCGCGTCATCACGCACCACAAGTCCTGGGTCTACCTGCTGCGCTGGCTGGAGCTGGAGGAGGTCGCGAACCTGGAGCCTATACCCGGCCTGCCGCCGACCGCGACGCACCTGAGCGAGCTCGTGTCGAAGTTCGCCGACCGGGGTGCGGACGTAATCATTCGCTCGCCGTACCAGGACGAACGTCCGTCGGAATGGCTGTCCGAGCGCACCGGAATCCCGGCCGTGCTGCTGCCCCTCAGCGTGGGGGGCACCGACGAGGCGAGCGACCTGTTCGGCCTGTTCGACGACATCGTCGAGCGACTGACCGAGGCGACGGCGCGATGAGCGACTACCTCGACTGGAGCATCATAGGGCCCGCATTTGCGGCCGGTATCCTCGTCCTCAGCACGCACGTGCCGCTCGGTATCGAGGTACTGAAGCGCGGCATCATCTTCATCGACCTGGCGATCGCGCAGGTGGCGGGACTGGGCGTCGTCGCGGCCCACAGCTTCGACTGGGATCCGAACGGCCTCGAGGTCGAGATCGCCGCGATGGCGGCGGCCCTGCTGGCCGCTTTCGGCCTCAACTGGACCGAGAAGCGCTGGCCGCACGTCCAGGAACCGCTGATCGGGACACTGTTCATCCTCGCCGCAACCGGCGGGATACTCCTGCTGGCCAACAACCCGCACGGCAGCGAGCACCTGAAGGAGTTGCTGGTCGGCCAGATCCTGTGGTCGACCTGGTCGGCGCTGCTGCCGGCCGCGATCCTGTACGCCGGGATGCTGGTGATCTGGTTTCGTTACCGGGATCGGTTGGGTTCGCTCGGCTTCTACGTCACGTTCGCAATCGTCGTGACGGTCTCAGTCCAGATCGTCGGCGTTTATCTCGTCTTCGCCAGCCTGATCATTCCGAGTCTCGCGACGCTCAGGCTGCGCCGCGGCAACCGGCTGGTGCTGGGCTACGCGGTCGGCGCGCTTTCGTACCTGGTCGGTATCGTCCTGTCGTCGGTGCTCGACCTGCCGACCGGCTCGATCATCGTCTGGACGATGGCCGGGATCGGGCTCGTCGCCGGCTTCGTGCTGACCGACCACCGGCGCGCAGACTGAATGAGCCCGGTGACGATCCGCTAGGCTGTATGGCAGCAAGGTCCAGGCATCGGTCGCGGGCGTCGCGCTGGCTCGCCCGAGTCGGCATCGGCGTCGGGGTGCTGATCGTCGCCAGCGTCGCCCTGGTGCTGCCGCTGCGCTGGATCGACCCGCCGACGACCGCCGTCATGCTGGCCGATGACAGCGGGCGCGTACCCGTGCGT
>JAOUIH010000283.1 GCA_029884165.1 Gammaproteobacteria bacterium | reverse complement strand
GGTCGAACACACCGTTCACATAGAAGAAGTTGCGCGGCGACGAGAAGGTCATCGCCGGCGCCATCGCCTTCAGGCTCGGTGGCGACTCGAGGGCGGCAAGCCACTGGGCGGCACCGGGATAGGACAGCCCGAAGCTGCCGACCCGGCCGTCGGACCATGGCTGCCTGGCCGCCCACTCGATCGTGTCGTAGCCGTCCCTGCCTTCGTTGCGATACGGCTCGAACAGCCCGTCCGACGCATATCGGCCGCGCACGTCCTGCATGACGACGGCGTAGCCGCGTCGCACGGCGTTCAGGTGGGTCTGGTAGTACCCGACGGCCAGGTGCTTGCCGTACGGCGTCCGGTAGACGAGCGTCGGAAACGGACCGGCGCCGCGCGGGCGATAGATGTCGGCGCGCAGGACAACACCGTCGCGCATCGGCACCGCGACGTCGGTCTCTGCCACTATCGCGTCCGCGGCGGCTCGCTCGTTTGCCTGGTCCGCCGGGCCGCAGCCCGCCAGCAGGCCGGCAGCCGCGTGTACTGCCCAGGCGAGTGATTTCAATGCCGCTAAGCGCAAGCCCGACTTCCCCGCAATTCGTTCAACGCTGCCCGATGTCCTCGAGCGCAAGTTCCAGCCCTTCGCCAAAGCGGCGAACGATTTCGTCCAGTTCCTCGTCGGTCGCGATGTAGGGCGGCGCCAGGATCGCGACGTCGCCGCGCTCGCCGTCGACGTTGCCGCCAACCGGGTAGCAGATGAGCCCTGCCTGCATGCAACGCTGCCGTATCCGGTCGTGGAGACGCAGGCCCGGCAGGAAGGGCTGTTTCGAGTCCCTGTTCTCCACCAGTTCGACACCGACGAAGTAACCCCTGCCGCGTATGTCGCCCACGGCCGCGATGCCGCCGAGGCGCTGCCGGAGCCCGGCCATGAACCGGGCGCCGGCTGTCCGGACCCGCTCGACGAGCCGGTCGCGCATGATGATTTCCTGCACCGCCACGGCGGCCGCGCAGGCCAGCGTGTGGCCGGTCAGCGTATGGCCGGTGTTCGGGCCGCCTTTCGCGTAGATCGGTCCGCCTACCTGCGCCGAGAACAGGGTTGCGCCGAGGGGAACGAAGCCACCGCCCAGGCCCTTGGCCAGCGTCATGATGTCGGGGTTGACCCCGTCGTGCTCCAGCGCCCGCCAGGTGCCGCAGCGGCCGGCGCCGCACATGACCTCGTCGGCGATCAGCAGCACGCCGTACGCGTCGCAGACCTGCCGCATGCGCCGCGCATAACCCGGCGGCGCCGGCACGACGCCGCCGGCCGCGCCGACGACCGGTTCCATCACGAATGCCGCAACGTGCCCGGGCCCCAGTTCGAGTATCGCCTGCTCGAGTTCGTCGGCGAGAAAGTCGACCAGCCCGGCCGCGCCGACGCCGTCCGGCAGGCGGTAGGTATTCGCCGCGCTGACGAAGGAGACCGGCAGCAGGCTGCCCTCGAAAGGCCTGCGGCGCTGCAGGAATCCCGATACCGACAGCGCGCCGAGCGTATTGCCGTGATAGGAGCGGCGGCGGGAGATGAAGCGGGTTCGCCCCGAGTCGCCCTTCGACCAGTGGTACTGCAGGGCGATCTTCAGCGCCGATTCCATCGCCTCGGACCCACTGGATACGAACACCATGTGCTCGAACCCGGGACCGGTCTGCGACTGGATCAGCCCGGTCAGGCGCTCGAGCGGATCGCTGGTGAAGGTATACCGATAGCCGTGCGCGGCCTTCGCGAGCTGCGCCTCGATGGCCGCGTTGACCTCGGGATGCGCGTAGCCCAGCGAGAACACGGCCGGGCTGCCGGAGCCGTCGATGTATTCCCTGCCGTCGGTGTCGGTTACGTAGCAGCCTCGCCCGAAGGCGATCTTCGGCAATCGCTCCGAAACAATTTCAGAAGGAGATGCTGTATTCACGAATCGCGACGCCCGGTCTGCCGGTCGAAGGATGTTACATCAGCCTATGGGGAACGGATCCGTTTTCTCCGAGAATGAAGGCGACCCGTCCGCTGTGTGACCTGCTACTCTGGTTGGCATACAGCGTCGGCGACAGAAGCCGGCAACGCCCGAGGGTCATGAGCAAGCAGGCAAACTTTCACGAATGCTGCCAGGCATTTGCGGCGAGCTATGAGATCAGCACGCTACCGGCCATGCAGGAGGTCGAGCGGTCCGTACTCGGCTGCGACTACGGCGGGACGAGCTGGACGACCCGCGCCCAGGCAGGGCAGATCGTCGAGTCCCTCGCGCTT
>JAOUIH010000282.1 GCA_029884165.1 Gammaproteobacteria bacterium | reverse complement strand
TCGCTTCAGCAGCATCGGCGGCGGGAACCTGGAGACCTGCAGCTGCGAGGAATACCGGGGCATGCCGACGCAGTCGCCCCTGCCCGGCGTTTACTGACCCCCGACAATGCAGGTTCGCGACAGGGCATCCCGTCACTGACGCTTGCATTTCCCTGCCGCGTCCCCACATAAGAAAAGTCTTGCTGGCCGGATTTGACAGGTGTGGAAGCTAGCGATTTGCCTGTTGCCCTGGTCGGTCGCGGTGGCCGGCTGTGCGATGGACGACTTCGTCGTTGCGGCCGATCATGACTTCTTCACCGATCACCATCCCGGCTTCGTGCGCGCCGGGAATCCCTGGATTGGGCGCAGCAGCGACGAGCTGATCGACGAGCTCGGACCGCCGGACATCGTCCTCGGGGTCGCCCCGATCGGCGCCGATTCGGATTACGCGAGCCAGAGGATGGCATTCGTCTACCACATGGACCGGGGCGGCAGCTCGGGTTGTATCGATGCCTACGTCGTCGTCGAAGCGACCGGGACGATAAGCGACTACTATTGCCGATGACGACCTCGCCCCGCGTTTCGGTCCACGGGTGTGGACTGCGCTACACTCGCGCCATGCAAGCCAGCGGCACGAGCCAATGAAACGCAGCGAATTCGAGGCGCTGGTCGCGGATGCCATAGACCGCTTGCCAGACTGGGTGCACACGGCGCTCGAGAATATCGAGGTCCACGTACAGGAGGAAGCGGACGAGTACCAGGATCCCGACGGTGAGGGGCTCCTCGGACTGTACCTTGGTATTCCGCTGCCGGAGCGCGGCGCCGACTACTCGGCGGAATTGCCCGATGTCATCTACCTGTTTCGGCGGCCGCATGCCGAACTCGGCCTGCCGCCGGACGAGCTCCGGGTGGAAGTCGAGCGCACGCTTATCCACGAGATCGCGCATTACTTCGGCATAGACGACGACCACCTGGACGAAATCGGCTGGGGCTGAACGATCCGTGTCCTGGCGGACGTATTAACCGGGCCGCGTCGGGCATAATGGCAACCGGGTTCGCTGGGGAGACACGGAATGCTGGCCGCTTGGATCGGCGGAGCTTTGGTTCTGGGCCTGGTCGCGCGCGCGATCGGCCTGCCGCCATTGGTGGGCTTCCTGGCCGCGGGCTTCTTCTATCGCGGCAGCGGCATGGAATCCACGCCCATGCTGGACGAGCTCGCGCACGCCGGCGTCCTGATGCTGCTGTTTGCGGTCGGGCTCAAGCTGCGGCCGAAGACGCTGTTCAGTTTCGAGGTTTTGGGCACCGCGCTGGTGCACCTGGCCCTGGTCGCAGGCGCAGGGCTGCTGCTGCTTTCCAGCGGCGGTGCGGACTGGGCACTGGCCGCCGCGCTGGCGATAGCCTTGGGCTTTTCCAGTACTGTCTTCGCTGCCAAGGTCCTCGAGGACAAGCGCGAACTGCGCGGCGTCCACGGCCGGATCGCGATCGGCATCCTGATCGTGCAGGATATTGTCGCGGTCGCCCTGCTGGCGGCGCTGAACGTCGGCATGCCGTCGCCGTATGCGCTCGTCCTCCTGTTGCTGCCGGTGTTGCGCATGCTGCTGGCGCGCGTGCTCGACATCGTCGGACACGGCGAGCTGCTCGTGCTGTTCGGCCTGGTTCTCGCGATATCGGTCGGCGGCCACGGCTTCGAACTAATCGGGCTCAGCCCGGAACTCGGGGCCCTCGTGCTCGGCATGCTGTTGTCCGACCACAAGCGCGCGCAGGAACTCAGCATCGCGATCTGGAGCCTGAAGGAATTCTTCCTGATCGGCTTCTTCCTGCGTATCGGCCTCGGCGGCGATCCCACCTGGGAAGTATTCCAGAACGCGCTCTTGCTCCTCGCGCTGCTGCCGGGCAAGGTCGCGCTCCTGTTCCTGGTGCTCGTAGGGATCGGGCTGCGCGCACGCACCAGCTTCCTGACCTCGGTTTCGCTGGCGACATACAGCGAATTCGGCCTGATCGTCGCCAAGGCAGGAGTCGATGCGGGCATGCTGGCCAACGAGTGGCTGGTCTCCGGCGCGATAGCGGTCGCCTTGTCGTTCGTCGTCGCAGCGCCGCTGAACCTGTATGCGCACCCGCTGTTCAGTCGGCTCGGCGGGCTGCTGACGCGCCTGGAACGGGACAAGCGGCACCCGGACGACGAGCCGGTAACGCTTGGCAGTGCCGAGTATTTAATCGTCGGGATGGGCCGCGTCGGCACGGGAGCCTACGATTTCCTGCGCACGCGCAGC
>JAOUIH010000031.1 GCA_029884165.1 Gammaproteobacteria bacterium | reverse complement strand
GGACTCCTTCTTGCGCACGATGTTTTCGAGCACGACGATCGAATTGTCGACGAGCATGCCCACGGCCAGTGCGACACCGCCGAGGGACATGATGTTCAAAGACACATCGTTTGTATACATCAGCAGGAAAGTGCCGATGACGGACACGGGTATCGCCAGGGCGATGATAGCCGTTGCCCTGGCATCCCGCAGGAAGCCGTAGAGCACCATGATGGCGAGTAGTCCGCCGAAAATAGCCGCCGATGTGACCTGGTCGATGGCCGCGCCGATGAACTTTGACTGGTCGTAGATCTTGATGAGTTCGAGGTCTTCCGGCAGCGCCTTGCGAACGCCTTCCAGCCGCCGCTCGATGCGTTTCGCGACCTGAACCGTATTGGCGTCGCCTTCCTTGTAGACGGCCAGTTCGACCGATTCGCCGCCGTTTACTCGGGTAATCGCCTCGCGTTCCTTGTAGCCGCGCGTAACCGTCGCGACATCTCGCAAATAGACGGGCCGGCCGGCAACCGTCGCGACAATCGCGTCGCCGAATTCTTCCACTTCCTGGAACTCGTTGATCGTTCGTACCAGGAAGCGCTGACTGCCTTCCTCGAGCCGGCCGCCGGACAGGTTCACGTTTTCAGCACGGATTCTTGCGGCGACCTGCTCGATACTGAGCCCGAGTTGCGACAGCTTGCGCTGGTCTGCGCGTATCTGGATCTCGTCTTCCAGCCCGCCGCTGACCTTGACTGCAGCCGTACCTTCTTCGGCCTCCAGGTCGTTCTTGATGCGGTCCTCGGCGAGCCGACGCAGACTCTTCAGGGCAGCCTCGAACGCGAGGGGGTCCATCTCCGCGTCGCTGCCTTCTTTATGCAGCAGGCCGAGGCGCATTATCGGCTCCGATGACGGGTCGAATCGAAGCAGCAACGGGCGGCTGGCCTCCAGCGGCAGCTCCAGTATGTCGATCTTTTCACGGACCTCCACACCAGCGACATCCATGTCGGTGCCCCAGAGAAATTCGAGAGTCACGTCGGATTGACCCGAGCGCGATACCGAACGTACCAGCCGCACGTTGCGTATGACTCCGACGGTTTCCTCGATCGGCTTGGTCAGCAGGTTCTCGACCTCGATCGGTGCGGCGCCGGTCAATTCCGTGCGGATCGTTACCGTTGGATATGAAATGTCCGGCAGCAGATTGACACTCAGCCGGGACAGGGAGACGAGACCGAAGAGAACGACCGCCACCGTGAACATGACGATCGTGACTCTGCGCTCGGTTGCGATTTCAATCAGGCGGCGCATGGGTGGCTCGTTGCTCCGGAGGTTTACTCGACCGCGGCGGCCTGCGCATTTGCAGGCTGCGACGTATCGCTGTCAATGACCGAAACCCGCGAACCGTCTTTCAGGCCGGTTTGCCCGACAATGACAAAGGTTTCTCCGTCAACCAGGCCGTCGAGAATCTCGACCATGCCGTTTTCGGAATAGCCCGTGCGAATGCTACGGCGACTGGCAGTGCCATCCTCGACGACGAAAACCGTCGAGCTGCCGCTATCTTCGATTATCGCGTTGCGAGGAATCTGAAGCGCATTCTCGTGCTTGTCATGGACGATCCTGATTCGCCCGAACATCCCCGGTTTCAGGCGGCGGCTGGGATCCGAAACCTCGATCGTGATCTTGAAGGTACCGGTATCGGGGTCCACAACCGGGCTGACTCGGGCGATGTCGCCCGTGAAGACCTCACCCGGCAGAGCATCGATCTCTATGTCTGCCGTTTGGCCGGGCTCCAGTCGCCGGTACTCTCGTTCGGGTACGTGCAGGTAGGAGACGAGCGGTTCGAGGCTTGTAACCTGGAAGAGTGGGGTGTTGGCCTCCAGTGTGTTGCCCACTTTGACAAATCGCTCAGAGATCACGCCATCGATCGGGGCCTTGATTTCGGTATAGCTCAGTTCGAGAGCGGCAAGCTTGTAGGCTGCTTCGAGAGCTTCCAGCTCGAACTGTATCTTCTCGAAGTCGCCCTCGCTGATCAGGCTCTTGTCCCTCAGGTCGACATTGCGCTGGTAATCGCGGCGCAACTTCTGCAGGTCGGCCTCTATCCGCGCGAGCTCGAGTCGCAGGCGATCTCCGTCGAGCCGGGCCAGGACCTTGCCTTCGTTGACATCTTCACCCTCCTCGACAAATATTTCCGTCAGTTCGCCGCCAACCTTGGCAATGACCTGGGCATCCTGGTACGCCTCGATCGGAGCCGTGCCGGTATAGGTCGCGTAAATATCTCCGCGAGACGGTTGAGCAACCTCGACTGGTATCGCCGGGGCTTCGTCTTTAGTTGCGTCTTCGTCGTCCGCAGATTTCTCTGCCTTTTCGCCCGAGCAGGCGGCGAGCGCCAGGCTGAGCAGCGCCGCAGCTGGCCAGATTGCTCTCGCCATCGTCACAGTCTCCCGTCCCCAATCGTTACTGTTATCGTTTGCGGTGACCGACAACCGATCTAACCGATGCTGCCTATGTCCTGGCCGATGCTGGCGAGCACGCGGCTGCCATCTCTCAGGCCGGACTGTCCGGTCAGGACGACCTGCTCTTCTGCGTGAAGTCCGCTAAGGACTTCCACCTTGCCATCGGAGACGATGCCGGTGCGTATCGGCCGGCGCTCGGCCGTGCCATTCCTGACTATATAGACGACCGTTTCCCCATCCTCGCGTAGCGTCGCTTCCAGCGGTATGACCAGCGCATCGTCATGCCGGTCATAAGCAATGGTGAATCGGCCGAACATGCCCGGCGCCAGTTCGCCGCTCCGGTTATCGATGTATGCCGTCGCCCGGAAGGTGCCGTTACGCGCGTCGATCGTCGGGCTGATCCGTGCGATCGTTGCGCGGAACTCGGATTCCGGCATCGAGTCGACCCGAATGGTCGCCTCGTGGCCGACCGCAAACTTGCCCAGCTCCGTCTGCGGAATCGACATGTAGGCGACGAGCTTCTCGGTATTCGTGATTCTGAACGCCGTGTCGCCAACCTTCATCTGGGTGCCGACCTTTATGTCCCGGGAGGAAACGACGCCCGGAATCGTTGCCCTGATCTCGGTGTAGCCGTACTCGAGTCTCTTCAGTGCGTAGCTCGCATCCAGCGAATCGACCGTGTAGCGCAATCCATCGACGCTGGCGACACTGACCAGGCCCCGTTCGCGGAGCTGCGACATACGCTCCAGTTCCCGGGTAGCCTGATGGAGCTTCGCGTCTGCCTCGAGCATTTCCAGCCGCAGCCGGTCCCCGTCCAGGCGGGCGAGCAGCTGGCCTTCGCTTACGAGGTCGCCTTCCTCGACCAGGATCTCGACGACTTCACCGCTGACCCGGGCAAGCAGCGGGGCCTCGGAATCGGCGACGATATTCGCCGTCGTCTTGTAGGTTGCATAGATATCGATCGTTTCGGGCGACGTCACGATAACCGGCAGGGCCGCGGTCCCGGTCTCCTCCGCTTGGCCGTTCGATTTGGCCTCGCCGACGCCGCAGCCGGTCAGCGCGCCAGCGGCAACGAAGAGAAGTGTGGCCAATCCAGTTCTGAGCGTGTCCATGTCCGTCCCGGAAGCCCCTGAGGGCTGTTAGTTATCTGGTGTTGTAGTGAAGTATAACACTAGACAGGTATAACGCAAGCCTGGCGATCGTCTATCGGCCCTGGAATATGGCAAGTTATTGATAAATAACAAGAGTAACTGGCCTGTCGATCCCTGCGCGGCCCCGGCGGGTCGCCCTGCTGTCCGAACCGCGCCGGTATGCGCCCTGTCTGATCTTCAGATGCGCGAAATCGCTATTTGGATTAGCGCCAGCGGAACTTCCGGGCGAGCGGGGCATGAGCCCGCAGCCTCCGGGCTCCCCGTGACGGCGGCAGAGGCCCCGGCTCAGTGGCCGGCGGCGCGCTGCAGGCCGGCGGCCGCCTGCTCCCTCCGGCGGGCCAGCGCCGCCGAAAGATTTGCCTGGATCATCAGCAGACTGGGCGTCAGGAGCAGTGTCAGAACCGTGGCAAACGCGAGGCCACCGGCTACCGACGACGAGAGCTGCGTCCACCACTGAGAACTCGGCGCACCGACCGATATGTCGCGGGCGATCAGGTCGATGTTGATGCCGAATACCATCGGCATCAGACCAAGTATCGTCGTCACAGTCGTCAGCAGCACCGGTCGCAGACGTACTGCGCAGGTACGCAACACAGCCTCGTACGGGGCCTCGCCTCGACGCCGCAGTACGTTATACGTGTCGATGAATACGATATTGTTGTTCACCACGATGCCCGCCAGCGTGATCACGCCGATGCCGCTCATGATGATGCCGAACGGACGATCCATGAGCATGTGCCCGAGAAGCACGCCGCCCGTCGAGAAAACGACTGCCGTCAGGATAAGAAATGCCTGAAACAGACTGTTGAACTGGGTAACGAGGATGATCGCCATCGCTGCCAGCGCTATCAGCATGGCTTTCTGCAGGAACGCCATTGCCTCCGCCTGATCCTCGCTGCCGCCGCGGAACGAAACCACGACACGTGGATCGAGGCCGAGGCTCGGCAGCAACTCGGCCATGTCCGCTACGATCAGCGAGTCGAGGAATCCAGGCGCAACGTCGGCTTCGATTTTCATTGTTCTGCGCAGATCGGTGCGCTGGATCGTGCTGACCTTTTGTGCCGGCACACGTTCTACGAAATTGCTGATCGGCACGAGACCGTTATTCGTGGGTATGCGTAGCTCATCGATCTGTGCGAGGCTGCGGCTGTCGTAAGGGTAACGAATGCGAATGTCGATCTCGTCGTCCGCGTCGTCCGGTCTGTATTCCCCGATTTTGATGCCGTTAGTGACGAGCTGGATCATATTGCCGACGAGCGTGATGTCAGCGCCGAAGCGCGCTGCCTCGGCGCGATCGACGTCGATCTGCCACTCGATTCCCGGAAGCGGCCGGCTGTCCTCCACGTTAATGACGCCGTCCAGCGACACGAGCGCATTGCGAATTCGCCCCACCGTATCCTCCAGAAGCTCCGGATACCGGGAGGAGAGTTCAATGGAAATCGGTTTACCCTGGCGCGGTCCGTCCTGGGGTTTGCGCGCTTCGACGGTGATGCCGGCGAGGCCGGCGACGGCCTCACGGATGTCCTGCAGAATCTCGTCGACGCTGCGGCGCTGGTTCCACTCGACGAAGTTGAGGGAGATCGATCCGATCTGGTCCTCCGCCGCGCCCTGGCCGCTGGTACCCGTTTTCGAATAAACGCTCTCCATTTCCGGAGAGCCGAGGACAAAAGCTTCGACCTGGCGTACGAGCAGATCCTTTTCATCAATCGACAGGTCGCCGCGCGCGCGTATGTCTATACTCGCGAACTCGGGTTCGACCTGCGGAAATAGCTCGACCCCGCGGCCGAAAAACCCGAATGCCAGGTAAATGCTCAGCAGTAGTGCCGATACCCCGGCCACGTTGAGCCAGGGCCGGCGCAGAGCACGCTTCAGGATACGAACGTAGACTCCCGTTACGCCGGTCACTGAATCCAGATCGCCGTGCTCCGCGGCGGTCAGGTTATGCACTGCCTCGGGGCTCAATGCGCCCGTCTTGCCGAAGATCGAGCCCAGCGTCGGGACAAACAGTAGCGCCATCAGCAGCGATGCCGAGAGTACCGCGATAAGCGTGATCGGCAGGTACTTCATGAATTCGCCTGCCATGCCGGGCCAGAATGCGATGGGGACGAAAGCAGCAAGTGTCGTGCATGTCGACGCGATAATTGGCCAGGACATCCGGCGCGCGGCCGCGGAGTAGGCGCTCTTGCGAGACTCGCCTTCCGCCATGCGCCGGTCGGCGAGTTCCGTTACAACAATCGCCCCGTCGACCAGCATGCCGACGGCCATGATCAGGGCGTACAGCACCATCATGTTGATCGAGACGCCGCTGGCGACAATGACGAGGATGCCGAGCAGGAAGCTGCCCGGGATCGCGATTCCGACCAGCGCTGCCGACCGGATGCCGAGTATCCCGATGATCACGATGAATACCAGTAGAACGGCGGCGATGACGCTGTTTTGGAGTTCCGTCAGCATCTGGCGGATATCCTTAGACTTGTCACGGGACGCGACGATCTCGACCGTTTCCGGCCAGTACTGATGCTCTTCCTCGACGAGCGCTTTTACCTCGTCGATCGTGCTGATTACGTTCGCGCCGGTGCGCTGCACGACCTCGATAGCAAGCGCACGTTTCCCATTGAGGCGAGCATAGGTCTCGGCATCCTTGTAGGTCCGGCGCACTTCCGCGACATCCCGGAAATGCACGATTCGTCCGCCCGACGACTTGATCGGCATCTGCAGCACGTCTTCGACGGACTCGAATACGCCCGGCACCTTGACCGGAAAGCGACCCTCGCTGGTGTGCAGCGCGCCGGCGGCAACGAGCCGATTGTTTCGTTGAACGAGGTTGAGTATCTCGGTCTGATCGAGCCCGTAGCTCTCCATGGCGCGCGGATTGACGACGATTTCCATCAGTTCCTCGCGTACTCCGACCAGGCGAACCTCGAGGACGCCGCTGATTCCCTCTATCTTTTCCTTCAGGTTCCGGGCAAGCGTGGCCAGAGTACGCTCGGGCAATTCGCCCGCGATGTTGAGTACGAGCATAGGATCGAAACGGGACAACTTGACCTCGTTGACCGTCGGCTCCTCGGTCTCGCTCGGCAGCTTGGACTTGGCGATATCGACCTTGGCGCGCACGTCCTGCAGTGCGAATTCCGCCTTCATGCCGGCATCGAACTCGAGTTGCACGTTGGCACCGCCCTCATAGGCATTCGCGGTCATGTCCTTGATGCCCTCGATGGCCCGCAACTCCTGCTCCATCGGGCGAACGAGCAGGCGCTCGGCGTCCTCCGGGGAAATGCCGTCATGCGTCATGCTGATATAGATGATCGGTATTTCTATATCCGGCTCGGCCTCCTTCGGCGCGCCGACATAGGTAATGACACCAGCGACGAGGATCACCACCAGGGAAAGGAGGATCGTCCGGGAATGGGACGCAGCGGACTCGATGATCTTCATGCTACTGGTCCTGCTGGCTCGACTTGACCGCAACCGCCGTTTCGACCTCGCCTTCCGAGACCACGTTGACAACGGCACCCGGCGTCACGAAGCCCTGGCCTACCGTGATGATCGTGGCAGCCGCCGGCAGGCCGGCGACGTATACGCCCTCGCTCGTTGCGAGCGCGATATCGGCCGGGAAGAACTCGACTATGCCCTGGTCATTGACCACCTTAACGCCAACCGTGCCCTGGTCATCCAGGGTCAGGAGCGACGGCGAAATCCGGTGCGCGAATACGGTCTCGGCCGGAATCAGCAGTTCCGCGGATACGCCCGCGGGATAATGTCCCTCGGCATTGTCGATCTCGAGCTCGACGGTAAATGTGCGGGTCGCGTCGTCGGCGACCGGCGCAACGTAACGGATGCGGCCCTCGACATTCTCGCCCGGTGCCAGCACTGCCGATGCCTTGTTGCCTTTTTCGACATACTTCGCGTCGTACTCGGAAACTGCCGCGCTGACGACCAGCGTACGATCGTCGACGAAGGTTGCCACGGTATCGCCGACCTTGACGAAATCACCCACTTCGACATGCCGCTCCTGCAATGCACCATCGAACGGGGCGTGGATCGTCATGTAGCCGATGTCGAGTTCGGCCCGGGCCAGTTCCGCCTTAGCAGTCTCCAGCAACGCAGCGGCTTCCTGCAGCTGCGCCTCGGATACGTAGCTCTCATTCTTGAGCCGCTGGCGACCGTCGAATTCCACTTCACGCTGCTTCACTGTCGCCCTGGCCTGTGCCAGGCGCGCCTTTCGGTCGCGTTCGTCCAGGCGCACCAGAATGCCGCCTTTGTCGATGCGCGCGCCGCGCTCAGCCCCGGTAGCGACAACTCTGCCTTCGGTTTCGGCATTCAGTTCGACGCTGCGGGCCGGCGCCGTACGCCCATTGACCTTAATGACTCGTACGACCTCCTCGGCTACCTGGTGGCGGATACGAACGCTCGTACGCTCGTTGCGGTTCGCCTGTTCGGCCTCGCCCGTCACGGGACCTCGCCGGGGCTGCGTCCCGCTGGCCAGCCACAGCACTATTCCGACGACAATCGCGCCGGAAATCAGCCAGGA
The DNA here is from genome assembly GCA_029884165.1 of Gammaproteobacteria bacterium. Lineage (GTDB taxonomy): Bacteria > Pseudomonadota > Gammaproteobacteria > Steroidobacterales > Woeseiaceae > JAOUIH01. The sequence continues at coordinate 26,799 of JAOUIH010000031.1, read as the reverse complement.
GCGGTACGGTCCGAATTTGCCAAAGTTCATTTTAGCTTTCCTCTAACTTCAACTTCCAGATCCGGCTCGGTGAACGTATCTCAGCCGGCGGCGACTTTCGGTCCGGCGTCGCGCGCTTCCCGCTCGACGAGCACCTTGCGGTTTTCCTCGATGTAATGCCTGCAGGCAGAGGCTATAGCCTTGCCGAAACCGGCAACGAAGCGGGCCCCGGAGGGCAGGCAATCGCAGCCTCCGGCCTGCTCCTCGAAGGCTTTTATCGACTGGAGCAGCCGGTCGCACTCGGCGACCCGGTTGTTGAGCACCGTGTCGATGTGGTTCTCATCGAGCAGATGCGCAAAGAACATCATGGCAAGGAATTCCGAACGCACCTTGTGGCTGGGGTTCGGATCCACGAGCGCCGCCTGAAGCTCGGCGCGGCCCTGGTCGGTGATGCTGTAAACCTTGCGATCGGGCTTGCGTTCCTGCGGCACTTCCTCGCAGCTCACGAGTCCCTGGTCGGCGAGCGCCGCCAGCGCGGGATAAATCGAACCGTATCCGGCCGCAAAAAAATGGCCGAAAGACGATTCGAAGTATTTCTTGAGGTCGTAGCCCGAGGCATCGCCCTGGGTCAGCATGCCGAGGCACACGGTCTTTACGTCCATCGAACGGGGAGCTCCATATGCTAATGCGTTATATATCGGTCCGATATTATCGGGGCGATGCATACTATCAGCTCGATATATAAAGTCCAGTGCTTTGTTGTATCGGAATGCAACGGTGAAAATGCCTTTCTATTCAATGACCTGGCGGACTGCCAGGGCAACGGGCCCCGGCGATGCCGGGCAGGGCGGGTCCTAGCGGCGCAGCAGCAGGCCGAGCATCCCGCCGGACTCGAAGCGGCGCTCGACCGTCAGGCCGGACGCCGCGAGCCGGCCGGCAACCCAATCGAGGTCCAGGCGGAGTTTGCGGTACCCGCTGACCTCGAGCGTCCAGCCCTCGGCCGTGCGCCGCTGCAGGATGTCGTGGACGTTGACGACGTCCTCCCCGTACTCGAGAAAGCAGGTGAAGATCCTGTCCGCCGTGCTGCGTATCGGGATAAATCGCTTCGCCCCGGTCGGGCCCGGCGAGACGTAATCGCGAATTGTGATGATCGCGGCACCACCGGGCACCAGCGTCGCGGCAATGTCGTCGAGCAGCGCCGCGACGCACGTGCGATCTGGCAGGTGGACGAGCGTGTCGCCCATGCAAACGACCAGGTCGGCCCGTTCGGCGTGGCGCCTGAAGTCGCAGATGTCCCCGCATACGGTCCGGACGTTCCGGTCAGCCGCGTGGCTCTGCAACTCTCCGAGCAGTTCCGCGCAAAAGTCTACGGCGATCACCTTGTAGCCGCGGTCTGCGAGAGGCAGCGACTGGCACCCTGGCCCCGCGCCGAGGTCGATCGCGATGCCCGTACTCACGGGCCGGACATCGAGTTCGTCCAACAAGGCCGAATTCTTGGCGTAGGCCTGGTCGAAATCGCCGAGAATCCATGAATAGACCGAGCCGAGGAGCTCGTCGTAGTGTGTCTTGACGTCGTTCACCGCTGTACCCCGATCACGCGCCGGAGCATAGCAGTATCCGGCCGACGGCGTTGCCGCCGCCAGCCGAGACGATCAGAGGAAATACTGGGACAGGAAGGGATTCATCATCCGGTTATCGGGATCGAGCTGGCGACGCATGCGCCGAAAGAAATCGAGGCGGCGTCCGAACACCTGCCTCGCGTAAGCCGGATCCAGCTCCTGCGTCTGGTTGAACATGGGCGTGCCGCCCCAGCTTCGCGCGAACTCGCCGAAATCGATTGCGAAATTTTCCCAGCCGCTCGTCGGCGTCGATACGGCGCGCAGCGCCACCATCGGCTCGTCGTAGGCGGGCGACAGGTAGGCGGACTGGTCCCTGTTCAGGCGGTAGCCTACGGTTGGCATGTCGCAGCGGAAGCCGGTTTCCTCGCGGATACGCAGGCAGAAGTCGCGATATGCCTTGACGACAATGGCGAAGTCCGAAGCCGGGAAGAACCAAGTCGAATAGCGAAAATTCGTGCCGTCGCTGCCGCCCCGTGCATGGGCCGTCGAACTGCTGCCGGAATTGACGAGCCGGCCGCTCACGATGCCCTGCGTCATCGCGCTCACCCTGTCGACGATGCTGTAGCGCATGCCGCTCATCGGCACCAGGGTGTTCAGCGACCTGAAGACCTGCGGCATGACGGTGCTCTCTCCCCAGTCCTTGAGCTTCCAGCCGAATTTCCTGCCGGCGCTGGCGGCCGAGTCGAAGCGCCGCACATCGAGGTACACCGTGTCGCGGAACGGGAGCAGCATGAACTTCATGCCGACGTTGGTTTTCGCCAGCTGCCCCGCTGCCTTCGAAAGCTGGTCGACCGTGCAGCGCCGGTGCGTTGCGTTGAAGCCAGTGATCGGCCGTGCCTTCAACGTTACCTCGTAGATGATTCCCAGCATTCCGTAGCTTAGTCTGAATGCACCGAGGAGGTTGGCCTTGCTGCTGTCCACGCTCAGCAATTTGCCTGTAGGTGTGACGACTTTGAGGCTCAGGACCTGCGATCCGAACAAAGCCCCCTCCGACCCGATCGACGGCCCGATGCAGCCTCCCGCAACAGCGCCGCCGACAGTTCGGCTGGGCAGGTCGAAGCTGCCCTCGAGTTCCATGCCTTCCTCTGCCAGCGCTTCGGCCACCTTCGACAGCCGGGCGCCCGCTCGAACCGTTATCCGGCCGTTGTATGCATCAACGTTCAGGACATCGTCGAGCGCGCACATGTCGATAGTCGTCCCGGTCGATGCGGTATTGCAGTCGGTAGAGGCGCTGCCGGCGCCAGCCGGCCGGAACGGCGTCGGCTGGCGGGAGTCCAGGGCCATGATCCGGCGCAGGTCCGCCAGGTTCCGGGGTTGAACGAATTCACTACGACCGCTGTTCAGGACAGCGTAGCGGCCGGATCTTCGCAGGCTTTCGGCGGTTACGGACATGGTGACTCCGGATCACGGGATTGGACCACGGGCACCGCAACTATCGATTCAAGGGGAACCCAACGACGCAAGCGTTGGACAGGGTTGCCGGCGGCCGGTGGCCGCGAGACCAGCTCGTATTGGCAACCCCGCTGTCATAGGTTTCCCCTTAGACCGGTGGCTTTGCGGCCCCGCCTTTCGACGGGTGTGCCCTTCTACTTACCTGAACGATCGTGGCACAGCGTGAATCGGACTGTCAACGAAGCAGCCGCCGCTTACCGGATTATGTCCAGACAATGATCGCCAGGTGTGCACATTTGCACACGTGGCGCCGTTCGACAGTCAGTTGCCGCCGGGATTCGGCCTGTAGGTGAACTTGACTCCCGAGATCGTGAACTCGCCCATCAGACCGAACCGGGTAACGGTGAAGACAGCGACACCATCGTTGTACGCGGGCGTGCCGTCGATACCGAGGTTGGCGACAGCGAAGCCGGCCTGGCCCATGAACTGAGTGGCCCTCGTCTTGAAGTAATCGATGGCTTCCCTCCGAAAGTCAGGCCGGCGATATTCGTGTCCGCATAGGCGCTCTTGCTGAAATCGCCCTGGTCGATCTCCCCGACGATGTTGCCGTCCGCCTGGTAACCGTAATTCAACCGCCACGACCATTCGGACCTTCGCTCGTCGGATACGTAGCTTTCGGGCGCACGCACGTTGCCGAAAATATAGGTACCGCCAAGGAATACCCAGAGCCGCTGGACTCCTCGACCAGGGGACTGTTCAGCACGCTGGAATCGGCTCCACCGAAACCCACGTTGCCGAAAAAAGTGATCCGGTCGGACAGGCGCCATGACGAGTTGAACCCGTAACTGACCCACTGCGATTCGCCAGGCGTGTAGGCCGGGCGTTCGGGCGTCGCCTCATCTTCGGAAACGCCGAAGTAATAGTCGGTCAGAGCGTCGTCCTGCCAGGACCAGATCATGAAGGGTGAAACAGTCCAGTTACCGCCCTGAATCCGGTAACGGTAGCCGAGGCCCGCCGACTGCCCGCCGTGCCGGTCGAGCGCGTCTGACAGCCAGTCGGCCCGGAATTCGCCCCAGCGGCCGCGGACCGTCAGCTCGACGCCGGCGTCGACGCTCTGCTTGCGGCTCGCTAAGGCCTTCGTAATATTCGTTGCGATCCGGATCCAGTTTCTGGAAGCGATAACGTCCGAGCAGGTTGAGCTCGAGGCTGTCGCGGTTCAGCAGGTGCACGCCCCCGGAGGTCCCGCGAAAAAACAATAGCTTGCCCTTATACAGATAGAGCGGGATCAGGTCGAACTGGCGCTGGTCGTCGGTGTCGAATGCGCGGTACAGGCTCTGGCCCAGGCGGATGCCCCCGCCCAGGGCAGCGCGTCGAAAAACGGGATATCGGCGACCTCCTGGCCGACGGAATGGGCTGCTTCGGCCGCAAAGACGGCGCCGAGCAGGCAAATTCGAGGCCAGGAGCCACTACGAAACATGTTTTCCCCAGGTCTTGCCAGGTTGACGCCGGACTGCAGGCGTTGTCGGAGACTTTCCGCACCGCTGGCCCGCCGGTCTCCTGTGCCGCCATTTTCCGAAACGTCAGCCCAGCGTGCCAGATCTGAGTTGTAACTGCTTGTATCCGAGGATTGGCGAGCGGGCCCCTGCAGTAGTACCATTCCGGCCCGGACAGTGGGGCAGTCCTGTCGCCAACCTGGCATTCCACGGGGATTACCATGCAAACAAACAAACTGGTTCTGCGAGCGGCCATCTTCGCCTGCGCTATTGCGCTCGCCGGCTGCTCATCCGGCGGCAAGATCCGCTCGGATTTCGACAAGACCGTCGATTTCAGCGACTACAGGACCTACAACTTCTTCGCCGATGCCGGGCCTGATACGAGCGGCTACCAAAGCCTGTTTTCGCAGTACATGACCAAGGCCATCGATCGCGAGATGGTGGCCCGGGGCTACCAGAAATCGGACGATCCGGACCTGCTCATCAATTTCAATGCGCGGCTCGAGGACAAGACCAAAGTCTCGACGAGCCCGGCCCCGATGTACGGCGGCTACGGGTATTACGGCTATCGGCGCGGTTTCTACGATCCCTGGATGGGTTACGGCTATGCAACCGAAACGCACGTGAGCCAGTATACCGAGGGCACGGTCAACATCGATCTCGTCGACGCACGGCAGAAGAAGCTGGTCTGGGAGGCTGTCGGCATAGGCCGCGTCCGCGACGATGCCTTCGAAAATCTCGAGGCTCGTGTTAACGCAGCCGTGCCGAAGTTTTTCGAGTCCTATCCGTTCAGGGCCGGCGAGGGCGTGGCCCAGCCCTGAGAATGTAACGCAGCCGAGTCTCGCGGAAATTTCCTGATACCAAGGCCGCCGGATTCGTTCAGCGCAATGGCCGTCACACGGCACTTCCTCAACAGTCTTACTATCAACCACGAGGTCTGAAGATGAATAGGTTTCTATTGACTGCCTCGGCTGTCGTCCTGGCGAGTTGCTCGACAGCGCCGGCGCCGAGCCTGCAGAGCGGTCCCACGGCCGAGGTCACCTACGACGGGCTCGTTCCGATCGATAACTCTCGATTCAAGCTCGCTTACGCCGACCCGGATGTGAAATTCAGCGAGTACAAGAAAGTGATGCCGGGCGGCGCAGCGTTCGAATTCCGGGCGGTGCCGAAGGTCTCCTCCCTGACTGCGCGCAGGTCGGGAACACGCGAGTTCTGGATCAGCGACGCCGATCGCGCCAAGCTCGAGCAGACCGTTACGGAAGTATTTCGCGAGGAAGTGACGAAAGCACAGGGCTGGGAATTCGTCGATGAACCCGGTCCGGACGTCCTGATGATTCGAGGGGTGCTGCTCGACATCGTGTCCTATGTTCCGCCCGAAATCGTCGGTCGCGGCGAGATATATCTTTCGGAGATCGGCGAGGCGACGCTGGTGGTCGAGGCCGTAGACTCGATGAGCGGCGAAGTCGTCTACCGCGGTATCGAGCGCCGCGTAGTCGAAACTGCTGGCGACATGCTCAGGGAGGCGAACACGGTCACGACCTGGGCCGAGGTGCGCCGCTGGGCGCGACGCTACGGCGTAATCATCAAGGAAGGCCTCGAATATATACGGGCGCAGGAAGCAGGTTGATCCGCTCCTCCTGATGGCGAAACGGGCCGGCTCAGACCGGCCCGTTCTTTAATACGAGCAGGTCGAGACTGGGGATTCGAGGTGAGGCTGATACTAACGATAGTTCTGTTTGGCTGTGGCCAGCTCGCAATGGCGGGTACGGTCATCCGGATGGCTGCCGAGGAGCGGCTGCCCGACCGGACGATCAATACGGACCTGGTGATCTACGTTGACGGGGATTCGCTGCGCCTCGATGCCGGTGAGTCGTCGCAGGGCGACGAAGGCTCGCTGATCTATCGAAGCGACAGCCAGGAATTGATTGCGATCGATCATACGACCAGGGAATACGTCGTGCTGGACAGGGGTTCGATAATGGCTATGGCGGACCAGGTCAGCTCGGCTCTGCGGGAAGCTGAAATGGCTCTCGAGCAGTTGCCGCCTGAACAGCAGGAGTTCGCCAGGCAGATGCTGCGTCAACAGTTCGGCGAAGTGACCGAAGCTCCGGCTCCGCGGGACTTTCGAAAGGGCGCAGGAGAAGAATCGGTGGCCGGGCTTTCCTGTGAGACCTACGACATACTCGAACAGGGCGCAAGGTCGCGCGAACTCTGCGTTGCCGACTGGTCACAGGTCACAGGCGGCGATGACATCCGTCCGGTCATCGAGTCAATGGCAGGCTTTTTCGAAGACATGCGCAGCGCCTTCTCGCGCGACGGGTTCGACCTGATGGGGCCGCGCAGCGACGTGTTCTCGCATATGCGCGACATCGAAGGGTTTCCGGTCAGGTCTGCCGATTTCGACGACACCGGGGGAGTCACCAACGAAATGCGGTTCAAGTCGAGCGAAATTCGGGACATCGACGCTTCCCTGATGCGGCCGCCGGCGGGCTACAGGGAGCAGGTGATAAGGTGAGCCCGCCGCGACGCTGCCGCCGGATTCCCGCTGCGAGCCGCAAACTGACCGGGCGAGTGTGGGGGTTGGGCTCGTGGCGCTGAACCGGGCGCGCTTGCCTGCCGATATTGCGCTGGCGGCGAATCGTATTCGTGGCCACGTTCGAGAAACGCCACTCGACTATTCGCCGTACTTCAGCGAACTTTCGGGGGCGAGCGTGTGGCTGAAGCTCGAGAACCTGCAGCTGACGGGCTCTTTCAAGCTGCGCGGTGCGACGAACAAACTCCTGGCTATGAGCGCCGAGCAGAAGGAGAAGGGCTGCGTGGCCGCCTCGAGCGGGAATCACGGCGCAGCCGTTGCCCACGCGATGCGGGAACTCGGCGTCCACGGCCTGGTATTCGTCCCCGAGAAGACCTCGTCGACGAAGCTGGCGGCGATACGGCGCGCCGGAGTCGAGGCTCGACTTTTCGGCAAAGATGGCCTCGACACGGAGACGCACGCCCGGGCCTATGCCGAGGAACACGGCATGGAATACCTGTCGCCGTACAACGATATCGACGTCGTGATAGGTCAGGGGACCTGCGGCGTCGAGATCTCCCGGCAATTGCCGGACGTGGATGCTGTCTTTGTTGCCGTCGGAGGCGGCGGGCTCATCAGTGGAATTGCGGCTTTCCTGAAGGCCGTGCACCCCGCCGTGAAGATCGTTTCCTGTCAGCCGGCCGCATCCGTCGTAATGACTGACTCGATACGCGCGGGGCACATACTTGACCAGTCGAGTGAGCCGACCCTGTCGGACGGAACGGCCGGCGGTATCGAAGAGGGAGCGATAACTTTCGATCTGTGCCGCGACCTGATAGACGATTTCGTCGTCGTCTCGGAGGACGAGATCGCGGAGGCCATGCGCGGATTCATCGATGCGCATCACATGCTGCTCGAAGGGTCTGCGGGTGTCGCTCTTGCAGGGCTCCTGGCTGCGAGTGAGCGCTATGCCGACCAGAAGGTGGTCGTCGTGATTTGCGGCGCGAACATATCCCGTGAAACCCTGAAGAGCATACTCTGAGACGGATCGGTACCTGATTCAGGTTATGCCGTAGCCAGTGCGTGCATACTCGTCCCGGTTCTTCTCCGCTTCCGCCAACCGGGCGCGGGAATGATCGCGCTGCCGGAGCGGCGCATAGCGCGGTGTATCGCCGGGATTGATGAGGCTCTGTTCCGGTTGTACGACGACAGCATCGTCGACGGCAAAGAAGAGCACGACACTGTAACGCTGACCGGGCTGGTTGCGGACCCGGTGGCCGGTTGCGCGGAGCGCGCCATTGGTCCATCGCTCCAGCATGTCGCCGAGCAGGACGACGATACTGTCGGGCCCGACGGGTACGTCGTGCCAGGTACCGTCGCGATCCTGAAGTTCGAGACCGGGAGCCGTCTGTGAAATCAGCGTGATGCACTCGAAGTCGGTATGCGCCGCGATGCCGACATTTGCGTCGTCCGGCCGACCGGGACGGACGCCCGGGTAGTGAAGCAGTCGCATCGTACTGAGGTCCTGTGACCTGCAGCGCCCGGCAAAGAACGATGGCTCGGATCCGAGGGCGAGGCCAAGTGCCTCGAGGACCGCCATGCCGATGTCGGTGAACTGATGCCAGGCCTCTTCGACGACGCTCCGGAAACCCGGTATCCGGGGCCAGCGGTTTGCCAGGTAACCTGCATCGTTGCTCGCCCTGCGCGGGCGCCCCACGTCGAACGACTCGACCCTGGCCAGCGTTCCGGGCTGATAGGCCGGCTCGCGAAACAGCGGCATCCATCCCCGGGTATCCGCCTGGCCGGTGACGTCCACGGCTTGTTTGCGCGGATCGGACGCGGGCAGGTCGAAGAACTCGCGCATCGCCTGAAGGAGTCGCGCGTGCGTGCCGGAATGCCGCAGAAATCCGTCGACACAAAAAAAACCGCTGCCCCGGCAGGCGTCGAGCACGCGCCGGGCGGCCCGCTCGCGGCCCGCGGCTTCCGCCAGGAGCTCGCGCACATCCAGTCGCGGCACCTGTACGAATCGACCCGCTGCCGGTGCCGCGCCACGATCCTGGTCCTGCATCAGGTTCCTCTCCGGTAATCCTTGCGACTCGGCCGCCTGTTCGCTTCGGGGGACAGTATATGCAAACGCGTGCAACCATTGCTTCTCGAGGGGCATCCAACTAGTAACCAGCCCGGCACAGCCCGGCGCCGGAGTGTTTGGATTCACGCCAGGAGCAGGATCATGAGGGGCATTATTCTTCTGTTGTCGTTTGCGGCGACGCTGGCTCACGCCGCTACGAACGGCTTCGTTGAAACGCGGGACCTCCGGCTGGACGCCGAGGGAATCGGCCACCTGGAGGTCGAAACCGGTTCGGGTGATCTATCGGTCGTCGGCAGCCCGGATCTCGACGAAGTGCAGGTTAACGCTACGATCTCGGTGCCCGGGCGCAATGAAGACGGTGCGCGCCAGCTGATCGAGGACAGCCTGGTGCTGACACTCGAACGCCGTGGCGACAGCGCCGTTCTGAAGAGCTACTTTGAAGAAACGGGGTTCGGCTGGGGCGACGGTCCGGGTATCAGCCTCGAGGTGCGGGTGCCGAGCCGCCTCGGTCTCGCCGTGGACGACGGCTCAGGGGCCATGGAGGTCCGGGACGTACTCGGAGACGTCAGTATCGATGACGGCTCCGGATCGATCACGTTGCGGCACGTCGGCGGTGAAGTCCGGATCGAGGACGGTTCGGGCTCTGTTTCGGTGACGGGCGTCGGCGGCAGCCTGTCGATCGTGGACGGCTCTGGCAGCATCGAGATCCGGGAGGTTGGCGGCAGTGTGCGCATCGACGACGGATCGGGTGGCATCGATGTGGACGACGTCGAACAGGACCTTATTGTGGAGGAGTCCGGCAGCGGTTCGCTGCGGGTCGCCAACGTAAGGGGAAAGGTGCAGGTCGACGAATAGAGCTTCACCCGGCCATCAGGGAATCTCGAAGTCGAGCGTGAATCCTGCCTTGTCATCCTGCGCCAGGCTCTGCGCCACTGCCGGCAGCTCGGCCTCGATCATTGCCGGCAGGGTGTAGGGTGGATTGATCACGTACAAGCCGCTGCCGTACAGGCCACCCTCGTCCAGCGGCCGGCGTCTGACCATCAGGCGGACGTTCAGCCAGGCTCGGGCCGCCAGCGCACCCAGCTGTCGCGGCAGCCTGTCGGCCTCGCGTCGGCGCAGCAGCGGATACCAGAGGGCGTAGGTACCGGTCGAGAATCGCCGCAATGAATCGGCAAGGGAATCCACGACTCGCGCATAATCTTCGGCGAGCTCGTAAGACGGATCCAGCAGCACGAGCGCGCGCTTCGAGGCCGGTGGCAGCAGGCCGCGCAGCGCCGCAAAGCCGTCCTGGCACTGTACGCGCGTCCTGACACTGTCGGCCGAAAACCGGGTTCTGAGCGCCTGGAAGTCCGCCGGGAGCAATTCGAAAAGCCACAGCCTGTCCGCCGGCCCCAGGATTTCGGAGGCAAACCAGGCAGAGCCCGGATAGCGATTCAACTTGCCGTCAGGGTTGAATCGGCCTACGAGTTCGAGGTAGCGGGACGTTGCAGGCGGCAGATCCGTCCGATCCCACAAACGGCCAATCCCGTCCCGATACTCGCCCCGCGCCTGCGCCGGACCTTCATCGAGCCTGTAAGCGCCGGCGCCGCAATGAGTATCGACATACCAGAAAGGCTTCTGCTTCGCCCGGTAGTAGTCCAGCAACTGCACCAGGACCAGGTGTTTCAGGACATCGGCATGGTTGCCGGCGTGGAAGGCGTGGCGGTAACCGAACATGACTCCCTCGGGATCTGCCCCGGCCCCGCGCGTGGGGGCTGTGTGCACCGGCGTTGCGCTGACGATGCGCACCTGCCTGGGAAAATGCAATAGAGGCCGGGTTGGCCCCGCGAGCAGCGAGACGTATATTTCAGGTATTGCCCGGTCAGGGCACCGTCAATCCGGAGGGGCACCGGTGAGCCAACGGAGAATACCAGTCGGGCAAGTCGATCGGCGTATCCTGGACCTGTTCGACGGTTATGTGCATGGCACCATCAACAGGCGGCAGTTCATAGACCGCGCTGCCTCGGTCACGGCATCCAGCGTCGCCGCGGCCGCGCTGCTTGATGCCTTGAGCCCGAACTATGCGCTCGCGCAACAGGTGGATCCCGCCGATCCGGCGATCGAGGTTGGCTACCGGCATTACGGTTCGCCGCAGGGCGCCGGCGATATGCGAGGCTACTTCGCGACGCCGATCGGCGCCGGCAGCAGGTTCCCGGGAGTCGTCGTTGTCCATGAGAATCGCGGCCTGAACCCCTACATTGAGGATGTGGCACGGCGTCTCGCGAAAGCCGGATTCGTCGCCTTTGCGCCGGACGCCTTGACGCCGCTCGGCGGCTACCCGGGCAACGACGACCAGGGCAGGGAATTACAGCGGCAGCGTGACCGGGACGAGATGCTGCAGGATTTCGTTGCGGCGGTAAGCTTTCTGCAGGGCCATGAGCGGTCTACCGGCAGAGTCGGCTGCGTCGGATTCTGCTACGGCGGAGGGGTATGCAACGAGCTTGCGGTTCGAGTGCCGGACCTGGCGGCATCGGTGCCCTATTACGGGCGGCAGCCGGATCCTGCCGATGTGCCCCGAATTGCGGCGGCGCTGCTGATTCACTACGCCGAGTTCGACGACAGGGTCAACGAGGGCTGGCCGGCGTACAAGGCGGCGCTGGATGCGTCGGGCAAGGCCTATACCGCGCATTTCTACCCGGGCACGAACCACGGGTTTCATAACGACACGACGCCGCGATACGACAGGGATGCGGCAGAGCTCTCCTGGCAGCGAACTATTGAATTTTTCGGAGTGAAGCTGGTCTAAAATTCCCGTTGTACCGGCTCCCGGTCGGAAAAGTGGGTCCGCGCGGCCCTTTCGGAAAACAGGGTGCCGCAATCCCCAGAGGTTAGTCTTTATGCGCAGCCTGGTCGCAATCGTCGCAGCATTGCTGGTATCCGACATCGTTATCGCGCAGCACACAGGGATGGACAGCGATGCCATACCGAAAACCGTAATTGGGCAGCGTAATCCGGACCTGGCCGACGGGGCCCAGGCCCTGCTTGCCGGAGAAGCGGAAGAAGGTGTGCGTCTGACCTTGCGCGGCTTGAACGTCGCGGTGGGCGAGAGAGAGCACGAGGCCGCACTGTCTAATCTCTGTGCGGGATATATCCTGCTGGCCCAGTACCAGACCGCGCTGCAGTACTGCGACATGCTGCTCGCTCGAAACGACAAGAACTGGCGCGGTTACAACAACCGAGCCGTGGTCTATATCAAGCTCCGTCAATACGACAAGGCGGAGCAAGACCTCGAAAAGGGTGAGGCGCTGCGCCCCGGCGCGCACACCTTGAAAGTAGCGCGAGCGATGTACCTGGATGCCGTCGCCCCGGTTGCGCCCGAGATCGAGGTCGATGATCGGCAGATTCGGGCAGGCGATGCAAAAGTTCCCTGATTTCGGGAGATTGCTGGCCTGTAGCCTGCTGTACTCGGCTCTGCTGGTGCCCGCGTGGGCAGGCGCGGATCAGACCGAAGCGAAAGACGCCGAATCGCAGGAGGAGAGTCGTACGGACTCGACCCTGATCCGCTTTTTCATCGATTCGTCGACGGACCGCACGCCGGCAACGACGGCCTTTCCGCAATATCCACGGATTGCCCGACGCGATCGCATCGAGGGTGACGCGACCGTGTGTTTCCGGATCGACACGGAAGGCAAGATCCACAGCGTAAAGGTTCAGAACTATTCGCACCGGATCTTTCGCCGGCCGGCGCTGCAGGCAATCAAGGCATCTTCGTTTGAGCCGCTCGGGCCGAACGAACTGCTGCAGCGGGCGCGCAGCTGTCGCACCTACCGATTCAGGTTGATGCCCGTGACCGTCGCCGGGGATCAGTAGCGGGGCTGCGAATTACCCGGCCGCGCCGGATTCGGCATTCAGCTCGAGGATGCGTGTCGCCGCATCTGCAAGCGTCGGCCCGACGGCGATAAGACCGGATTCGTGGCCTGCCATTACTGCGATTCCCGATTTGCGGAATTCCGGATCCCGGCAAAGCCGTTCCAGCTCGAGCGCCATCGCCGGAGTTCCGTACGCGACGCGCGGGTCCGTGGCAGGCAGGGCGCCGCGCAACTCCGACCAGAGACGGGGCTGGTGGACGTGGACCACGGCATTGATGCCCGGGTCCGCGGCGTAGATCGCAGCATGGGTCAGTGACTCCGACGATGCCTTGACGGATCCCTGGCACTCGATGCGGTTCGCGCCGATGTCGAAGCCGGTGACGAGAGCATAGTGCTCGCCGCTGGCGTGGACGATATGTCCGGTCTGTGTGCCACTGATGATGAAACCGCGGCCATGGGCCAGTCGAACGCTGATATTCCCGTAGCCGATGCCGAGATCATCGTAATGCCCGATGAGCCCCGCCGCCATCAGCGGCTCGCGCCAGCGATTCAGTTCGTCGACCTCGGCCAGGCATATGGGGCCAGTCTGCGTCCAGTCGATATCGAACTTGATATATCCTTCGTCGATCATCAGGACCGCAGCAACGATTCGGAGTCTGCGGCCCGCTCCGGGAACAGGCCGGACAGGCCGCGCTCGCTTGCTTCGCAGATGCCGCACTCGGTTACAAGGCCGGTCACCAGGCGGGCGGGCGTGACGTCGAACGCGTAGTTGCTGATCGGCGTGCGCGTGGGCACCGTGTTGACCGTACACAGCCTGTCGTTCTCTGAGCCCGTGATATGTGTGACTTCGTGCGGGTCGCGCTCTTCTATCGGGATGTCAGTAAGCCCGTCAGATATCGACCAGTCTATTGTCGTGGATGGAAGGGCGACGTAAAACGGGACGCCATTGTCTGCGGCCGCGAGCGCCTTGAGGTAGGTGCCTATCTTGTTCGCGACGTCGCCGGTCCGCGTCGTCCGGTCGGTCCCGACCAGCACGAGGTCGACCATTCCGTGCTGCATCAGGTGCCCGCCCGCGTTGTCGACAACGAGTGTATGCGGGACTCCGCGTTCGGCCATTTCCCACGCCGTCAATTGCGAGCCCTGGTTGCGCGGGCGCGTCTCGTCGACCCAGACGTGAACGGGAAGCTTCGCTTGGTGCGCAAAATAGATCGGGGCGGTGGCCGTGCCCCAGTTGATCGTGGCCAGGGAGCCGGCGTTGCAGTGGGTCAGTATATTCACGGTCTGTCCGGGCTTCGACGCGGCGATCTGCTCGATGATCGTAAGCCCATGCCGACCGATGCCGCGGCAGATTTCGATGTCCTCGTTGCAGATCGCCTCCGCTTCATCTCGCAACTGTTGGGCCAGGTCATGGCCGTCGGAGTCGGACATCCGGCGGAGAAGTCGGTCGACCGCCCAGCGCAGGTTGACGGCCGTCGGCCGCGCCGCCGCGAGTTCGCCAGCCGCCTGCCGCACGAAATCGATCCTGCTCCTTGCGGGCGCCTCCAGGGCCGCGAGATACGCGCTCCAGGCCGCCGTGGCCCCGATCAGCGGCGCCCCGCGGACAACCATTTCGCGTATAGCGAGGATGCCGTCGCGGTAACTCCGGAGGTCGAAGGTCTCGTATCGATGCGGCAGCTTGCGCTGGTCGATGACCTGTACTACCGACTCGTCCCGCGGGTGCAGCCAGATGGTCCTGAATTCTTCGCCGCTCCGTACCTGCATGTTTCCCGGCCCTTTGCCTGTCGACCGTGCATTCTACCGTTCCGTTCCGCGCCTGCCATCGCGGCGACGCCAAAGACGCCGATTCTGGTACGTGAAAACCGCAATTTGACGGATTGCCGCCGACAAGGCCAGGCGCACCGTCTATGATGTGAGCGTCACTCGCCGGGAGGAAGCCGGGCGATCGCTATGCTGGCCTTGATCGACAATCCGGTGCCGATGATGCGCAGGGCCGTCTGCCTGGCATTCTTGCTGCTGTCACCCGCTGCCTTTCAGCTCGTTTGCGCCCAGACGGATGCTCCGGCGCCCGCGGAGCTGCAGGATGCGGGGCAGGAGGGAGCTGCCAGGGGAGCCGCCAGGCCGGCCGATGTGCCGAAGGACGAAGACCTGGAGGCCATGGGTGCCGTGATCGGGAACATCGCGTTCGACCGAAACAACGTGTTCGACCTGAGTGTCCCCGGCGAAAACAACTGGCTGTACCGAACAGCAAATCGCTGGCACGTCATGACCCGCGAATCGGTCATATTCGCGCAGCTGCTGTTTCGCCAGGGCGACATCTATTCCCGGCGAGTAATCGACGAATCCGAGCGCATCCTGCGCCGCAACAACTACCTGTATGACGTCAGGATCACGCCGGTTGCGGTCAAGGACGGCAAGGTCGATATCGTCGTATGGACCCGGGATCTCTGGACGCTGAATCCCGGTTTTTCCGTCTCCCGGAAGGGCGGGGAAAACAAGACACGGGTCTCGCTGACCGAGCAAAACCTGCTTGGCTACGGTACGTACGTCCGCCTTGCGTACGAGGACAATGTCGATCGGGAGTCGACGAGTTTCGAGTTCTTCGATCGTAACGTCAGGAAGAGCTGGACGACGCTGCGCCTGAAGCTCGCCGACAATTCGGACGGTGACTCGCAGCATTTGTCTGTCGTGCGGCCCTTTTATGCGCTCGACGCGCGCTGGGCATTGGGCGGTGAGATCTTCAATGACGAGCTGATTGACCGCTTCTACGACCTGGGCGAAAGAGCTGCCGAGTACCGCCAGCGGGTGGAGCGCTACCTGCTGTTCGGCGGACGCTCGCGCGGGCTGCAGCAGGGCTGGGTGCGGCGCTGGACGGCGGGCATGGTCTACGACGACAACCGCTTCGAGCCCGTGCAGGGCGGGCAGCTCGAGGCCGTGGTGCCGGAGGACCGGAAGCTCGTTTATCCATTCGTGGGCTTCGAATTGCTCGAGGACGAGTTCGAGAAGTCGGCCAACCGCGACCAGATCGAGCGTACCGAGGATTTCTACCTGGGAACCCGGCTGACGGCGCAGATCGGTTTCGCGAGCGAAGGGTTCGGGTCGAACCGCGACTCGCTCATCTACCAGGGGAGCTACAGCAAAGGCTGGGGCTCGATGGACAACCGCGCGCTGCTGCTGCGATCGGCGCTGAGCGGCCGGTTCGACGACGGCGACAGCGCGAATACCTTGCTGTCCGTCGACGCGCGTTACTATCGCCAGCAGTCCAAAAAGCGGCTGTTCTTCATGACGCTCGATGGTGCCTGGGGCAATGAGCTGGATCTCGACAACCTGCTGGAGCTCGGTGGCGACACCGGTCTGCGCGGCTATCCGCTGCGGTACCAGACCGGTGAATCAAGGGCGCTGTTTACGATCGAGCAGCGCTATTTCACCGACTGGTACCCGTTTCGCCTGTTTCGCGTCGGTGTCGCGGCCTTCGCGGACATCGGCCGGACCTGGGGGCGGAACCCGGTTGCCGACGAGTCCCTGGGATGGCTGAAGGACGTCGGTTTCGGGCTGCGCTTCGCGCCGACCCGGTCGAGCGGGCGTGAGATAGTCCACCTCGACGTGGCCTTTCCGCTGGACGGGGATTCGTCGATCGACAGCGTCCAGGTACTGCTCGAGTCGAAACGAAGCTTCTGACGTCCGTCGACTATCTGCCGGCGTAGCGAGCCGACTGCAGTGTGTTGAACATCAGCATCGCGATAGTCATCGGCCCCACGCCGCCGGGCACCGGTGTGATTGCAGCCGCGACCCGGCGGGCGCCGTCGTAATCGACGTCGCCCGTGAGCCGAGAGCGCTTTTCTCCGCTCTCGTCGACTTCCACGCGGTTGATTCCGACATCGATGACGATCGCGCCCTCCTTGATCCAGTTCGCCTTGACCATGTTGGCGCGGCCAACCGCCGCGACCAGAATGTCTGCGCGCCTGCAGACCTCGGGCAGATCCCGGGTCCGGCTATGACAGATAGTTACGGTGGCATTTGCCTTCAACAGCAGGCTCGCCATGGGCTTGCCGACGATATTCGAGCGGCCGACGACGACTGCGTCGAGGCCGGAGAGGTCCTTGCCGATCTCGTCCTCGATCATCAGCATGCAGCCGGCGGGAGTGCACGGTACGAATGCGCCGTCGAGGTGGCCAGCCGCCAGCCGCCCGATATTCTGATAGTGAAATCCGTCGACATCCTTCGAGGGGAGTATCGTCTGCGTGACGCGGTCTTCGTCGAGGTGCTTCGGCAGCGGCAGCTGGACGAGGATTCCGTGTATCGCCGCGTCATTGTTCAGCTGCCTGACGAGATCAAGCACCCGGGCCTCCGTCGCGTCGGCCGGCAGGGAGTGCTGGACCGAGTGAAACCCGCAGGCTTCGGCCGTCCGGCTCTTGTTTCGTACGTACACCTGGCTGGCAGGGTCTTCGCCGACTATGACGACCGCGAGGCCGGGTTTGACGCCCCGGGCCATGAGTTCGGCGGTTTCCCTTCGGATCAATTCCTGGAGCTCTGCCGCCTTGGCCTTTCCGTCGATGATGCGTGCGTGTGGCATTTCCGGGTTCCTTGCGTGAATCGAATCGTGCAAGCGGCCGGCAAGCCGCAAGACGCCAGACGAAGAGCGCGAAATCTTACCGGCCGCGGTCGGTGCCGTAAACTGCAAGCGGTTTGCCGGTCATGGAGTGCATGACGCTATCTAGCGCAGGCCGGTGATACCATCTGGGCCGTCGTTACCGGCTGGCATCCTGGAGTCGCGGAGATGAGTGAGGACTGGGCAGCACGCTGGCGCGAGGGACGCACCGGCTGGCACGAACAGGGCGGGAGTGCATTGCTGAGGCGTTACTGGCCAGCCCTGCCGTCCGGCAGCAGCGTACTCGTGCCGCTCTGTGGCAAGAGCGTCGACCTGCTGTGGCTGGCTCGCCAGGGTTACGACGTCACAGGCATCGAGCTGTCGGAAATCGCCGTGCAGGCGCTGTTTGCCGAGAACAGCCTGGGATTCGAGACGACAATCGAAGGCGGACTGCCGTGCTATCGCGCTGGCAGCCTGCCTTTGAGGGTCTGCTGCGGAGATTTCTTTGCGTGGTCCTCGCAACGCTTCGACGCGCTTTACGACCGCGGTGCGCTGGTGGCCGTAGATCCCCGGGATCGCGCGCGTTATACCGACCACGTCAAGTCGTTGCTCCACCCGGATGCGTTCCGGATGATCATTACGCTCGAGTACGAGCAGGATAAGGCCCCGGGGCCGCCGTGGTCGGTGCCTGCCGACGAATTGCTCGCTTACTGGCAAGACCTGCAGCGGGCTTTCGCTCACGACGATCTTGCGAATTGCCCGCCGAAATTTCGAGCTGCGGGTCTGACGGAAATGCTCGAGGTCGTGTGGCTTTCGCGGTGAGCCTGTCGCCGCTGTTGCTCGACACTGCGCTCAGTTGAAGCGCGGCTGCCAGAGTTCGACCTTGTTGCCCTCCGGGTCGATGAACCAGCCGAGCTGCCAGCCTTCTGCTGTTTCCGTATCGCCGATCACGATTCCGCCATGATCCGCGATTGACCTCAGCGTGTCGCCGACGTTGTCGACAATCAGCTTGAACGTGAAGTCGTCCCGACATTCGCCGCTGGCCGCGCCGCCGCCATCGAGGATGCTGCAGACCAGCTGCTGGCGTCGCATCGCGGCCGAGTCGCTGGTAGCCGTATCGTCGACACCCAGGCAACGGCTGTACCAGGCATACAGCGCGTCCGGGTCGGCAGACAGGAAGAAGACACTGCCTACCCCCAGCACGACAGTCACTTTCGCGCCCCCGCGTTGTCAGGGCCGTCCGCCAGGTTCGGAGGCCTCACGGGGTCTCGCCCCCGGCGGGTCCGTAAAAAATGACCCATGCGGCGAAATCGTCAGAGAAATCCTCGAATCGATGTATGACGCCCGCAGGAACGAATAATGCCTCGCCCGGAGAGAAGGGTCGGCGCTCGTCGCCCAGCACGAAGTAGCCGTGGCCCGACTGTACGATGTACACCTCATCCTTCGCGTGCGGCTGCTGGGGATCGAATCCCGCGGGCCGGTAATAACCGATCTGTAATGAGCCGTGCTCGAGCAGCACGCCGTAGCATCCGTCTTCGGACGCTCGTACGGTCTCAAGAGCCGCTGCGATCGTCATCCGATCAGTCATATCCGTTTTCCCCGCTTACGATGCCTGCCCCGAAGGCCGGCTCGATGCCTGTTTCGGCCAGGGCAGTCTACGCGAATCCGGCTGCGCACCGGTACAGCCCTGCGCTGCTGGCCCGGTGCGCTGCCCTGGCTACGGAATAATTGCCGTCCTGCCGCTGGCAGGCGAGCAGGGGCATCGCCGGGTTGTTCGATCGGGCGCCCGCTGCGTTCATTGCCAGGCAGATTCGGGATGTGCCCGGCGTTCCAGCGCGACGCACGCCGAACGCAGCGAATCTCAGTCGCATCCGGCCCCCCGGACGGACGACCCCGCTGCCCCGGCGAGTGCGAGTGCCATGACGATATCCGACTGGCGTTCGGGGCCGAGCATGAAACTGGTGGCTCCAACGGCTTCGAAGCCATGCCGTTCGTAAAACCGGCGTGCGCGCGGATTCCTGTCCCATACCTGCAGCCACAGGCTCTGGTGTCCTGTCTTTTTGGCGAGGGAGATCGACTCGCGGAGCAGTCCCGCGCCGATGCCGGCACCCTGCACCGTCGAATCGACGTAGATTCGCATGAGTTCCATGGAGGGCCCCGCGGCGTTGCCAGGGCAGGGGCTTTCGCGGCACAGCTGCGCATAAGCGACCGGCCGGCCACCGGCGGTGGCCAGCAGCGTAATGGTGTCGTCCGAATTCAACAGTTCGCGCAAGCTGTCCCTGGAGAATGCGTCCTGGACATGGGCGTTCATGTATTCCGGCTGGTTCAGCTCGCTGTATGCCTCGAGAAACGTCCGGCGCGCGAGAGCCACGAGGCATTCGAGGTCGGCCAGCGTTGCGCGACGAAATTCCGGAGATTCGGCCATCGTCCAGGGTTTGAGGCCAGCCGTCACCGCGCTCGCGTCAATGCCGGAGCAGGTTGACGCCGACGACCAGCCAGAGAGCAGCCAGCGTAAACACGCTGAAGACGAAGATCCTGAATCTCAACAACACGATGTTCGAAGTAAGGTGAACATAGGTGTGCAGGAAGCGCAGGACGACATAGAGCCACGCAAGCCAGACTGCGGTGCCGGTCGCCGTCTCGGAAACGTATGCGATCAGCGTGATCGCGTAGAACAGTACCGGAACTTCGAACAGGTTAAGCACGTGGCGCGAATGGATGCGGAGCTTCTCCGGTTCGTCAAAACCCTGGTAACTCGAGTAGTACCGCGGATCGACGCTGCCGTCCCGGACGGCTGCGTAGCGCAGGTAGCCGAGGCGCGCAACGCAGAAAAATGTCAGGCCGATCAGTGCCATCGGCGGCAACAGGATGTTCATCTTACTGTGGCTCCTTGGTTACGCCTGCATCGAACTCGGGTGCGCCGAGCGGGCTCGGCTTGCAGTTCTCCGTTAGCATCGAATACACGACGCTCGCAATTTTCCACCCGTCGTCCACGAGGATCAGGTTGAAGCTGTTGACACCGCAGTGATGGAACTCTCCATTCCGGTAGAAATCGTATGGTGTCCATACGACAGCGAGGCGGCCGTCGCGAAGCACTTGCGCATCCCAGATGCGCTCGAGCAATGAATCCCGGCGGCGACCCATGCCTGCCAGGTAGTCGGCGATAGACGTAGGAACCAGCCTCAGCCCTTCCGGGCCGTCGACGTATCCGTATAAATATCCATCCTCGATCATCACGGTCGCGGCCAGCGCGGCGTCGTTTCCCGCCATGGCGTCAAAGAACCGGTTCACTGCCTGGAGCGGTCCGGCTTCATCTTCACCAACGACCGGGGTGGCGGCCGCGAGGATGCATGCTCCGAGCACCAGCCGGCTGCAACTGGCCATGGAACGACGGCCGCGCTCAGTGTCGGTTTGGCTCATGGCGAGTCCCGTTGGCGCAGAGGGCCTCGAGCCGGCCGCTCATACGCCCATCTTGGCAATCGTATCGGCGAGTTCGCGCATGGCCTGTTCGAGCACCGGGTGCTCCGCAGCGAGTCGCGATTCCATCGCCTTCAGCCGTCCAACGATCGATTTGACGTCGCCCGGCTCGGGTTCGACCAGGTCCTCGATCTCGGCATGAAGGTCCTGGAGTATTCGGCGCGATTCGGCGTCGATGTCTTCAGCGCGCCTGAGTTCATTGCGAAGCTCAGCGAGGAGTTTCTTGAGTTTCATACGCCACCGTCACGAACGAATAGCCCGGTAGTGATGATAATGGAACCGGCGTGCGAATGCCGCAGTCGTCTCCCGGGGGGGCTTGCCGGGTTCGTTCAGGCCGTATCCCGGGATTCAAGCTCGTGGCGCTGCAGGTCGTGCTTGCGGATCGGCAGCTCCCGTATTCGCTGGCCGGTTGCCGCGAATATGGCATTCGCCAGTGCAGGGGCGATCGCCGGCGTGCCCGGTTCGCCAGCGCCGCCGACGCGCCCGCCACCGTTGATAATGTGGGTCTCTATCGTCGGCGTCTCGTCGATGCGCAGCATTGGATAGTCGTGGAAGTTGCCTTGTGCGACAGCTCCGCGGCGTATCGAGATTTCGCCGTAGAGGGCGGCCGTCAGGCCACATACGATGCCGCTCTCCATCTGTGCGACCAGGCCATCCGGATGCATGGCGAAACCGCAGTCAACGGTGCAGACTACCCTGTGTGCGCGAAGCCCGCCGTCTGAGACTTCGACTTCGACGACGTTGGCTACGATGGTTCCGAAGGACCGGTGTATGGCTATGCCCCGACCCCAGCCAGCCGGTAGTGCCCGGCTCCAGTCGGCCTTTTCGGCAGCCAGGTCCAGTACGTCCCGGTAGCGTGGCTCATTCTGCAGCAGTTTTCGGCGAAATTGGTACGGATCCTCGCCAGCGACATGCGCGAGCTCGTCGATAAACGATTCCGTAAAAAATGCATGCAGCGAGTGATCGACGCTGCGCCAGAATCCCCACGGCACGTGCGTCCGGCTCTCCGTGTAATGAATCAGCTGATTGCCAATGGCATAGGGAATGTGCGGTGCCTCGACCGGATCGTGTTTGTCCACGTACTGGTTAACCCAGGCCACCGGGTTTCCGCCGGAATCCAGCGCGGCGCGGAATCGGCTGATGCTCGCCTGCCGGTAATGGTCGTGCCTCATGTCCTCCTCTCGCGACCAGATCAGCTTGACAGGGTAAGGGACTTCCGCGGCGATGCGGCCAGCCTGGATGGCAAAGTCCGGGAATGCGCGCCTGCCAAAACCTCCGCCGAGATACTGGTTGTGTACGATCACTTCCTCGACGCCTAGCCCTATGGCGTCGCCGACTTCGGCCGCAAATCCCAGCGGATTCTGCGTGCCTAGCCAGAGCTCGCACTTGCCGTCGTGCAGCCAGGCCGTACAGTTCATCGGCTCCATTGGGGCATGCGCAAGGTACGGTACACGATACTCCGCTTCGATCACCTTGGCGGATTCGTTGAGCGCAGCGGTCGCGTCACCGCGCGCGAAGTCGACCTTGTTGCCGTCCCTGGCATTTGCCGCATCAAGCACTGCAGCGAAATGACTGAAGATATCTCCCTGCTCGGTCGTATCGTGATCAGTTGGCGCAAACTCGACCGGCAGGCGGTCCAGTACCTGCTTTGCCTGCCAGTAACCGTCGGCAATCACGGCGACCGCATCGCCGAGGTTTACGATTTTCCGCAGGCCCGGCATATCCTGCACGACCGCTTCATCGACGGCCACGACGCTGGAACCGAATACAGGCGCGGCCCGAATCGTCGCGTACTTCATGCCAGGTACGTCGGCATCAATGCCAAAACGCGCGCTGCCGTCGGTCTTTGCCGGGATGTCGAGGCGGGGCGGGGAGGTGCCCATGATACGGAACTGGTGGGGGTCCTTCAGCCGGGGCTTCGGTGGCAAGGAGACGTCCGCCGCCGCGACGGCGAAGTCGGCGAATGGGGCCGACCGGCCACTGGCCTCGTGAACGATCAGGCTGTTCTCTGACCTGAGCTCGGCGACGGGCACCTGCCAGGCATCCGAAGCCGCCTGCAACAGCATGGCCCTGGCGGCCGCACCGGCCACCCGCATGCCCAGCATCCCGGTTGTCGGTACCGACGTGCTGCCGCCCGTGATCTGGAGCTTGATTGCCTTCGTAGCCGCGAGGAAGACGCCGTCTATCGTGTCGATCAACCACGCGGGAAAGTCGGCATCTCCGAGCGCATATCCCTTCGCGAGCGCATAATTAGCGTACTCCGGGTGGGCAGGCGCTTCCTGCATTCGGACAAGCGACCAGTCGGCATCCATTTCGTCTGCGAGCATCATCGCGAGCGTCGTGTGCACACCCTGCCCCATCTCGGCGTGAGGGACGATCGCCGTGACGGTGTTGTCGGGCGCAATCTTGAGCCAGACGTTGAGTACGGTTACGCCGTCATCCGCGATCAGTGCGGCGACCTTGCCAGCACGGTTGCCCGGGCGTATGGCAACGCCCACGACCAGTACTCCACCGGCCAGCAGGCCCGTGCTGACAAATGCTCGTCGGCTCCACTTACCCATCGCTGCTGTCTGCCGCGTCTCTCGATGCGGCCATGATCGCTGCCGCACGCTTTATGCCGCGGCGAATCCGCGGGTAGGTGCCGCAGCGGCAAAGGTTGCCCCGCATCGCGGTGTCAATGTCCGCGTCAGTGGGGTTCGGGACCCGATCGAGCAGCGCGGCTGCAGCGACAATCTGGCCTGCCTGGCAGTAACCGCACTGCGGAACCTGCTCGTCGATCCAGGCCTGTTGCACAGGGTGCATGCCCCCGAAGCCGATACCTTCAATCGTCGTGATTTCGCCGCCCGATGCAGCGCTGACCGGTGTTGCGCAGGAGCGTATCGGCGCCCCATTCAGCTGTACCGTGCACGCACCGCACTGGGCAATTCCGCAGCCGAATTTCGTGCCGATCAGGCCCAGCTGTTCCCGCAGGACCCACAGTAACGGTGTCCGCGGATCCACGTCGATTTCATACGGTTGCTGGTTGACGTTAATGCTGATCACGGCTGGTCTCGCACATCATGTCCCCGGGGTGCGATTTGGCAGCCGGGGCCGTAAAGTCTGGCTCGTTCGAAACACTACTCCGGACGCGTCAGGCCCGCAACCGGAGGAATATTCCTAGCAGGCATCGCGCAACCCCCGGTCGTTTCGGGCTAAAATGCGGCCTCCGTGCGGAATGTCCGTGGTGCGATCTTGTTCGGAAAATTCCTGACGAATGCGAAAGGCGTAGCCGCTCTCACGGTGATCACCGCGGATACGATCGTCTGGTTCACGCCAATCATGTTGTTCACGCTGTTCAAGATCGTCATCCCGGTGCGCCCGTTCCGCAACCTGATGACGCGCTGGATCATGGCGATGGGCGAGAACTGGGTCAGCTTCAATGCCTTTGTATTTTCGGCCGTGAACAAGGTCGAGTGGCAGTTGACGGGAATCGAGGACCTGGACAAGAAGCACTGGTATATGGTCTTCGCAAATCACCAGACGTGGGTCGATATCGTTATTTTGCAGACCGTCTTCAATCGCCGGATTCCCTTCCTGAAATTCTTCCTCAAGCAGCAGCTGATCTGGTTCCCGTTCCTCGGGATTGCGTTTTGGGCGATGGACATGCCATTCATGCGGCGTCATTCGAAGTCGTACCTGGCGAAACACCCCGAGAAAAAGGGCAGCGATCTCGTTGCAACGCGCAAGGCCTGTCAGAAGTTTCGGGATACGCCGACGACAGTCATCAATTTCCTCGAAGGAACACGCTTCAGCGAGATCAAGCGAGAGAAAAAGAATTCGCCGTTCGAACACCTGCTACCTCCCAGGGCTGGTGGCGTGGCGATAGCCCTGTCTGCGATGGGTGACATGTTTGATGCGGTACTCGACGTGTCGATCGTGTACCCGGATCGTGTACCCAAGTTCTGGGACATGATGTGCGGCAAGATGACCAAGGTCATTGTCGACGTGGTTACCTTGCCGGTAGAGACCTGGTATGTCGGCGCAGACTACGCCAACGACCGGGAATTCCGGCAGCGGTTCCATCGGTGGTTGACCGATGTATGGCAAAACAAGGACCGGCGCATCGGCGCAATCAAGGAGGAAGCGCAGGCTGCGTCAGCCGGTTCAGCAGCGTGACGGAGTCGGGGTTCTGAGCTTGCAGGTGGACGCTACCTGGAACGTATATATCCTGCGCTGCGCGGATGGCAGCCTGTATACGGGAATTGCGACCGATGTCGAACGCCGCGTCGCCGAGCACGCCGGCGGAGTGCGTGGGGCGAAATATCTCAAGGGCCGGCTGCCGGTTACGATCGTTTTTCAGTACGAGGTTCGAGACCGAAGCTGCGCCTCTCGAATCGAGCATCGCATCAAGCGACTTCCGAAGTGCGAGAAGGAACGCCTGGTCGGGATGCCCCGTCTGCTGCGCACCTGGATCCAGCAGTCCATGCAGGACTCCGGTGCAGGCTCGGCCGGGACAGGCTGCTAGGGCGATCGCGTCGCAGCCCAGTTGCGGCAGACGGTATCCGTGGCGTCATCCGCCGGAAAGTATTGCTCGATGCGCAACTCCTGGAGAGTGACATCCTGCGGCGTTCCGAAAGTCGTCACGGTGGTGAAGAAGCGACAGCTTGCATCCCCCTTTTTTAATTCCAGGTCGAGCGTTGGGCCCGAGGGCTCACCACTGGCAAGTTCGCGCCAGCGCGACGGTGCCGTCGGCATGGCGAGCAGGTGCTCCAGCAACTCCCGCGAGCTTGCTCGCCCCGACGGGGAAACGGATTCGCGAAAGATCCTCATCAGCAATACCGAGCTGAGTCTTTCCCAGTTCAGAATGAATGGCTGCAGACCTTCCGGCGAAAACAGGATTTCCAGGGCGTTTTTCCCCGCGATGAGAACGGGATTCTCCAGGAAGCAGGCGGCCATCGCGGAAGCCGCTCTGTTCTGGCGGACGATATGCCAATCTGCGTCCAGCACGAAGGCCGGGTATGGTTCATGTTTGTCGAGCAGTCGCCGAAGTGCCTCCTGCACCAGCGTGATCGACGGGGAGTCCAGGCTGCTTTCTCCATAGGCGTCGGCGAAGCCGGCGGCCGTGAGCATCAGGTTACGGTCGCGCAAGGGAACGTCCATCGCATTGGCGAGCCGCAGTATCATGTCTCGGCTGGGCCGATTACGGCCGGTCTCCAGGAAGCTGACATGCTTCGAGGACACATCGGCCTGCAGTGCGAGGTCGAGCTGGCTGAATCGTCGGGATTCCCGCCAGTGGCGGAGGATCGTCCCGAATTCGGTGTTTTCATTCCTGTTCATCGCTGTGGAGCCCGTGCCGGTACCGTCGATCATCCGCGCTCTGTTGGCTTGTGAGACTATCGTTAGTGTAGCCACTTGCTGTCGAAAGACCATTACCTGCGAGGTAATGCGGATCGGCAGCCGTCGTCAATACAGCGTTACCGGCACGCCGAATGGCAGCCGTCGAACCTGGATGCCATCGGCTGACGCCTCGTCTTCGATCCAGTCGGCAGTCAATATCACGTCGTCGGCGACACGCGGAAACAATTGCACTTCGCCAAATTGCTTCGTGTAATCATCGAAGTGGATCGCAAAGACCTTGCTCGCGCCGCTGGCGCGGACAGTCTCTCGCCAGTAACGCGCCGAGTATTCAGCGCCCAGACCGGATAGGCCGCCGACGCCAAGTAGTATCACGTCCGCTTTGTGCTCGTGCAGGGCGCCCTCGATAAAGCCGGCGCTGCTGTGAACGATCGATGTTCCCCGCGGATGACTGACGATTACGGAGTACAC
>JAOUIH010000123.1 GCA_029884165.1 Gammaproteobacteria bacterium | reverse complement strand
TGCTGTACCTCAACGAGATCGTCGACGAAGACCAGGTGCTCGATCGCGCTACGCTGCCGGCCGTGCGTATGCCGAATCGCGACAATTTCGTCTGGGCCTTTGAGGCGCGCCAGGGGCGCTGACGCGGCGCGATTCGGTCGGGCGACTGCCGTCGCGGCAGCCGCTGCACTGTTGTTTCTCCCGGGTGCTCAAGAAATTCACGGCAAGCTGCGCAGATCTGCACAGCCGAACTGAGACACTTTTCTCGTCGCAGCGGGGATGCCTTTGTTAGGCTTTTCCGGCAGTTACAGGACCCGAGTTGGAGCAATGGACAAAGAAATACGAATAGACGAGAGCAATCTGCCGTCGGCCGTCGTAGAGGCTATTAGTGACGGACGCAAGCTTGTCGCGATCAAGCTTCTGAGGGAGGCCACTGGCCTCGGCCTCGCCAATGCCAAGGTCATCGTGGACCGGGCGGCCCAGGAGCATTCGCATGCCGGCCACGGGCCGGGCGCCTACGCTGAAGAATCGAATAACGGCCGCCTGCTGGCCATGCTGTTGGCACTGATGCTGGTGTACATGGCGTACCGCTGGTTCCTCGGCGCCTGATTGGCGGCGGCCGGGCGGCGGCCGCAGGTCGCTCCGCCAGGACAGGGCCCGAACCGCTCGATCGCGTTATCATAGTCCCAGCCGAAACAACGCTGGAGGCCCTCGATGACGACCGACCACCCCCCACGAGATCACGCGCTGCCCGATGCGGAACACGATGACCGGGACCTCGAAGACCACGTCAAGTCACGCTCGACCTGGATCCGGCTCCTGTACATGCTCGTATTCTGCGCGCTGTACGCCGTGTCGCGACTGGTCGTGTTCGCTGTCGTCGTCCTGCAGTTCCTGTGGGTTCTGTTTACCGGCGCGGTGAATGCGAAGCTGACTGTCCTCGGCCATTCGCTCGCGACGTACACCGCCGAGATCATCGACTTTCTGACTTTCAACACGGACGCGAAGCCGTTCCCCTTCGACAAGGACTGGCCGGTCGAAGCGGTCGACGACGATCTCTGACTGAGCTCGCCTTGGATACGGATGCCCTGTTGCAGAACTGGGGCCCCCTGATTGGGGCGGTTCTGCTGGCGCTCGTCGCGGTTTCCGTCATCGTTACGCTGCTCGGCCGCAGCGCTCGCGGGCAATTGCGGCAACGGGCTCGGGAATTGAGCAGACGGCGCTCCGAATTCGAAGTGTCCCGAAACAAGCTGCGACGCGCCGAACGCAAGCTGGCCGCGCTGCAGGAGCGCGCGGCGCGGGTCCCACCGAGGCAGTTGCACGAAACCGGGGAGGCGGTCGAGGACGCCCGGGCGCTGGTCGCAATTGCACACGACCGAGTGCTCGTTGCAGCGAATCTCTTGCGCCGCGTCATCTGCGAGGAGTTTCCGCCGGCGCGGCACGACAGCCTCCGCGCCCGCTACCTGCCGGACGATAACCCGGACAAGCGGCCGTTTTCATACTGAACGGCCTGGGCAGACCAACGAGGAATCACATGGATCAACTGATCGAGACACGATACGCGGCCGTTCTGGCGGCGGTCCTGCTGGCCCTGCCGCTCTTCGCGTCCGGCCAGGATCGCGGGCGCGCCGACGAGGAGCGCGTCCTGCGCGAGTACGCCGAGGGTCGCAACTGGTTCCTCAAAGGCGGCGGATTCCGTGGCGAGCACTTCAGCACGCTCGACGAGATCGACATCGGCAACGTCGGCGAGCTGGGTCTTGCCTGGTCCCTGACGCTCGATGAGCCTGACGGTATTGCGGCAACGCCGATAGTCGTCGACGGCACGATCTTCCTGTCGGCTCCGCACTCGATCGTTTATGCGGTCGATGCTGCCAGCGGGCGGCAACTCTGGCGATACGATCCGGGCCTGCGCGGCCAACTTGGCGGCGAGCAATACAGTTCCTGGATCGCGCGAGCCAACCGTGGCGTGGCTGTATGGCAGGGCAAGGTATACGTTGCGACGGCGAACTGCGACCTGATCGCGCTCGATGCCGATGACGGCAAAGTCGCCTGGAAGAAACGTACCTGCGACCCGGCTCTCGGCTACGGCATCTCGGACTCGCCGTACGTGGGTCGCGACATGGTCTTCATCGGGAACGCAGGCTCCGAGTCGGGCAAGAAGAACCGGGGTTACGTCAGCGCCTACGGTGCCGCCGACGGCGAACTGCGCTGGCGCTTCTACACCGTACCGAGTGCGAACCCGGGCGAGAACGACACGGCGGCACTCAGGATGGCGGCAAAGACGTGGAGCGGCGATGCGCTCGAAAAATTCGGCGGCGGCGGCAGCAACTGGAACGAGATGACCTATGACCCCGAATCGGGGCTGCTGTTCTTCGGGACGGCGGGGGCTCTGCCGTACCTGCATCGCGACCGCAGTCCCGAAGGTGGCGACAGCCTGTTCACGTCATCGGTTCTCGCCGTGCGAGCCGATACCGGTGAATACGTCTGGCATTACCAGACCGTGCCGGAGGACAGCTGGGAGTACAACGCGACGATGAATATCGTGCTCGCCGACATCGACGTCGGTGGCAAACCGCGCGCGGTACTGCTGATTGCCCCGAAGAACGGGTTTTTCTACGTTCTCGACCGGCTGACCGGGGAGCTGCTCTCCGCCGAAAAATTCGCAAAGGTGACCTGGGCGACCCACATCAACCTTGAAACGGGACGGCCCGCGCTCGATCCCCGGGGCGAGTACTGGAGGCCGGGGTCCGAAGGGCCCGTCATGGTTTGGCCGAACATGTGGGGAGCGCACAGCTGGAATCCGATGGCTTATCACCCGGGCCTAGGTCTCGCCTACATACCGGTCGTCGACCTGCCGAGCATCGTCACGCCGACTGGCGACGGGGAGTTCCGGGATACCATGGACCTGGTGACGGAAGTCGACGGCAGCCCGCACAGCCCGGGCAAGTTGATCGCCTGGGATCCCGTCCGGCAGTCGGCGCGCTGGTCGGTAGACCATCGCTACTCCGGTAACGGGGGTGTGCTCGCGACGGCCGGCAAGCTGGTGTTCCAGGGCAGCGCCGACGGTTATTTCAGCGCCTACGAGGCCGCCAGCGGCGAATTGCTGTGGCGCCTGGCCACCGGAACGCCGATCAATGCCGCGCCGGCGGCGTACGAGATCGACGGACGCCAGCATGTCGTCGTCCCGGTCGGCTCGGGCGGCGGCATGCAGTTCAATTACCCGGCCATTCATGGCAGCGACATGCCGGTCGGCCCGACCCGCCTGATGGCGTTCAGCCTCGATGCGTCGGAACTCCCGTCGGCGGCGAGCGTACCGCCACCGCCGCTACCGGAGCCGATGGCATACGAGGCGGACCCGGACATCGTCGCCCGGGGCAGGGCGCTGTTTGGCCGCAACTGTGGCGGCTGTCACGGCAAGGATGCGGTCGCGCGCTTTGGCGGTTCGGTCCCGGACCTGCGCTACGCAACGGCGGAGACACATCTGACCTGGAACGGCATCGTCATCGGTGGCGCACGCGCGGCCCGCGGCATGCCGGCATTCGAAATCGAGCCAGCCGACGCCGAGGCGATACGGTCCTACGTGCTTGCGAGAACGGATGCGCTGCGTGGCGAGCGCCGCGGCCAGTCGGCGCCGGGCCGGCAGTAAGTATTTATACGAATTCAACGGTCGGACCCGGATCCCCAGAATACGCCAAGCGTCTGCCGGCGTGCAAAAAGGGGAAAACGATGGCAGAAATAGTTATCGCTGTTTGCCAGTTCCTCGGACCTGCCGCCGTCCTGGCAATCGGCATCACGTTGCTCGGCATCGCGCTCGGCAAGATCCGCGCCTGAGTGCCGGTCAAAGCGGCCGGCGGCCCGCGGACTGGACACTGGTCCGCGGGCCGGGGCCAATTTCCCGTAGTCCCCCGTTAATCCGAACTGCCCGTAGCGGCCCGTAACAGGACCCGCCGTTCACTCCTGGTCGGGTGGTGGCTGGTTGAACACCCAGCCGGACCAGCCGGGACCGCGAACGACCTGTCCGGGCGTGGCGCCCGTGTGCTCTCCGTTTCTCAGGACCTGTTGTCCATTGACGAAGACATGCACCATGCCGGTGGCATACTGGTGCGGCTGCTCGAACGTGGCCAGGTCGCCGACGCGCTCGGGATCGAACACGACGACGTCCGCATGGTAGCCCTCTGTGAGGCTTCCCCGTTCGCGGATCCCCAGGTTGAAGGCCGGCTGCGACGTCAGACGTCGGATCGCC
Organism: Gammaproteobacteria bacterium; assembly: GCA_029884165.1. Classification (GTDB taxonomy): domain Bacteria; phylum Pseudomonadota; class Gammaproteobacteria; order Steroidobacterales; family Woeseiaceae; genus JAOUIH01. Next base: position 4,760 of record JAOUIH010000123.1, on the reverse strand, counting down.
TCCCGCAGCGGGATGAGGCCCTCGTCTCGCGCATACCGGCCGAGTACCCGTGCGAAGTTGCCGTATGCGCGCGGATGGTTGCTCGATAGCAGGAACTTGCCCTCGGCCGCTAGTGCACCGGCATCGGATCCGAAGCTGACCCACGACCTCTGGATCTTGCGGCGGACGTTTTCCTCGGACATCAGGAAAAATACGGCGTCGACCCGGCTGTTATCCTCCACGACGAGGTCCATGGCGGTTATCGCCGGATCCGTGCCTCGCTCCTCGGCCACCTCTGCAAGCGTCTTGCCGACGTACCTGCGGAGTTCGGGATTCCGGAAACCGATCAACAGGATGCCCTCGGGCCCGGCCTGCGTATAGAAATTCTCCCAGTCGACATCGGTCCGGCGCATCTCGTCGGCAACCTGGGCGCGCACCCCGGGATCCCGCAGGCGCTCGACCCAGGCGTCGTGACCGTCTGCCTGCACCCACAGCGGCATCGTCGCATTGAGCCCGGTCGAGCCGGCGGGGTAGGTATACATGTCGGCCGAGATTCGCAGGCCTGCTGCTCGGGCCGCCTCGACCAGGTCGAAGACCTTTTCGAGCTTGTGCCAGTTGGCGCGGCCCGATGCTTTCAGGTGGTAGATCTCGGCGGGCGCTCCGGTCACGCTGGCAATCTTGATAAGTTCCTGCACCGCCTCTTCGAGGCGGTCACCTTCCGATCGCAGATGGGAAATGTAGGCGCCGCCGAATTCGGCTGCAGCGGAAACGAGCGCAGTCAATTCCTCGGTGTCGGCGAAATTATCCGGCGCGTAAATGAGTGACGAGCCGACGCCGAGCGCGCCCTCACGCATGGCTTCTCGAACCAGGTCCTGCATGCGCGCGAGTTCTTCCGGCGTCGCGCGGCGATTCTCGTAGCCGACTTCGTGGATACGCACAGTGCCGGCCCCAATGTACGACGCGACATTCGGCGAAATACCGCGTTCGACCAGCCGATCCAGGTACTCGCCCAGCGTCGTCCAGTCGACGTCGTAGCGGATTTCTCCCTGGTTCTCCTCGAGCTCCGCTTTCATCGCTTCGTTCAGCGGACCCATGGATTCGCCTTCACCCATGACCTCGAGCGTGACGCCCTGCATGATGTCGCTCATGCCGCGGCCGTCCTCGATCAATGACACCGTGGCCCAGGACAGCATGTTGATAAAGCCGGGTGCGACGGCGAGTCCATCGACGTCAAGCTCCGCCGTGCCACGCTTGTCCGCGAGATCGCCGATTGCGACGATCCTGCCGTCGTCGATCGCGAGATCGCCAACGTAAGGGTCTCCCCCCAGCCCGTCGTAGATCGTGCCGTCGCGAAGGATGACGTCATAGTCGCCTGCCGCACCGGGCCCGCCGCAGGCCGGCAGCCACAGCGCCGGCATTGCGGCGACGAGTCCGAGCAGCAGCGAGCGACGTACGATCATTTCCCGAGACTCCCTTCAGTAGCCGGCCTCAGCCCGCGTTTTCCGCTGCCGCCTCGACCGCTCGCCAGACTCGCAGCAGGTTGCCTCCGAGAATCTTGCGGACGTCGTCTTCGGAGTAGCCTCGACGCAGCAGCCCTTCGACGAGGTTGGGATAGGAGGACACGTCCTTGAGCCCGATCGGCAGGCTGTCACCGACGCCGTCGTAATCGGAGCCGATGCCGACGAAGTCGATGCTCCCGGTGAGCTCGACCACGTGATCGAAATGGTCGAGCACCTGGTCGAGCGTGGCATACGGGAAAGCGCCATGCTCCGCCTCGAACTGGGCTCGGAACTGCTCACCCAGGTCCTCGGTTACTTCCTCGCCTGCGTCTTCGCGGAACTTGTCCCAGGCCTCGCCGCGCTTTTCCGAATAGGCATGGGCTTCGGCGGAAATGAAGGACGATCCAAAATTGATCATGATTACGCCGCCTTCCTCGGCGAGACGTTTGATCATCGCGTCATCCATGTTGCGCTCCCAGCCCGGCGTAAAGTGCCGTGCCGAGGAGTGCGACGCGATCGCTGGGACATCCGTAATCTCCATGACGTCCCAGAAAGCTTCGTCGGACACGTGGCTCAGGTCTACCATCATCCCGAGCCGGTTCATTTCGCGGACGACTTCCGCGCCAAAATCGCTGAGGCCCCCGTGTGCCTTGTTGTCGTCGTAAGACGAATCGGAGATGTGGTTGGACAAGGAGTGAGCGAGCGTGATGTAGCGGATTCCCTGGTCGTAAAAATAGCGGACATTGGCCAGGTCGCCCTCGATCGGGGATCCGTTCTCCATGCCCAGTGGCAGGGAAATCAGGCCGGCGGCGAACTGTTCTTCGATATCGGCCGGCGTCAGTGCGATTGCGTACTTGTCCGGCGCCGTATCCACGATCCGTCGGACAACGGCAATCAGTTCCTCGGCGCGGGCCTTCGACTTGCCGTCGGCCTCCAGGCTGGCAGGAGTATAGATCGACATGAAGGGCGCGTTCAGGCCTCCCGCGACTGCCCGCGGATAATCGTAGTCGCCGCCTTCCGTCGCGCCGGTTACGTCTTCCCACTCGTCTACGATCCGATACGGAACGTCGACATGCGTGTCGATGATGATCGAGCCGATTGCCAGTTCTCGCGCTCGCGTCGCCAGGTCCACGGGTTGTGGGTCGGAGGCCGCTTCCGGCGCGGGCTGAGGCGCCGGAACCTTGTCATCGGTGCCGCAGGCTCCGAGCAGGGCAGTGAGCAGGAACAGCGTGATCAGGCGACTGGTCATCCGGAACTCCTTGGCTTCTGGTGCCGCGACAGCGCGGCGGCGGCCCAGTATAGGCAAATCGGCGCCGGCATACGACGCTCGAGCCGGCCGGCTACTCATGATCGCCGGACAAGCAACTGCGCGGAACCAAAAAAAAGCCCCGCCGGGTGGCGGGGCAATCCAAGCGCGTTCAGGGGGGAGCGCTTGTCAGGGGGTAAAGTCGTCCATGAGGATCAGCGGCGGGTCGACCTCCAGCGGAATCGGGTCGCGCGCGATCGCGGTGTAGATGCCGCCGTTGCCCAGCGTGATCTCGACGGGACCGATGGCCGCGGTCTTGGTACCGGCCGCCGTAACCGTTACTGCGTAGTTGCCTTCGGCCAGCGAGAGAAAGCCTGTGTTGGCCTTGAATGGAACGTCGGCCAGCGCGGGTTCGATGCCCGAGATGTCGGTTCCCGGCGCGGCCAGGTAGATGTCCACGTTGCCGGCTGCGGGCGAGGCGTGTACGACACGAAGCTTGGCCTCGGTGGCAACGGGCCGTGGATCGTCGACGGCGATCAGCGGCTCGATACTCGCCAGTTCGCCAACGGCCAGCACCGTGTATTTGACGCCCGCGTCGAGGGTCACATCGGCTTCGATCGCGATGACCCCCGGATTGTCGGCCGGCGTGACCTTGATGTTGTAGTTACCCGGAGCCGGTTCGAGGAAGCCCGTGAAGTCCGGATACGCCAGGTCCGTCACGGCTTCCGCGTCATTCACGAGAACGTCGACGGCAGGCGCGTCGGGTGATGCGTGCACGACACGGATATTAGCCGGAGTTGCCGCATCCAGGATCTCGAACGATCCCGATCCGTCCTGTACGACAAGACTGATCGGGGCGGCGCCGGTCGTGGTGTTCTCAACCGCTGTAACGAGAAGGTCGGCCCCGCCCGGAAGCTCGATTTCACCGGAGTCGAATACCACGGCGGCCGGGTCTGCTGCAGCCGTAACCCGGACCTGGTAGCTGCCTGCCGGAACCTGCACCGGCCCGAGGTCCTCGCCGAATGCAAAGGTGCCAACCGGTGCGCTTGCGCTGAGGTCAGCGCCTAATACGGTCAGGTATACGTCGACGTCCGGCGCGAGGGGCGCGGCATGAACGACACGGAGGCGCGTCTGCAGAGACGATACGGCGGTTGCCGGCTGCTCGAGGACGAGCGGCTGTATATCCGCCACTCCGCCGATCGCGATGATCGAGTACAGGGTGTCTGCTGCAAAGGTCAGGTCAACCGGTCCGATCACGGTCGCGTTGCCGCCGGGCAGTATGCCGTCAACCTGGACGGAATAGGTTCCGACCGCGACTTCCAGCGCCGCTGTGCCGTCCTTGTAATCGACGCCCTCGGCCGTTATGTCGCCGAGTGCAACGTTGACGGCCGGCGCATCGGGGGATGCATGCAGGACCTGGACTTTGAACGTGTCAGGCGGAGGCAGGGTCGGGGCGCCATCGGTCGGGGCCCGGTCAGAGTCACTGCAGGCGGCCAGCAAAACGGCCGTAGCAACGACTGCAATTGTGTACAGGTGTCTCATGTGAACTCCCGTTCGGATCTGAACAACGGGACGCAGTATCCGGGAGCAGGGCAGGAAAAAGGTCTCAGCGCAGTTTCAATTTGTATCCGTTCGTAACACGGACTGCAGGGAATCGGTTCTCGGGTATCATGCGAGCATGACCCGGATACTCCTCATCGACGACGACGAGCGGCACTCGCAGCTCCTGAAGGCCTACCTGGCGCGTTTTGGCATGCGACTGGACTGGGCGCCGGATGCGGAAAGCGGATTTGCCAAGCTGTCTTCCGGTAAGCCGGATCTGTTGCTGCTGGATGTGATGCTCCCGGGCAAGGACGGATTCCAGATATGCAGGGAGGTGCGACGTCGGAGCGATATCCCGATCATCATGCTGACCGCGAGAGGTGACGTGATCGATCGCGTGTCCGGGCTGGAGTTGGGTGCCGACGATTACATCGGGAAGCCGTTCGAGCCCCGGGAACTCGTCGCCAGGATCCAGACCATTCTGCGTCGCGTCG
>JAOUIH010000030.1 GCA_029884165.1 Gammaproteobacteria bacterium | reverse complement strand
GACGGCAGCAACCCGCGCGAACTTGCCGGCCGGATCATCGAGGCGCTGCCGGAGAGCGACCTCCTGGACAAGGCCGAGATCGCCGGCCCGGGCTTTATCAATTTCTTCGTCAGCGACGCGGCGTTCCGCCATGAGATAGCGGCGATCGTCGAGGCCGGCGAAGAGTACGGCCGGCAGCCCAGGCGCGCCGCACCGAAGGTGCTGCTCGAATTCGTGTCCGCAAATCCCACCGGGCCCCTGCACGTGGGCCACGGGCGGCACGCCGCTTTCGGCGCGACCGTCGGTAACCTGCTGGAGGCGGTCGGCTACGTCGTGGACCGCGAGTACTACGTCAACGACGCAGGGCGGCAGATGGACATACTCGGCGTCAGCACGCTGCTGCGTGCGCTCGAGCTTCGCGGCCAGGCAGTTCGCATACCGCGCGGCGGCTATCGCGGCGATTACATCCGGGACATCGCCGCGACCATCGATACCTCGATGGTCCCTGACGTTGACGTAAGCCGTCTTACCGATGGCCTGCCGCCGGACGAGCCGGAGGGCGATCGCGAGAGCCATATCGGCGCGATGATCCTCCGCGCACAGGAGGTACTTGGCGACAAAGTCTTCGATTCCGTGCGGCAGCAGTCGCTGGAGTCTATCCGGGTTGACATCGAAAACGATCTCGAGGAATTCGGCGTTACCTACGACCGCTGGTTCTCCGAGCAGAGCCTGACCACCGATGGCAGGATCGACGAGGCGCTGGACCTGCTGCGCGAACGGCGCATGCTGTATGTGAAAGAAGGGGCGACCTGGTTCCGGGCAACCGACTACGGCGACGAAAAGGATCGCGTTGTCGTGAGGGAGAACGGCAAGAAGACCTACTTCGCCTCCGACATCGCCTATCATTACGACAAGCGCCGCCGCGGCTACGATCACCTTATAGACGTGCTCGGCGCTGATCATCATGGCTATGTCGCGCGAGTGCGGGCAGGGCTGGAGGCCATGGGCTACCCGGGTGACTGCCTCGAAGTCCCGCTGGTACAGTTTGTCACGCTCTACAGGGGCGGAGAAAAGCAGCAGATGTCTACTCGCTCCGGAGAGTTCATCACGCTGCGGCAGCTCCGCGAGGAAACAGGCAACGACGCCGCACGGTTTTTCTACGTCATGCGGTCGAACGACCAGCATCTCGACTTCGACCTGGAGCTGGCGAAGAGCCGCTCCAACGACAACCCCGTCTATTACATTCAGTATGCGCACGCGCGAGTGGCGAGCGTCTTCCGCCAGCTGGCGGAGAAGGGTCTCGACTTCGACCGGGCGGCAGGACTCCAGAGCCTGGATCGACTGGTCGAGCCCCACGAAAAGTCCCTGATGTCCTCGCTCAGCCGTTACCCGGAAATCATCGAGCTGGCCGCCCAGAACCGCGCGCCCCAACACCTGGTGCATTACCTTCGCGACCTGGCCAACGACTTCCATACTTATTACAACGCGCATACGTTCATCGCGGACGACGCTGCGCTGCGTAACGCGCGGCTTACCCTAATCAGCGCCACGCGGTCCGTCATTGCTAGCGGCCTCGGGATCATAGGCGTATCCGCACCGGATTCGATGTAAGCGATGAGCCGCAGGCGCAGAAAACAGGGCCGGACAGGCCACAGCGAGGATTATCCGGGCTGGGTCTGGATGCTGTTCGGTCTGGCCATCGGTCTGTCGGTGGCGCTGGCAATCTATGTCAAGGACCGTACTCGTGTCGTGCCATCGCAGCCGGTCGCGCAAACCGCGGGCGTACCGCAGAGTGTCCGCGAAGAAACGACCTCGCAGGCCGGGAGTTCGGCGGAGGCGTCGCAGCGCCGCTTCGACTTCTACGACATGCTGCCGAACTTCGAGGTGGTCATCCCCGAGCAGGAACCCGACGTCACGAAGGACTCGGCGGCGGCGGTCGTCGACGAGCCCGGCACGTATGTCCTGCAGGCCGGTTCATTCTCGCGTTACGAGGACGCGGACCGGCGCCGGGCCGAGCTAGCCTTGCAGGGTATCGAGTCCCGAATCCAGCGAGTGTCCATCGATGATCGGACTTTTCATCGCGTCCGGATCGGCCCGATCAGCGACCTCGACCAGCTCAACCGGATCCGCAGCCGGCTGCGCCAGGCGAATATCGACGTGCTGAGAATACGATTGAGTGACTGAGCGCGGCCAATACCTGCTGCCTGCCCTGGCGCTCCTGCTGGCAGCCTGCAGTGTGGCGCCGCAGACACCGGAGCCCCGGCCGACCGTCGAGGAGGCGGAAATCCCGGGGTCGGCGACGCGCGATGCCGACGCCCCCGTTCGAACCGAGCCTGAGGCTGCTCGGCTGCCGGACGATGCGCGCGCCGAGCTGCGTTTCACGCTTGCCGCGGTCGGCGACATGATGCTCGGAACCGACTACCCGGACGATCGCCTTCCCGATGATGACGCCGTGGGTTTCCTCGCGGCCGTGACCGAACCGCTGCTCGCTGCCGATCTAGCTTTCGGTAACCTGGAGGGCGTGCTCGTCGACGGCGGGGAGCCGGCCAAGCAGTGCAGCAACCCGCATGCCTGTTACCTGTTCCGCTCGCCGACTCGGTACGCCGAGAGATTTCGCGCGGCCGGCTTCGACGCACTGAGCCTTGCAAACAACCATGCGCTTGACTTCGGGGAAGAAGGCCGCGGCTCGAGCATGGAGGCGCTGAGCTCGGCCGGGATCGTGCACTCCGGTCGCGAAGGCGATTTCGGCGCGCTGCGCCTCGGCGACCTGTCCGTCGGCTTTGTGGCATTTTCGGTGACTCGCGATTCAAACCTGCTGCATGACTATGCGCTGGCCCGGAGTATCGTTTCGGACCAGGCCGCGCTGCATGACCTGCTCGTCGTCTCCTTTCACGGGGGCGCCGAAGGAGACGATGCTGCGCGCATACCTTTCGGGGAAGAGGAGTATTTCGGCGAGCCGCGCGGCGACGTCGTTCGCTTTGCGAGGGAAATGGTCGAGGCCGGCGCAGACTTCGTCTTCGGTCATGGACCGCACCTCGTGCGGGGCATGGAGCGATACGGAGACCGGCTCATCGTGTACAGCCTCGGTAACTTCGCGACGTATTACGGGATCAGCGTCAGCGGCGACAAGGGCGTCGCCCCGATCCTCCTGGTTACTATCGACGGTTACGGCCGTTTTCTCGAGGGCCGGGTCATTTCGGCCGTGCAGCTTCGTCCCGGCGGACCCCAGCCCGACCCGCAAGGGCGGGCGTTGCAGCAGATGCGAGAGCTCAGTTTCGCAGATTTCCGCGAACCCGGGCTGAGATTTCTCGACGATGGCCGCGTGCTGCCCGACGCGCGGCATTACGTCCGGCCGACAGCCGCGCCCCGGTCAGAACGCTGAAGGTTCCTTCAGCTCGATTTCGACGGAGCGGCACTCCTGTACGACAGCGCTGGTCCGTCCGCCATGCGTCAACGCATCTTCCCAATAGACGTCGCCGAATCGATACGAAACCATCCGCGCGCTTCCGTCTGCCTCTTCGACCAGCCAGGCGCAGGGACTGAGGTAGACGACGACCCGGTCGGGATGCGTGTGCACCGGCTGCGTTTCCCCGTTCCGGTCGATCACCTTCAGCACGCGGACCCGGTCGTTATCGAGCAGGACCTCGAAAATATGTGGCGCCACCCTGGCGGGGTCCAGCATGGGAGCCTGTGCAAGCGCGAGCGTGAGCGCGCCGCCGCTGACGAGTCCCAGCGCCCAGGCCACAATCAATCGAGTCCGGTTTTCCATTGTCGCTTACTCCGGCCGCGCGCGCAGACCGTCGCGGCTCCATGTGCCGTTGTCCGGCTTGCCCGTTAGCGAGCCTGGTCCTGTCTAGGCGCGAAACAACCGGTTGTGACGACCATACTGAATCGCCAGGACGGCGAACGCGAGGAACAGGAATCCATAGACCGGCATGAAGGCAGATCCGAGGAGCTCACGCGGGCGGGCGGCAAAGAACAGCGCGAAGAACAGGTGGCTGGTAAGGACGAAGAAGATCCAGAATAGCGTGTGCTTTGCCCATGCCTGCCCACGGTAACCGAAGCGGGCCAGGTTGCCGAGCAGTACTGCCAGCGCGAGGATCAGCGTCGGGATTACGTAGTGCCGTCCGAATATGAATGTCTGTAAGACGCCGAGTACAGCCGCCCCGGCGATCAGGGCGGCCAGAAGTTCCAGCGAGTGTTTGAACGAAACAATCCTGGGCATGTCCCCTTACCTTTGAATTATCCCTGTCGTCGTTTGCGGCGAGCTCAATCGTCGGAACCGGTGGACCGGAAGTCGACACCCAGCGACCGGAGCTTGCGGTAGAGATGGGTACGCTCCATGCCGACCCGTGCCGCAAGTTTTCCTACCTTGCCCTCGCAGAGCTGAAGTTGCTGCTGGAGGTAGGCGCGCTCGAAAGCTTCCCGAGCCTCTCGCAGCGGCAGCGCAAGCAAGTCCTGCTTGACCAGCGGTTCCGCAGCCATACCGGCCGAACTCACGCCGAGCTCCGCTTCGATCTCTTCGAGCGAGACTTCTTCGGTTGCGCCCGTCAGCAGAATTCGCCGGACCAGGTTCTTGAGCTCCCGCACGTTGTCGGGCCACGGATAATTTCGCAATCGATTCTGCGCTGCGACGCTGAAGCGCCGAAAGCCGAGTCCTTCCGAGTCCACCAGCTTGTCCACGTAGTGGCTCAGCAGTTCCGGCACGTCCTCAGTGTATTCGCGCAGCGGCGGAACGCGAAGACTCAGGATGTTCAAACTGGAGATCAGTTCGCGTCGAAGCGCCCCGGACTCGATCGCCGATTCGTAGCCGGAGCGCACCGTGCCGATGATGCGGGCGCGCATTTCGACCGTCGAATGGCCGCCCTTGCGCAGGAATCCGCCCTGCTCCATCGCGCTGAGTACGAGCTTTTGCGCCTGTTCGCCGAGATCCGTCAGCTCCTCGATGATCAGCGTGCCGTTTCCGGCACGCTCGAACGCGCCTTCGCGCACGTGCCCCCCGGTTTCGCTGCCGAAAAGCTGTTCTTCGGCATTGCTGTCGGTCAGCGATGCCGCAACGATCGTGACGAGCGGTGCGTCGGCCCGACGGCTCACGCTGTGCATATAGTGCGCGAACGCGCCACGACCGGTACCCGGTTCGCCTATGAGCAGAACCGGCGAATCGAGTTGCGCGTACTGCTGAACCTGCTCACGCAATGCCTGCATGGACCTGCTGCGACCAACCGGTGGGAGGCCCGCCGTCCCGATCGGCCGGCCGCGAAGCCCCGGCTTCCTGCCGGACTCCAGGGCTCGCTCGACGGTACGAAGGAGCTTGGCGATCGACAGCGGTTTCTCGACGAAGTCGACCGCTCCGAGCCGGGTCGCCTCGACGGCGGTATCGACGGTGCCGTGGCCGGACATGATGACGACAGGGCAGGCCAGGTTACCCTGTTGCGACCACTCCTTGAGCAGTGTGATGCCGTCGGTGTCCGGCATCCAGATATCGAGGAGAATCAGGTCGAACTTCCTGCTCTCCCGGCATTTCCGGGCTTCGGCTGCATTACCCGCCACGGTGACGGCAAACCCCTCATCGCTGAGGATTTCCTGGATGAGCGCGCGAATATCCGCCTCGTCATCGACAACAAGCACATCGGCAGTGCTCATGCTCTTTCCCTCCGTCTTTCCGCCCTGCCGGGAATCATGGCGATCATGACTTCCCGCGCCGTCTCGTCGACCGGCAAGCGAATTCGAATGATTGCACCGCCCGCCGGGCGGTTTTCAGCGACGATCGTGCCAGCGTGCTCCTCGACGAGTTTCTTGACGATCGCGAGACCCAGTCCTGTCCCCTTCGGTTTGGTCGTTACGTAAGGGTCGAAAACCTGCCCGATCGAGCCGGTCTGGAAGCCCGGGCCGTTGTCCTCGACGAGTATCTCGATCATCCGGGCCTGCCCTATTTCCGTGGGCCGGACGACGACATTGATGCGGCCATGATCCGAGTGTTCGAGAGCCTCGATCGAATTGCGAATGAGGTTGTGCAGAATCTGTCGGATTCGGCCGGCATCGGCTTCGATATCCGGCAGGTTCGATTCGACCTCCAGGTGCAGGTCGACATGCCGCTCCTGGACACGATAAAGATCGACGACTTCGTGCACGAGTCTGTCGAGATCGAAACGTTCGATGTCCAGGTCCGGGGCGCGCGCATATTCGCTGAATGCATTGACCATTTCCTTCATCGCTTCGACCTGCTGCACGATCGTGTGCGTCGCGCGATCCAGTATCTGCCCTTCGTCGGCAGACATCGATCCGAGGTACTTGCGCCGCAGCCGCTCGGCGGACAGCTGGATAGGGGTCAGCGGATTCTTGATCTCGTGTGCGAGGCGGCGCGCTACCTCGCCCCAGGCCGCATCACGCTGCGCCTGTACCAGGGCCGTTATGTCGTCGAACACGATGACGAAACCCGGATCATGGTCTTCGTCGCCCGGTAGCGATGTGCATGCGCAGGTAAGGATACGCCGTCCGACCTCGCCGCGCAGAACGAGCTGCTCACGCCACTCGCGCTCGCCGCGATCGAGGTGCATGCAGGCTATGTCGACGAGTTGCGCGAGCAGGGGATTGCCCCGCGCAACCTCGGTCAGGCGTTCGCCGACGCGACTTTCCAGGTCCGCATTCAGGATTGCCCCGGCAGCCTGGTTCGCCGTGCGAATTCGCAGGTCCGATTCCAGCGAAACGACGCCAGTCGACAGGCGCGCAAGGATAACCTCGAGGTTTGCGCGTTCGGCTTCGACCTGCGCCTGGCTCAGGCTGGCCTGCCGCCTCGCGGCCGCGAGTCGCTGGGTCATGTCATTGAAGGAGCTGACGAGAAAACCGATCTCGTCTCTCGATGGTGTCGGCAGCCTGGTTTCGAAGTCTCCCTTGGCAACGGCACGCGTTCCCGCAACGAGGTTTTGAATCGGCGCAACCAGCCGGCGGGAAAATATCAGCGCGCCGTAAATCGAGGCCAGCAGGGATATCATCAGGACGACGGAAAGAGTCAGCGAGAATGCTCGTTTCAGGGGCTCGCGCAGGTACACGACGCGCTTGTAGTCGCTGTACGACGAATCGACGCTGCTCGCCATCCTGCCTATGCGCTCACTTACCGGGAACCGGGCCTGGATCAGTCCGACGATTTCCGGCCGGCGCGGATTCATGAGCGGCACGGCTGTCCTGATCTCGTAACTGCCCCGGTCGAGGGGGTCGAGGCTGACGTAGGGCCGGTTCTGACGAACCTGCAGCAACACCTCGTCCTGCGGCGCAGCCGGCACGGAATTGGCGGACTGGTCCGAACTCGTCGCAATGATCTGGCTGTTGCGACCGAAAACGGTAATTTCGCTGGCACCGCTCTGGCGGCGCAGCACGCTCAGCTCGACTACCAGCTGCCGGCTGCTCGTATCGTTTAGCGCTTCCGCGATCTGTACGGTGGCCGCGAGCCGCTCGCGCATCTGCATCTCGAGTGCCGCGCGACTCAGCGCCAGTGCGTCGTCCAGGCCCGCCTCGACCTCGACATTGAACCAGGTGTCGATGCCCCGGTTGATGAACTGCATGGAAAAGTAGAAGACTATCAACAGGGGCACGACCGCCAGCGCCACGAAGGTGGCAACCATGCGCGCCTTCAGCCTCGAGCCTGGCGCATGCGCCCTGTATTCGCGGACGAGCCGAACGACGTTCCCGATCAGCAGTACGAGCAATACGATGGCGCCGGCGATGTTGACGAGCAGGATCGTGTTGGCCAGCCGGTCGAACTCCGCAGAGTTCTGAGCCGTGCGGCTCAGAATGAAAAGCGCGACGAGGGATAGCGCGATGCCGGCCGCACCTACAAACCCGTACAGCAGTCTCTTTATCGATCGAGCCGCCATTCGAACCACTCGCTCTTCAGCTGCCACTGGTCACGCCAGAAGAACAGCATCCGGAGCGGCGCCGGATACTGCCTCGTGCTGAGCAAAGCCTGCAGGCGGATACGGTAGCTGGCGTCCGGTTCCAGCAGCGAATCGTCGATGATCGGATAGTCCTGTACCCGTCCGAGATTGTTGAGCGCCGAGTAGAGCGTCGCGAATGAGTCCTGGTTACCGGTATTCAGGCTGCGAACGATGTAGCGCTGGCTGAGCGGCCGGTATTCGAGTTCGTAGCGAAGGCCGAGCTCGAAGTCCAGCGCATCGGGCACGAAGCGGCGCACGCGGATCAGCTCGACATTCAGTTCGATCGTCAGCGGAACGCCGCTGCTCAGCGCGTCGAGCGCCTCGTCGCTCAGTACCAGCTGCAGCCTCGCGTCGAGCCGGTGCACGCCGTCCACCAGCTTCGTCTCCGCGGAGCGAACGTCGAAGTAGCCTTCGCGCGGAGGCGCGTCCTGCGCCCCGGCGACAGGCGCTGTCAACAGCGCCCCGAGGAGCATCGTCCGGAGAATTCGGCGAAGGTCGCAGGTACTCACGGGTTCAGGTGTCTTTTTCCATGCAGGCAAAATAGAAGCCGTCCATAGCGGCTTGACCCGGCAGCAACTGGTAGCCGGCTGAGCTTCGCTCCATTAGAGCGCGGATGTTGTTATTAGGCAACGCAGGACTTTCCCTTACCTCCGGTCGGCCCGCCCGAAACGCGCCAATGACCGCCTCGTTCTCCTGCCGCAGCACCGAGCAGGTGACGTACAGGAGGCGCCCCCCGGGAGCCAGCAACGGCCAGAGCGCATCCAGGATTGCCTTTTGCAGCGCGGCCAGCGCAGCGATGTCGCCGTCCCGCCGCAGGTGCTTGATGTCCGGATGGCGCCGGATGACGCCGGTGGCCGAACACGGCGCATCGACGAGAATCCGGTCGAACGGTTTCGAGTCCCACCAGTCCTGTGGTTTTGATGCATCGCCGACCCGGACGGTTGCATCCAGGCGCATTCGGGCCAGGTTTTCGGTGATTGCCGCCGCCCGCTCGGCGTTCGAATCCAGCGCTACGATGCTGGCGCCCGCTGGCGCGAGCTCGGCGAGGTGCGCCGTCTTGCCGCCGGGTGCCGCGCAGGCATCCAGGATGCGGCACCCGCCGTCGGTGAGCAGCCAGGGGGCCGCCACCTGCGCGGCTGCGTCCTGGACCGAGACGGTGCCGTCCCGGAACCCCGGGAGTTCCTCGACCGGCCAGGGCTCCGCGAGCCGGATCGCCTGGTCCAGGCCTGCCTGGAACTCGCCCGTTTCCTCCGGCGTCTTGCCGCGCGCGGCGGCCAGTCGGCGCAGATAATCGGCGGCCGATTCGCGCCGGCGGTTCACGCGCAGCCACATCGGCGCCTGCCGGTTGTTTGCTTCGAGGATCCCCTCCCAGTGGTCGGGCCAGTCCCGCCGCAAGCGTTCGATCAGCCAGTCGGGGTGGTTGTAGGTGAGATCCGGGTCCCCGGATTGCGGCGGCGGCATGCCGTCGCGCAGGAAGCCGCGCAGCACGGCGTTCACGAGTCCCGCCAGCCGTGGCCGACCAAGCAACCGGGCGGCCTCGACGGTGAGCGAAACGGCCGCATGCGCTCCGATGCGGGTATCGGTCAACTGGTAGACGCCTACCGCGAGCAGCGAAGCTATCACGGCATCGCGACCGGCCGGTGCTCGCTTGAGATAAGCCGCGACCTGTGCGCTCAGGCGCCAGTAAAATCGCAGCGTGCCGTAGCACAGCAGCCGGAGCAGCCCGCGATCCCGTTCGTCGATGCCGCCCTCGCGCCCGGCGAGCGCGTCATCGAGGGATCGCCCCTTGCGCAGAACATCGTCGACGACCTGCGCCGCCGCTGCGCGCACTCCCGCCCCGCGTCCGTCGGCCGGCACGGCAGGACCTCAGTGAAACCGTCGCCCGACGAGCGGGAATTGCGTGGCAAACTCGGCTGCGGTGACGGGCTTGCGTCCGGGGCGCTGCAGTTCGGTCAGCAACAGGCTGCCGCTGCCACAGGCGACCTCTACGCAGCTGCCGGCGGCTGTGACCTGCCCCGGCGCTCCGCCCTCGGCCGAGCCCGGCGTCGCGCGCCAGCACTTGATGCGCTCGCCGGCAAACTCGAACCAGGCGCCGGGCACCGGGTTGTAGGCCCGCACACGTCGATGCAGGCTGTCTGCGTCCCGGGTCCAGTCCAGCCGGGCGTCTTCCTTGCGGATCTTGCCCGCGTAGGTCACCAGGGATTCGTCCTGGTCCTCGGGTTCGATGCTGCCTGCAAGTATGTCGGGAAGCTTGTCGACCAGCAGCTGCCCGCCGAGCACGGCGAGGCGGTCATGCAAGTCGCCCGCGGTGTCTTCGGCCCCGATCGGGATCCCGGCCGTCGCATAGACGGGCCCGCTGTCGAGGCCGGCCTCCATCCGCATGAGGCTGATGCCGGTGGCCGCGTCGCCGGCGAGTATCGCCGCCTGTATCGGCGCGGCCCCGCGCCAGCGCGGCAGCAGCGACGCGTGTACGTTGAGACAGCCGGAGGCGGGCACGTCGAGGACGGCCTGCGGCAGAATCAGCCCGTAGGCGGCAACGACGATGAGGTCGGGGCGCAGCCCCGCGAGCCGGGCAACGATGCCGGCGTCTTTCAGGGTCGCCGGCTGCAGGACCGGCAGTTGCCGGGCGGTCGCAAACTTCTTGACCGGGCTCGCGGCCAGCCGCCGGCCCCTGCCAGCCGGCCGGTCCGGCTGCGTCAGCACGGCGACCGGAAGGATGCGGGCATCCACGAGAGCCCGCAGCGACGCCAGCGCGAAATCCGGCGTCCCGGCGAAGATGATGCGGGCAGGGTTCATGGCGCGGTGGACGGGTGGCGGCGCTGGTCAGAGTACGGCAGCGGGTTCCGGCTGCTGGCGCCGTTCTTTCTGCAGGCGTTTGCGGATCTTCTGGCGTTTCGCCTCCGACAGGTAATCGACGAACAGCCGCCCCTCGAGGTGGTCCATTTCGTGCTGAACGCAGACGGCGAGCAGGCCGTCCATGTCCCTCTCGACCTCGTTCCCGTCCCGGTCGAGGTAGCGCACCCGAATCTTCTCCGCGCGCCGGACTTCGGCGTAGATGCCCGGAACCGACAGGCAGCCCTCCTCGTTGATCATCTCGCCCTCGCTGGCCACGATCTCCGGGTTGATCAGGACTTGCGGGTCCGATTTGTCGGTGCTGACGTCGGCCACGAGGAAACGCCGGTGTACGTCGACCTGGGTAGCCGCGAGGCCGATCCCCGGGGCGGCGTACATGGTCTCGAACATCGAGTCGATCAGCCGCCTGAGCTCGTCGTCCACGGTCTCGACCGGGACGGCCCGCGTCCGGAGCCTCGGGTCGGGGAATTCGAGTATGTTCAGCATGGCCATAATGTCGACGATCAAAACTCGTGTAAGTTGCTACAAATTTCGCCTAAATTTTTGACTTCATTGAATAAGATAGCGGACAATGCGGCCAGAAATCCGCGCCTCAGCCGCCTCCGGCGGGGCGGGAATTGTGACGTGTTTGGCAGCTAACGCGGCGGCGACACGACATATTATAGCAACGCTTGCTGGCAGGCAGGCCCGGCTTACCTGGATGGAGCACCCGTCGATCATGTTTCTCAGCAAAAATCGCCACACCCGCAGCCTCCGGCTGACAGGCCTGGCGCTGGCCGCAGCACTGGCCGGCTGCTCCCTGAACCCGTTCGCCGAGAAGGACGACCCGATCGTCAACGATGCGCCGAGGACCAGCCAGGGGCCGGGCAGTTCGTCGTCGCTCGATCCCGCAGCCAGCTCGAGCGCATCGCGACAGACATACAGCGCGCCGGTCATGGAACGGACGGAGCCGCGCCGCGTGCCGCTGGCCGAGAATCATCCGGACCAGTACACGGTTCAGCACGGGGACACGCTGTGGGACATCGCCTCACGCTTCCTCAAGGATCCCTGGTATTGGCCCGAGGTCTGGTATATCAATCCCCAGGTCGAAAATCCGCACCTTATTTATCCCGGCGACGTGCTGGCGCTGGTGACGATCGACGGCGAGCAGCGCATCACGAACATGCTCGGGTCCGCATACAGGCTGGCGCCGCAGGCCCGCGTGACACAGCTCGACGAGACGATCTCGACGATCCCGTACGAGGAGATCTCGGCCTTCCTGTCGCGCGGCCTGGTGCTCGAGAAAGGCCAGGCAGACGAGCTGCCCTACATACTCGCCACGCGCGGCGACCACATGATCGCGGCGGCCGGTAATGACGTCTACGTTCGTGGCGGCAACGCGACCCCGAGTGGCACGCGTTACAGCGTCGTCAAGGTCGGGGACGCGCTGGTCGACCCGGACGACGGCAAGACCGTCGGCTACCAGGGTATCTACATCGGCGACGGCATCATGGCACGCGGCGGCGACCCGGCGACCGTATCGCTGACCGACACGAATCGCGAGGCCCTGCCCGGCGACCGCCTGCTGCCGGAGTCGCTGGACATCCCGCTCAATTTCTTCCCGAAGGCGCCGAATACGAACGTTGACGGCCGGATCATTTCGGTCGTAGATGGCGTATCACTGATCGGGCAGTACCAGGTGGTCGTCATCAACCGCGGCGCGCAACACGGGCTCGCGCCGGGCGACGTCCTGACGGTATTCCAGGCCGGTGAAGTCGTGCGCGACCGATTCTCCGGGCGATTCCTGGCCAGGGGCAACCTGTCCGGCGGCGAGCGCGTTCGGCTGCCCGACGAAGAAGCCGGCACGGTCATGGTCTTCAAGGTCTATGATCGCATCGGTTACGGGCTCGTGATGGAAGCGACCAGCGACATCCACGTACTGGACGCGGTCCGCAACCCGATCTGATTGAGTCATAGCCACGAGGCCGGCGCTCTTTCAGAGCGCCGGCCTTTTCTTTTTTGGACCGTGCCGACGGAGGCCCATTGACCGACGACGACAGGCAGCTTCGCGACTGGCTTGGACGGGGCCGGCATTTCCTGATCACCGCGGAATCCGACGACTATCCGGAACTGCTGCGCGAACTGGGCGACAATCCTGCCGCACTCTACGTAGACGGGGACCGTGACGTATTGCAACTGCCGGCGATCGCCATCGTGGGTAGTCGCAATCCGACTCGCGGGGGCACCAGCAACGCCTACGAGTTCGCGAGGCACCTGGCGCGCTCCGGGTTCGTGATCGTCAGCGGCCTGGCCCAGGGAATCGACACCGCGGCGCACCAGGGTGCTCTCGATGTCGGCGGCCGCACGATCGCGGTGCTCGGCCACGGCATGGACAGCGTCTATCCTGCATCGAATCGCGAACTCGCCGGCCGTATCGCGGCAAGCGGTGCACTGGTAACGGAGTTTCCGCTCGGCACGCCACCGCGTCGCGAGAACTTCCCGGCCCGCAACCGGATTATCAGCGGGCTTTCGCTCGGCACTCTAGTCGTCGAGGCCGCGCGCCGCAGCGGCTCGCTGATCACCGCACGGCTCGCCGGCGAGCAGGGCCGCGAAGTTTTCGCGCTGCCCGGCTCGATACATAACCCGCTCGCCAAGGGTTGCCACCAGTTGATCAGGCAGGGAGCGAAGCTCGTCGAGAGTGTCGATGACATTCTCTCCGAACTGCGGCCGCTGGCCACACACCTTATGCAAAATCAGGCTGACGATGCAGCATCTTCGGAGCGTCCGGCTCGCGATCAGCAGTACCAGCTGCTGCTCGATGCGCTCGCATACGATCCGGCTTCTGCGGAGGAACTCGCCTCGCGCTCCGGATTGACGATCGGGCAGGTTTCCTCCATGCTTCTGATCCTGGAGCTCGAGGGAGAAGTTGAATCGCTACCTGGTGGTCGGTTCTCGTTAGTGAGCACCAAGTGATTCCATCCGTACAGGAGCCACTTCCGGCATGAAGGAAAACGTACTCGACGTGCTGATGTACTTGTTTGAGACGTACATCGATGCTGACGAGGAACCCGAGCCCGACGAAAACGAATTACGTGGCGAGCTGGTCCGAGCAGGATTCGGCAATAGTGAAATCGACCGTGCGCTCGACTGGCTCGACGGTCTTGCTGAAAACCACAGCGGCGTCCAGTTCCATCCGCAGACCGGCCACGGCATGCGGATATACAGCGATCTCGAACTCGACAGGCTCGACGTCTCCTGCCGAGGCTTTATTGCGCATCTCGAGCAGATCGGCATTCTTTCGCCGCCGCAGCGTGAAATCGTGATCGACAGGTTGCTGGCGCTCGAAACGCCCGACATCGACGTGGAACAGATCAAGTGGGTCGTCCTGATGATTCTCTTCAGCCAGCCTGGTCAGGAGCAGGCGTACGCACGCATGGAAGACCTCGTATTTGAAGAGGAAAACACCTCTCTGCATTGAGTCGGCGCGGTACTTTTCGAACTCGAACGCGCAGTTCGCAACTTGACACTGGCCGACCAAGCAGGTAATTGAACCGCGGCATTGACCGCGGTTTTTCATTTTCGGCGACCCCGCAACGACAGGAACACATAATTCAATGCCCCACAACCTCGTAATCGTTGAGTCTCCGGCAAAAGCCAAGACCATCGGCAAGTACCTTGGCAAGGACTTCGAGGTCATGGCTTCGTACGGGCACGTTCGGGACCTGGTGCCGAAAGAAGGGGCGGTCGACCCTGAGAATGGCTTCGCCATGAAGTACCAGATCATCGAGCGCAACGAGAAACACGTAAATGCGATCGTACGTGCGTTGAAGAGGTCTGATGCGCTCTACCTCGCGACGGACCCGGACCGCGAAGGCGAGGCCATTTCATGGCACCTGACGGAGTTGCTCAGGGAGCGCAATGCGCTGAATGGCAAACCGGTCTACCGCGTAGTCTTCTACGAGATAACCAAGGGCGCCATCCAGGAAGCGATCGAGCATCCGCGGCAGATATCGGAAGATCTCGTCGGCGCCCAGCAGGCCCGCCGCGCGCTCGACTATCTTGTCGGCTTCAACCTGTCACCGCTTTTGTGGAAAAAAGTGCAGCCGGGACTGTCGGCCGGTCGCGTGCAGAGCCCGGCGCTCCGCATGATCGTCGAGCGCGAGCTGGAAATCGAAGCGTTCAAGGCGCGCGAGTACTGGACGATGGAGGCCGACGTCAGCAAGAAGGGGCAGCCTTTCCTTGCGCGCCTTGTGCAATACCGCGGCGACAAGGTCGAACAATTCAGCTTCGAAACCGAAACGGCCGCGCGCGAAGCGGAGCGGACGCTGCTGGATGCGGCGCAGGGCATGCTCACTGCGATCAAGCTCGAAAAGAAGCAGCGGCGTCGCAATCCGTCGCCGCCATTCACGACCTCCACGCTGCAGCAGGAAGCTTCCCGCAAGCTTGGGTTCAGCGCGCAGCGCACGATGCGGGTCGCCCAGCGCCTTTACGAAGGCGTCGAACTGGCGGGCGAGGGCAATGTCGGCCTCATCAGCTACATGCGCACCGATTCGGTCACGCTCGCGGCCACGGCGATCGACGAGATACGCTCCGTGATCGCGGAGCGTTACGGTGCCCAGAATGTTCCGGGTGCGGCCCGCGAATACAAGACGAAGTCGAAGAACGCGCAGGAAGCGCACGAGGCGATACGGCCTACGTCCGCGGCGCGCACGCCGGATTCCCTGCAGGGACTGGTCGACAAGGACCAGCACCGCCTGTACACGCTTATCTGGCAACGGACGCTGGCATGCCAGATGACGCCGGCGGTCTACGACACGGTAACGCTGGAACTCGCAGCCGGCGATACCCTGAATCCACAGCACGTTTTCCGGGCCAATGGCTCCGTGCTGGTCGAGCCGGGTTTCCTGGCGGTCTACCAGGAAGGCCAGGACGACGCCGTCGAGGAGGGCGACCGGTTATTGCCCGAGGTCGCCGAAGGCGACGAGATTCTGCTGGACCTGCTCCGCCCGGAACAGCATTTCACAGAGCCGCCGCCACGCTACACCGAGGCCAGCCTCGTCAAGGCGCTCGAGGAATATGGCATTGGCCGCCCGTCGACCTACGCGACGATCATCCAGACCCTGCAGAATCGCGAGTACGTAGAGATGGACGGACGGCGATTCCATCCGACGGACATCGGCCGCATAGTCAACGGCTTCCTGACGGAGCATTTCACGCAGTACGTCGACTACGATTTCACAGCGAAGCTCGAAGACGAGCTGGACGCCGTGTCGCTCGGCGAGCAGGACGTGGTCCCGCTCCTCGACGATTTCTGGCGACCATTCACCAAACTGGTCGACGAAAAAGAAGAGTCGGTGACTCGCGAACAGGTCGCGATGGCGCGCGAGCTGGGCACCGACCCGAAATCCGGCAAGCCGGTAACCGTGCGAATGGGTCGCTACGGTCCTTTCGTACAGATCGGGACGAAGGACGACGAAGAGAAACCCAAGTTCGCGGGACTTCGCCCCGGCCAGAAGATGAACGAGATCACGCTCGAAGAAGGTCTCGAACTCTTCAAGCTGCCGCGCAAGCTCGGCGAGACGCAGGATGGCCTTCCGGTCAGTGCGAGCGTCGGCCGTTTTGGTCCTTACATAAGGTACGGCGACAAGTACGTATCCATTCGCGGCGACGACGATCCTTATACGATAGAGCTGCCGCGCGCGCTGGAACTGATCGAAGAAAAGAAGATCGCCGACGCGAACCGGATCATCCGGGATTATCCCGACGACGGCATACAGGTGTTGAACGGTCGCTACGGACCGTACATCACGAACAAGGCGAAGAACGCCCGCGTTCCGAAGGATCGCGATCCGAAGACGCTGACGCTCGACGAATGCCGCGAGCTGCTGGCCGCTGCCCCCGAGCGCGGACGCCGCGGCAAGAAAAAAATGTCCAGGAAGACCGCTGCCGAGCCGGCACCAGAAAAGAAAAAGGCCGCGAAAAAGAAAACCGCCACCAGGAAGAAAAAGAAGAAGGCGGCAAAGAAGTCGAAAAAGAAACCTGCGGGCAGCGGCGACTGATCCCGTGAGCGGCATGGACCGGAGCTGGGGAGGTTCATGGCATCGACGGAGGGGCGCGGCGGTAGGCTGTTGCGCCGCGTCACGGTAGGTGCCGGTCACGCTGCCTTACGAACCGATCCGGCGCGCTGGCCGCATTCTTCGCGCCGGCGGCGTCGTCGCCTACCCGACCGAGGGCGTGTTCGGCCTCGGCTGCCTGCCGGACAACATGGCAGCGGTCGTGCGCATACTCCGCATCAAGCGCCGCGACCCGGAGCTCGGCCTGCTGCTGATCGCATCCTGCCCTGAACAGCTCGACCGCTGGACCGGGCTGCCGGACCCCGCGCCGCTGCTCGAGTCCCGGCTTGACCGCCCCGTCAGCTGGATCGTTCCCGCCTCCCCACTCGTGCCCTACTGGATCCAGGGCAGGCACGCTGGGGTCGGCGTTCGGGTGACTGCACATGAAGTCGCTGCCGCACTTTGCGATGCGGCCGGCTCCGCGCTGGTATCCACGAGCGCCAATTTCTCGGGACAGCCCGCGACGCGCAATCGCTTCGTGCTGCGACGGCGCTTCCGGGAGCTTGTAGACTGTATCGTCCCGGGCGAGTGCGGGCCGGCCAAGGGCCCGTCCGAGATA
Source organism: Gammaproteobacteria bacterium (assembly GCA_029884165.1). Lineage (GTDB taxonomy): Bacteria > Pseudomonadota > Gammaproteobacteria > Steroidobacterales > Woeseiaceae > JAOUIH01. The sequence goes on along the minus strand of JAOUIH010000030.1, from coordinate 18,199 downwards.
CGGATACTGGGCACGGACCGAGTGATCAGGCAGGCGAAGGGCAAGTGAACGACCATGCATCGATTGACGTCGTGCAGGAGTATCTCCGCAGCCTGCAGCAGCGCATAGTCGGCGCACTCGAGGAAGTCGATGGCCGCGAGAAGTTCCGTGTCGACCGGTGGGACCGGCCGGGCGGAGGCGGCGGAACCAGCCGCGTTCTCGTCAATGGCGGAGTCTTCGAGCAGGCCGGCGTCGGTTTCTCGCACGTATTCGGCGACCGCATGCCGCCATCGGCGACGAAGAGCCGGCCCGAACTCGCGGGCCGCAGCTTCCAGGCGGTGGGTGTATCGCTCGTGCTGCACCCCCGCAACCCTTACGTCCCGACCACGCACGCGAACTTGCGGTTTTTCCTGGCGCAGCGCGCTGACGCCGAGCCCGCCTGGTGGTTCGGGGGCGGCTTCGACCTGACACCGTATTATCCTTTTCACGAAGACGTGGTCGCCTGGCACGAGCATGCGCGCGCGGCCTGCGCGGCGTTCGGCGACGACCTGTACGCCCGTTACAAGAAATGGTGTGACGACTACTTTTTCCTGAAGCATCGCGACGAGACACGCGGCGTTGGCGGCCTGTTCTTCGACGACCTGAATGAATTCGGTTTCGAGCGATCGTTCGGATTTACACGCTCCGTCGGCGATCGCTTCCTCGAAGCCTATCTCCCGATCGTCGCCGCGCGCAGGGACCATCCCTGGGGCGAACGCGAAAGGGAGTTCCAGCTCTATCGCCGCGGCCGTTACGTCGAGTTCAACCTCATTTACGACCGGGGGACGCTGTTCGGGCTGCAGTCCGGCGGCCGGACCGAGTCGATCCTGATGTCGCTGCCTCCGCGGGTACGATGGGAGTACAACTGGCAACCCGAACCCGGCTCTCCCGAGGCCCGGCTGTACACCGATTACCTGCGCCCGCGGGACTGGCTGGGCCTCGACGGCGGCTGATTCCGCCGCCCGGATGGCCCGCCCGCTGCGGACGATACGAACTGGCACCGTCGACCCGGGTTATGCTAGCTTCCTTTCAAAACCGGGATTTACACCGGATTTCCAGACACCGTCGTCAAAGAGGGCATTGCCGCGTCGATGCGACTCTCTGGCCGGGCGATCTCGCGGGGCGGCCCGGCGCCCGCGCGGGGAGAGGTATCTCCGTGACGACAGTTCGGTTTCTCGCTGCGCTGTGCGTGCTGCTTGCGGGCTCGGTGTCCGCCCAGCACGAGAGCCTGCTGCGCGAGCGCGGCTCGCTGGCGGGACTGCAGTTTCCCGGTGCCGGGGCGTCGGCCCATGAGACCCGGGTGTATATAGTCCAGCTGAAGACCCCGTCGGCGGCGGAGCACTACGCTGCGACAGCCGTACCCGCTGCACTGAAATTCGCGCCCCAGCCGGGCCTCGGCGGACGGGTGTTCAGCAGGAACAGCGCCGGCGTGCAGTCCTACACGCAGCAACTGGCGGCAGAACAGGATCGGGTCCTTGCAGGTGTCGGCCCGGGCCCTGAAAAGATCTACAGCTACTTTTACAGCCTGAACGGATTCGCCGCGCGCATGACCGAGGCGCAAGCCGTCAAGCTCGAGCACACGCAGGAAGTGCTGCACATCTGGGAAGACGAGATCCGGCCGCTGGTCACCAATTACAGCGCCGAATTCCTCGACCTCTTCGACAGCGACATCGGCCTGCGCGCGGCCGGGCTGGACGGTGAGGACGTGGTCATCGGCGTCATCGACTCGGGCATCGCTCCCGCCCATCCCGCGCTGCGGGACACGAAGGAAGCCGACCAGCCCCGGGCATGCCGCAGCGCCTGGGGACAGAACAGCTTTCTCGGCCGCTGGCTGTGCCGCAGCTACCGGAACGCACCGGATGTGCTGATGTACGAAGCACCGGCGAACTGGGCCGGGGCCTGCGAGGAGGGCCCGCGCTTCACCGTCGCCGACTGCAACAACAAGCTCATCGGCGCGCGCTTCTTCTTCGAGGGCGCCGTCGCGAGCGGACCGATAGACCCCGACGAGATATTCTCGCCACGCGACGTCGACGGACACGGCACGCACACGGCGACTACGGCGGCCGGCAACAAGGTGGACGCGTCGATTTTCGGCACGCTGCTCGGACGGGTAGAGGGCATTGCGCCGCGCGCCCGCGTTGCGGCCTACAAAGCCTGCTGGCTCCGTCCCGGCGACACGCGCTCGAGCTGCAACACCTCCGACCTGGCGCTGGCCATCGACACGGCCGTCGCCGACGGCGTCGACGTCATTAATTACTCGGTCGGCAACTCGCGCCGTGACGTCACAGCGCCGGACGACGTCGCGCTGATGGCGGCGACGAAGGCCGGCGTGCTGGCCGTCGTCGCGGCCGGCAACGACGGGCCGAACCTCGCGACGATCGGATCGCCCGCCGGCGCCCCCTGGGTCATCACGACCGCCGCGTCGAGCCGTGACGGCGAACATTCGGTCGAGGCGATCGAAGTCGCCGCGCCGCCCGCGGTTGCGGGACGTTACGCGGTCAGGGAGGCGAGCTTCACACCGGCGCTGATCGACCAGGACCCTGTAGAAGGCGAGCTCGTGCTCGTGGACGACGAGGATGACACGCTTCCCGACGGCACTCCGGGGACGACCTTCGACGCCTGCGAACCGATCAGGAACGGCTCCGAGCTCAGCGGCAACATCGCCTATGTGCAGCGGGGCGGCTGCACATTCCAGACCAAGATCGCCAATGCGGAGGACGCGGGCGCGGCGGCCGTTGTCGTATTCAACATCTCGGGCGACCCGATCGTGATGACCGGCACACCGGGCTCGGTCGACATCCCGGCGCTGATGATAGGCCAGGCGGATGGCAACCTGATCCTCGCCGAGATCGACGCGGACAGGACCGTCGAGGTCGTACTGGACAAGAGTTTCTTTCTCGCGATCGAGGACACCGGCAACGTTATGGGCGCGTTCTCGTCACGCGGTCCCGCTGCGATCGAGGACGTCCTGAAGCCAGACGTCACCGCGCCCGGCATCAACATACTGGCCGGTTTCACGCCCGATGCCGCGAACTCGGTCGCCGGGGAGAACTTTGCCTTCCTGAGCGGAACGTCGATGTCGACGCCGCACGTCGCCGGCGCCGCCGCGCTGCTGCGGCAGGCGCACCCCGAGTGGACCCCGGCGGCTCTGAAGTCCGCCCTGATGACGACGGCATACCAGGACGTCCTGCGGCAGGACGGCGAGACGCCCGCGAATCCTTTCGATTTCGGCAGCGGCCACATCAGTCCCAACGCCGCGAATGATCCGGGCCTGGTCTTCGAGGTTACCGGCGACGAATTCGACGCATTCGCCTGCGGCATCGCTTCTCCGGCTGTCGGACCTGCCCGCTGCGATGAGCTGCAGGCACAGGGACTGTCCTTCGCCGCCGTTGACCTGAACCAGCCGTCGGTCGCGGTGTCCCGGCTCGCCAATACGGCGACCGTGACCCGGCGCGTCAGCAATGCGAGCGACACGACCGAGACATATGCCGTCGAGGTGAGCGCGCCGCTCGGCGTCGAGGTACAGGTCAACCCGTCTACTCTGTCGCTCGCGCCTGCCCAGTCGGCGACCTACGACGTGACCTTCACGTACCGGAGCGGCCCGCTGGATCTGTGGCGCTTCGGCAGCCTCACCTGGTCGAGCACCGACCATGATGTCCGCAGCGTCCTGGCTGTCCGTCCGATTTCCCTGTCGGCGCCGGCTGAAGTCGGCTCCTTCGGCGGCAGTGGGAACCTGAGCTTCCCGGTGGAGTTCGGCTACGATGGCCCCTACTCACCGCAGGTGCACGGGCTCCGCCTGCCGCTCGTGATCTCCGGCTATGTCGAGGACGACCCGACCAAGACGTTCACGCCGCGCGAGGGCAACGGCGTCAGCGCGCACGTCTACTCCGTGCCGCCCGACCAGGCCTACCTGCGTTTCGCGCTGTTCGACGAGCTTACGGACGGCGAGGACGACCTGGACCTCTACATCTATTACTGCCCCGATGGCGTCAATTGCACGAAGCTCGGCGAAAGCGGGGGCGATACGTCACGAGAGCAGTTCAGTATCGTATTGCCCCCAGCAGGCACCTACGTGGCGTTCGTACATGGCTTTGAAACGGACAACGTCGCCGGCGGCCCCGGGGCGTTCTACGACATCGTCGCCTGGCAATTCGGCCTCGTCGACGACCAGGGCAATATGAGCGTAAGCGCGCCGCCGCTGGTCTCGGCGGGTTCCACGGTCGATGTCGGCGTCAGTTGGACAGGGCTCCTGTCCAACACGATTTACCTTGGCGGCATATCGCACAACACGCCACAGGGCCTCGCTGGCATCACCGTCATCAGCATACGGAACTGAAACATGCCGAAACCCGATCGTTTTTCGGGCGTACTGAGCCCGGTCGTCACACCGTTCCAGGCGGACCTCGCGCCGGATCCCGTGCGTTTCGTCGCACAATGCCGCTGGCTGCTGTCGCAGGGCGTGGGTCTCGCCGTGTTCGGCACCAACAGCGAAGCGAATTCGATGTCCGTCGACGAAAAGATCATGCTGCTCGATAGCCTGGTCGCCGGCGGTATCGATCCCGCCAGGCTGATGCCGGGCACCGGCTGCTGCGCCCTGACGGACACCGTCCGCCTGAGCGCCCACGCGGTAAAGCTCGGTTGTGCCGGCACGCTGATGCTGCCACCTTTTTATTACAAGGGCGTCAGCGACGACGGCCTGTTTCGGAGCTATGCCGAAGTGATCGATCGTGTGGGCTCGGCGGATCTCCGTATCTACCTGTATCATATACCCCCTGTGGCACAGGTCGGGATCAGCCTCGATCTCATCGACCGGCTGGTGCAGCGGTATCCAGGCACGGTCGTCGGCATCAAGGACAGCTCCGGCGACTGGGACAATACGCAGGCCATGCTCCAGCGCGGCTGGGACGACTTCCGGATATTCGTGGGCAGCGAAACGCTGCTGCTCCGCAACATGCGCGGCGGCGGGGCGGGCTGTATCTCGGCGACAGCGAACGTCAACCCGGCCGCGATTCGCGCACTGTACGACGAGTGGCAGACCGAGCAGGCGGACCAGCTGCAAAAAGAACTGGTCGAGCTGCGCAGCCTGGTGCAGGCCTACCCGATGATCCCGGCGCTGAAGGCAATCGTCGCCCGTTTCTCGGGCGATGCAAACTGGCGCATCGTCCGACCGCCACTGACGGAGCTCAGCGAGGGCCAGGACACGAGCCTCGCCGAAGAGCTCGCGGCAGTCGGGTTTTCCATGCCCGGCCTGAGCTGACCAGCCTCCCCGAATCAGCCGGGAACTCAGTATCATTCGCCGCAGATTGGGCCAGGCTTCGGTCTGAAGCCGGCCCTGGTACGCCGGAGACTCAGCAATGCATCTTATCAAGCCGACTCATATCCTCGCCCTCGTCAGGACAGCAGCAGCGTGCATACTGCTGCTCGCAGCGGGCGGCGCAGCCGCGGCGAAGACCGACGTCGTGCTGCTAGTGAACGGTGACGCGGTGACGGGTGAGGTGAAGAGCCTTGAGTTCGGCAGTCTTAGCTACGGCACCGATTCGATGGGCACGGTCAGCGTCGACTGGGTCGACGTGGTTGCCCTGACCTCAAAGCAAACGCTGCAGGTCGAGGTCACCGACGGGCGCCGTTACTTCGGCACGCTGGCCACGGCAGGCTCGCTCGGCCAGGTCCGGGTCAGCCAGGGGGAGTCGAGCTACACGCTGGCAATCAACGACGTCGTGCGAATTACTCCGATCGACGCGGATGAGTCTTTCTGGGAGCGCGTCGAGGGCTCGCTGACCTTTGGCTTCAACACGCAAAAGGCCAGCGAGGTCACGACCATCAACCTGGCGGCCGATATTCGCTACCGCACGCTCGATTACCTGGTCGGCATCAAGACGAACTTGACCGTCACCGACCAGCCGAGCGAGGAGACCAAGGCGCGCGAGACCGTACAGGTCAACTACCAGCGCTTCCGCGGGAACCGCTGGTTCACGGACTGGCTGGCTTCTCACGAGAAAAACGACGAGCAGGGCATCCAGAGTCGTGTATCCGCGGGCGCTGCACTGGGTCGTTACCTCGTCCAGAACAACAGGAACCAGTTTTCCCTGACCGGTGGCGTAGTGGCGACGCGCGAAACGTTTGTCGGCGAGGAACCATCAGACACCAAGCCGGAAGGTCGAGTCCAGGTCCGTTACCTGCACCGGTCCCTGGAGCCCGACGCGTCCGCGAGCTTCACGTCGAACATCTACCCCTTGCTCGAGGACCTGAGCGAGTATCGCGCGGATACCGACCTGAGTTTCCGGCGCGAATTCATCAAGGACCTGTTTTTCGACCTGACCTTGTGGCATTCGTATCTCAGCGATCCGCCACCGGATGCGACCGGCAAGGTCGACTACGGCATCACGACGTCGATCGGGTATTCCTTTTGAAAGACTGGCGTAGAGTCCGGCGGCGTTCGCAGCAGGCAGTCCGTGGCGACTACGGGCTGAGCTCCAGGGAGGGCCAGCGGGCAGCCAGCTGCTCCCGTGCCCGCCCGGAGGTATCTGCGCAAGGATCAGGTGCCCGCGAGATGCGGTCCCATACCGCCTTCGCGAGTATCGAGATACCCCCGGTCGCCACCGCCGCACCGCCGGTAATGAGCACGCCCTGCTCGTCGACGGCGAGCGTGGGCTCCGCGAGTGTACCGACGAGCTTGAAGTAGGGATTCACGATTTCGGCGGCACTTATGACGACCCCTTTGCGCGGGACGGTCCGCACGGAAATGCTCAGCTTCTCTGTCTTCAGGTCGACCTCTCCGTGTGTGGCGATTTCGATCTTATTGGTGCGCAGCAGCGAATTCGGCACGCTCGACGCTTTGCCGTCCCTGATTTCGAACGGGACGATGAGGCAGTCTAGCGTCGTGTATTCGTCGGTTTTCATGAACGGGTTCAGTGTTACCAGGAGTTCTTCCAGCAGGCTGCCGAAATACATGCGCGCCAGGCCCTTGTTCTCGAATTGTCCGCCGCGCGCGTCGAGAATAACGACGCCGTTCGCGTTTCCGGCCAGGGTTCGAAGATCTGCGCCTGTCGACGAAAGCTGGACATCCAGGCTCGTTCTGAGCTGCAGCGAGCGATTGGCCTCGTTGATGCCGAGCGCCAGTTCCCGCGCGACGAGATTCATCGACAGCCGGCCCGCGCCCGCGGCCGGGCCGAGCAACAGGTCTGCATCCAGTCGTCCGGCGGGCGCATCGAAGCCGAGCCGGCTCACATTCAATTCGCCGCCCCGCAGGGTCGCGGCGACTTCCAGGTTCGAGAGCGCGAGGTCGCCGCGTCGAAATTCGCCGAATCCGAGCTGTAACGAGCCGTCCAGGGCCGCCAACCGGTCAAACGGTATCGCAACATCCGGGATGATTCGCCCATCGGGGCGGGCGGACTCGGTCTCCTCGGGCTCGGTCTCTTCGGGCTCGTCGGGATCGCGCAAGGGCTGCACGACCAGCGAAGGTGACTCGAGCACTACGTCCAGCGTCGGAATCTCCCCGACGCGGTAAATGACAGAGCCGGCGACCGAGCTCTCGCCCACCGTCAGCTGCAGTTCAGGCACCTCGAGCCTGCCCTGCCCACCCGTGACCCTTGCGCTCCAGCTGAGCGGCTGGTCGGTGAAACGCCGACCTGCAAGCTGCCCCATCCTGGCCAGGCTGGGTATGGAGCCGTTAGTAACGAAACGAGTCGTCGATCCGCCGGCTCGATAGTCCAGCGTGCCTTCGGCGCTGGCACGGGCATCCCCGACCGCAAGTTCGAAGCGATCCAGGCTCAGGCTGCCTTCTGTCCAGCGGCCGCGCGCCCGGCCCGAGAACGCCAGCATGTCTGCCGTGTAGCCCTCAACGCCCTGCAGCAGTGCGCGGACATCCTGACCCGACGTGCGGATATCGAAATCCACTTGCGGGGCGTCACGCGAGCGGCTGACGGCGAGGTCCAGGTTCAGCTCGCCGAATTCACGTTCGAGACTCACGGTATCGAGCTCGAGCCTGTCGGCCTCGATCGACAGGTTGCCCGCCAGCCGAAAATCGCCCGGACGCACGTCGAAGGCGACGATATCTGCCATCAACTCTTCGAAAGCCGGCCCAAGCGCTGAAAAAGCCAGGCTCGTGCCGACCGCAGCTCGAGTAAGGGCCAGCTGTCCCTCGACGTTGACGGCCGTGCGCCCGAGGTTCCCGACGATGCCGTCCAATCGCAGTCCGCCCTTCTCAATTCCCACCTTTCCCCGGACGGCAAAGGGCAGCGCCGGGAGGGGTGACACGGACCGGAACTCGTTGACGAAACCGGCCAGGTCGGGCCCGGCGAGACTTACCGCCAGCTCCCTGCCCTCGACGCCGCCGGCATAGCGCCAGGTGCCCTCGATCGCAGCCGTTACGCCGTTCATCCCGACCGTGACGGGACCTATCGCCCGAATCCCGTCCGCCTGCAGCTCGATGCGGCCGTCAGCCTCTACTGGCCTCGACGGCAGGTTCGGAACGCGCCAGGCGTTGCCTATCCTGGCCAGGTCCTCGCTCCGGACATGCAGGTCGAGCCTCGAGCCGGCATAGCGCGGTGGCGCCCCCAGTTCGCCGCTTGCCCTTAAATCGACCAGCTCGGTACTGACCTCGAGCGTGGCCAGTTCGACGCCCGCGGGCGTGGATACCACCTCCAGGTCCAGCGAAAACGGCCCCGTCGCCGCTCCCGGGATACCGGTGAGCCGGCGAAAGTTTTCTATGTCTGCGCCCTGCAAACTGAGCCGCACAGAGGCGTCGTCGAAGCTCGGAAAGTTCGGCATCCGCGCGCTCAACGAACCCCGTGAGCGCGCCAGTTGAATGTCGGCCCTGTCGACTTCGAGCACAGATCCATGGCGAGTGGCGTCCAGATCGATCACAAAAGGGGCATCCCTGGCATGGTCGATTCGCGCCAGCCGCAACAACTCGCCGAGGTCCGGTCCGGATGCGGTCAGTTCGAGTTCGACGTCCTCGAAGTCCTGCAGGTTCGAAAAGCTGCCGCTCGCCCGGATCTCCGAGACGCCCACCTTGCCAAGGACGGACAGGCGCAGCGGACCTCCGTCCAGCGGCACAAGCTCTCCCTCGACATCGAGGGATCCCTCCGTGCCGTCATCGATGCCGAACATGCGCTTGAATTCGCCGAGGTCTGCTCCGCGAATTTCGAAACGCGCGCTTGGCCGGTGCGGACGCAACAGGTCATCGACCCGGCCTTCCAGGAAAAAGCTGACCGTGTCCGCCGTGGCCCGGAAGTCGAACCCGACGTTCTTCCCGCTGAGCAGCGCTTGCCAGGTTCCGTAGCGGCCTTCCAGCGCGAGCTTGCGGTCGTTGATGGTGCCGGTTATGGATGCGTCGAGGAATCCGTCGGCACCCAGGGACTGGTGCAGGTTGACGATATTCGCGCGCAGTTCGACCGGCCGCTCCGGCGACGAAAACGACAGCGCCAGATCATCGATGGCCACCTCTCGGACGAGGAAGTCGAATGGCTTCCCGGGACCCGCCTCGTCGTCAACTTCGGTGGGCCGGAGGCCTTCGAGTTCCCAGTTTCCGACCAGGGCCTCGTCCCGCGCGAGCCTGACCGTGACACCGTCGATACTCACCAGCCGCAGGACGATCGGCCCGCGGAAAAGTGAGCGCAAGTCCAGTCGCAGTTCCACGCGGTCGACTTCGAGTAGCGGTTCGACGCCGGCCCATTCGGCATTCTGCAGGCTTACGCCTTCGGCGATCAGCAACGCCTCCTCACCGAGCGTGATGTGCAATTGCCCTTCGATTCCCAGGTGCCTTCCCAACTGCGCACCGGCAAATTTCTCGATCTGCGGCTTTAGCACACCCAGGTCGGCCGTAAACAGCCATACCAGTGCGGCGGCAAGAACGGCGACCAGCCCGCCGACGACGAACAGAGATACTCTCCGCCAGCGCAGGGCGGTTGCTGACGAACTGGGCGAATCCGCTGGCTTGTGGTTCTGCGGCATGTTTTCTGGCGGGACCGTCTGCGTGCAACGGCATTATCCTCCAAATTTGGATTGACTGCCGGGATATGCTGAAATCGCCGCGACGCAAACAAAGTCGGGAGGCGCCCCAGATGATTCGATACGCATTGCTCGGCGCTGCCCTGGTCGCGGTAACCATAGTCATACATGGTATAGGCACGACCAGCTGGGTACGGTACCTGGCACGTCGGCATGCGGCCCGAAACGAGCCGTGGCGGCTGGGCGAATCTCTGCTGATGCTGATCAACACGTCACTCATAGGAGTAGCGCTGCATACGGTGCAGATCCTGGTCTGGGCACTTGCCTATCATCGCCTGGATCCTTCCGGCGAGCTGCAGACCTTCGAGACTGCGGTCTATTTTTCCTTCGTCACTTTCACGACGCTGGGCTACGGAGACATTACGCTCAGCGAGGGCTGGCGCCTGCTGAGCGGCATACAGGCGCTCAACGGCATTCTCCTGGTCGGGTGGACTACGGCGATGGTGTTTGCCGCCGTCCAGCGAATCTGGTCCTCCCAGTCTGCCGGCGCATGAGGCGCACCGGCCGCCTGGCGCCCGTTCCAATCGTCCTCGCACTGCAGGAGCAAGAGCCATGATTCAGTTCCCTCCGGACATCGACCAGGGATTCCAGGCCAATGCAATGGCGTCGTTCCTGCGCATCGGTGCGATATTGCTTTTGATCACGATCTGCTACCAGATCGTCGAGCCGTTCGTATCCATCGTCGCCTGGGCGATGATCATCTCGGTATCCGTGCATCCCCTGTATCGGCGCCTGGCGGCGCGCCTCGGCGGACGCGAAAAGCTGGCGGCCGTTGTGCTGGTTCTTTGCGGTTCCGCCATTCTCCTCGTGCCCTGCTGGTTGCTGGCCGATTCCACGATATCCGGCCTCAGGGGCCTGGCCGGGCAATTCCAGCAGGGCAGGCTGCAAATCCCGCCCCCGGCCGAAAGCGTGGCGGAGTGGCCGCTCGTCGGCGATCGCCTGTATTCTCTCTGGAGTCTTGCGGCAACGAGTCTGCAGGACCTGTTCGGCCTGCTTGCACCGAAGCTGCAGGGCCTCGGTCAGCGGGCCCTTGGCGCAGCAGGCGGAGCCGCACTCGTGGTTGTCCAGTTCCTTTTTTCGATCGTGATTGCCGGGGCGCTGCTGCCGGGTGCCGATGGGGCTTACCGGACGGCGAGCGCCGCTGCCGTGAACCTGCTGGGCGGTGAGCGCGGCACAGCGGTCGCCCAGCTGGTGATCGACACCATCCGCAGCGTGACGAAGGGCGTTCTTGGCGTCGCGCTCATCCAGGCGGTCCTGGCCGGCATCGGTCTCGTCGTCATGGATGTCCCGGCAGCGGGCCTGTGGACGTTTGCGGTGCTGCTCTTCGCCATCGTGCAGCTGCCGGCGTTGATCGTGCTGGGCCCGATCGCCGTCTGGGTATTCTCGGTGGGCGACCCGGTTCCGGCGACAATATTTGCCGTCTACGCGCTCCTGGTCAGCATATCCGACAGCGTCCTGAAGCCCTTGCTGCTTGGCCGCGGGCTCGACGTTCCGATGCTGGTCATACTCGTCGGCGCAATCGGCGGCGCACTGTGGGCCGGCATCATTGGCCTGTTCGTCGGCTCGGTGGCCCTTGCACTCGGCTACAACATCCTGTCGGCCTGGATAGGTAGCAGTACGACAGCATCATCCGTCAGTGCCGACTGAGACGAGCAAGCGCATGCGCCAATGGCTACCGCTCCTCGCGATAACCGCAGCCGCGTGCGCACCGGTGGGGCCGGAGTTCGTGCGGCCCGACGTTCCGCTGAACCCGGCCTGGCTTGAGGCCGAGCTCGATGCTTACAAGACCACGCCGGCGGAGCTTACCGAGTGGTGGCGGGTACTGCAGGACCCCGTGCTCGACGAGCTGATACGAATCGCGCACCGGGACAACAACAACCTGCGCATCGCGGGCCTGCGTGTGGTCGAGGCGCAGGCTGTGCTGAACATTGCGGCCGGCAATCGCTACCCGCAGGCTCAGTTCGTGGCCGGCGATGCGACGGCCATCGGCGCCAGCGAGAGCTCGGCGAACACCGCCGCGGGCGACCTTGATTTCGTGCAGTACAATCTCGGTGCCGGCGTGTCGTGGGAGCTCGACTTCTGGGGCCGGTTCCGGCGCGGCATCGAAGCGGCCGATGCCAGTTTCCTGGCAAGCATTGCGAGCTACGAGGACCTGCTCGTGCTGCTCACTGCGCAGGTTGCCGACGTCTACGCAGTCATCCGCGCAACGGAGCAGCAGCTGCGCCTGGCACGGCGCAGTCTCGAGATACAACGTCGCAGCTACGAGATCGTCGATCTGCTGTTCCGGTCCGGCGAGAGCTCGGAGCTCGACGCGCTGCAGGCAAAAACGCTACTCCTCAGCACCGAGGCCTCGATTCCCCGCCTGGAGGCGGAGCTGCGGCAGGCAAGGCATGCGCTCGCCGTGCTGCTCGGCACGGCGCCCGCCGATCTTGCGGACCTGCTGGGCGGCGAGCGCGACGTGCCGCGCGCTCCCGACAGCCTGGCGGTGGGCCTGCCTGCCGACCTGCTGCGGCAGCGGCCCGACGTTCGCGCTGCGGAGCTTTTTGCGCTGGCGCAGAATGCGCGGGTCGGCGTCGCGACAGCGGACTTGTACCCGAGCTTCAGCCTCCAAGGTTTCATCGGGCTGGCCGCGGCGGACTCGACGGACACCACGCGGACGGGGCAGTCTGGCGTCGGCGAACTGTTTCGGGCCGAGAGCCTGACTTACTCGGCGGGCATCGGTTTCGTCTGGCCGTTCCTGAACTACGGACGCATCCGCAACAATATTCGCGTGCAGGATACCCGGCTCCAGCAGGCGCTGGTGGCCTACCGCGAGACGGTCATCCAGGCTGCCCGGGAGGTGGAGGACGCGGTCACCAGTTTCGAAAGCGCCCGCGCGCAGGATGCCATCCTGGCCGAAACGGTGCGCACGGCGGAGCGCTCCGCCGAACTCTCCCTGCTACGCTACCAGGAAGGGTTTGCGGATTATCAGCGCGTACTTGACGCGCAGCAGGCGCTGTTCACGCAGCAGCAGCGCTACGCTGCTAACCTCGGCAACGTCGTGCGCGGCCTGGTCGCGATTTACCGTAGCCTCGGCGGCGGCTGGCAGATGCCGGGTACCCGCAGTTACGTCGACGACGAGAGCCGGCGAGAGATGCAGCAGAGAACGGACTGGGGAGACCTGCTCGACGCGGCCCCGGCAGCCAACCAGTAGCTACAACGACGGCAGAATCGATGAACGAAGCAGCGGAAGACAATACGGACACGAACGAGGAAACCGACATCGCGGCCAAGCCGCCAGTGGATCCTGTGCGACGCTGGACCATTGTCATTCTGGTCGCCTGCGTCGTTCTGATTGCCGGATATCTCGTGGCTGACCGCGTCACGCCCTATACGACGCAGGCGCGTGTCCACGCCAAGGTCGTGCCGATAGTTGCCGAGGTATCGGGAACGGTCACGGAGGTTGCCGTGACGAGCAACCAGTTCGTCGAGCGGGGCGACCTGCTGTTCCAGGTCGATCCTTCGCGCTACCAGCTGGCGCGAGAGGCGGCGGCAGCCAGCCTGCAGGCGGCGCGCCAGGCGACGGGCGCGTCCTCCGCCAGCGTTGACGCCGCGCAGGCACAGCTTGATTCGGCCATAGCGAGCCTCGAGCGTTCCGAGAAGGACGCAATGCGGCTGCGCCGCATCAAGTCCGAGGATCCCGGCGCTATATCGGACCGGCGGCTGGAATCGGCCGAGGCATCGCTCGCGGTTGCGAGGAGCCAGTCGCGCGCGGCGGAAGCGAACCTGGAACGGGCGCGCCAGGACCTCGGCGAAAGCGGCGAAGAGAACTCGCGCATTCTGCAGGCGCAGGCCGCAGTGGACCAGGCGAGCCTGGACCTTGCGCGTACGGCCGTGCGCGCGCCGGACCAGGGGGTCGTCACGGACGTGCGGGTGGACCGCGGGAATTTCGCGCAGGCAGGCGCACCGCTGATGACCTTCCTCGCAACCCATGACATCTGGGTCCAGGCCGACTTCACCGAGAACAATCTCGGCAATATCAAGCGGGGCGACCGGGTAGAGATCGTCTTCGATGCGCTGCCGGGCAAGGTCATCAGGGGCAGGGTACGTACTGCGGGGTTCGGAGTCGCGGTCGATTCGGCGCCACTGGGCAGCCTGCCGACCATCGAGAACAGCCGCAGCTGGCTGCGCGACGCGCAGCGCTTTTCCGTGCTCATCGACTTCGAGTTGCCCGAGGCGCGTGACCGCCTCGGAATACGTGTCGGCGCGCAGGCGTCAGTGCTCGTCTACACAGGTGACGGCTGGCTTTTCAATACGCTGGGCGCGATCTGGATGCGCCTCGCCAGCGTGTTCACCTTTGCCTACTGACGGCAGCGCGTAATGCCGGTCCCATACCAGGCATCGGACGTCGCGACCCGGCGAATACTGCGCCTCGCGCTCGGCACCTCTCTTGCGCTGTGGTTTTCGCAGGCGCTGGCCTGGGATATGTCCTTCGTTGCGCCGATCCTCGCGCTGACCGTGCTGGGACTCCCGCTGCCCGCGCTCCGGCTGAAGGCCGGCCTGACGATCGTCTTTGTACTGTTCGTTGCGCTGAATGCGGGTCTCATGCTGCTCCCGGTTATCCTGAATTACCGGATCGCCGGGATCCTGCTGCTGGCGCTGGCCCTGTACTGGAGCTTTTACTTCACCGCCAGGGGCGGCAATCCGCTGCTCGGCACCTTTGCGACCATCGGTATCGCTCTCGCCACCGCCGTCGGCAGTGTCAGCCTCGACGTGGTGCTGGTCGTCATAGAAGGGGTGACGCTCGGTGCAATCGTCGGCATCGCTTTCGTCTGGCTGGCGCACCTGCTGTTACCGGACCCGGCTGACGGATCGCAGGCCCCGACGGCTCCGCGACCAGCGCCGTCCACTGACCTGTCCGAGGCGCGGCAAAACGCGTTCCGCTCGCTGGCTATCGTATTGCCGGTCGCGCTGTGGTTCCTGTTGTCCAGCCAGAGCGCCGCCTATGCGGCCGTGATGATCAAGGTAGCGTCGATGGGCCAGCAGGCGACGAACGAGGCAACCCGCGAAGCTGCCGGTTCGCTGATCCGTTCAACGATCATCGGCGGCATTGCCGCGGTGATCGCGTGGCAGCTGCTGCGAATCTATCCGTCGCTTGCGCTGTACACGCTGCTGGTCGCACTGGCCGCGCTGGTCTTCGGTCGCAGGACTTTCCATGGTGCCGGCCTGCATGCCGATGGAGAAACCTGGTCCTACGGTTTCATGACGATGATCGTCATCCTGGCCCCGGCCGTGCTGGATAGCGCGACCGGGGCGAGTGCCGACGTGAAATTCGTGGACCGCCTGCTGATGTTTGCCGGCGCGACGCTTTACGCGGTCGCAGCGGTGTACGTGTTTGATGCCTTCAGGCCGGGCCGGCCGGCGAACGAGAACCCGGCGGCTAGCTGATCCAGCGTTTTTCTTTCGCGATCCGCGAAAACCAGATCAGGGCTATGCCGATGGCGACGATCAGCGTCGGCATGACGAGACTGAACGGGCCAAGCACCCGATACGCGCCGGCTATGACGAACGCATGGTACATCTGTACCAGCACGCCGGCGAGCGACGCCAGGAAGACCGGTACGGCCCAGGCATTGCGGAGCAGCAGCAGGATACAGCCGATCGTACCGGCCGTGACTGCAATCGCGTAGGCGGACGTCGCCCATGCCGGAACATCGGTGTAAAGAGACTGCTGCTCGAGCGGCAGAGAGTGAATCGCCTCTGCGGTCATCGTCACCTGGCTTACATAAGCGAATACACCGATCAGGTTCCACAGCAGCGCGACGATAGCGATGACCCAGTAGTAGCGTGGCAGCGCCGTTCTCTTATCGGACATGAGATTCCCCGATATCGCCAATCCGGTACAGGAGCCTCAGTGTCGTCCCCCGCCCGGGCGAAAGCAAGGCGCTAGCGACGCTTTACGCGACTCGCCAGTTTCGCGCAGGGCTGCTGCCGGAAGCAGCCAACGACATGGTCGTTGACCAGCCCTGTCGCCTGCATGTGCGCGTAGATGATCGTACTGCCGACGAAGCGAAAGCCGCGTTTTTTGAGATCCTTGCTGATCGCGTCTGACTCTGCCGATGTCGCCGGGATCTGGGAGTCCCGCCGCAAGCGGTTCTGCCGGGGCTTGAAGTCCATGAAGCCCCAGATGTAGTCACTGAAGCTGCCTATGTCATCCTGAAGCTTCAGGAACGCTTGCGCATTACTGACTGCCGACTCGACCTTGAGCCGGTTCCGGACTATTCCCGGGTCCTGCAGCAACTTGTCGATGCGCCGCGGCGTATAGCGAGCCACCTTCTCCGGGTCGAAGTCCGCGAACGCCTTGCGATAGCCGTCGCGCTTGTTGAGTATCGTCGACCAGCTCAGCCCCGCCTGGGCCCCTTCGAGAATCAGGAATTCGAACTGGGTGCGATCGTCGGTGACCGGCACGCCCCACTCCTTGTCGTGGTAATCGATATAGGCGTCACTGACGCCCTCGGACCACGCGCAGCGTTTCTTTTCCTTCGCCATGGCTCAATCCTCATGCAAGTCTCAGCGGTGCTGCTGCCGAATGTAGCACCGGCAGCCACCACCGGCCCCTAGCGTTTCCCGCCCTGCGGCCGAAAAAGCCTTGCCCGGGCCTTGCCAAAAAAAAACCCGCGGTCTCCCGCGGGTTCTTCTTCATACGCTTGCGATGGAGCTTACAGGGATCCGCCGCACTTGCCTTCGCCGCA
This sequence comes from Gammaproteobacteria bacterium, assembly GCA_029884165.1. GTDB lineage: Bacteria > Pseudomonadota > Gammaproteobacteria > Steroidobacterales > Woeseiaceae > JAOUIH01. Next base: position 1,439 of record JAOUIH010000030.1, on the reverse strand, counting down.
CTTGCCCTCGGCGTCCTTGTCGCCGCCGCAGGAGCCCTCGGCATCCTTGTCGCCGCCGCAGGAGCCCTCGGCGTCCTTGTCGCCGCCGCACTTGCCTTCGCCGCACTTGCCTTCGGAGCCCTTGTCGCCCTCCTCGGCGCCACCTTCCTTGTCGCCGCCGCAGGTGCCTTCGCCGGCCTTGTCGCCTTCCTTGTCACCGCCGCAGGTACCTTCGCCCTGCTTGTCGCCGCCACAGGCGCCCTCCGCGCTCTTCGATCCCTTGTCGCCGCCGCAGGCGCCTTCACCGGCGCCGAGCATGTAGCCGGCGCTCAGCGTCGTCATCGCGAAGGGGCTCGCGCCCGTGTCGGCACTGGCCGTACCGGCGATCGCGAACGATCCCGCCAGGGCTGCACCGACTGCCAGAGCTATTGGCTTTGCTACTTTCTTGTCAGACATCGATATCTCCTACCTTATGGTTTATATGCCCGACCGGGCATTCTGCTTTTGCCTGGTTGCAGGCTCAAAAAAACGGTGACTGGCTAAGTTCTCCACCTCACCGAGTCGATCACTCGTTGCTCGATCTCGTCGAGCGGTTCACCGCGCTCGCCGATGATCGCGATACTGCCGTCGCCAACCGGCAGGATTACGCCATTGATGCCCTCGCCGTGCAACGGAACGGCGCCGTCCACGTGCTCGTCGGGCAGTAACAGCAGCGTTATCGGGCCTGCCGCGCCCTGCAGGACGAGGTGCGGCACGGTCCTGCCGTTGATGACGCAGCTCCGGGCGTAGGTTATGAGCCCGATTTCCTGGTCCATCGCCTCGACGTCGTCGTCGAGCACGGCGCGCAAGCTGCGCTCGGATACCGGCGTCGACACGCGCCGCAGCGCGCCCGGCTCGTGATCCAGGTGCGCGATGACCTCGTCGGCCAGCGAGTCGTAGACGGGGCCCGGGCCGAAAAGTCGCCCACCGAGAACCGCGGCGAACACGACTCCGGCGGCCAGCCCCAGCCATGCCGGCGGCGTCATGCGCAGGCGGCGCGCCAGCGGCAGCGTCACGACGCGATCACTGTGCGACACCGACGGGAGATCGGGCATCTTCAGCGCGGGCACGTCGATGGCCAGCGCCCTGGCGATTTTCGCATCCAGGCTGCGGATCTCGTCGCGGTAGGCGCGGCAGGCCCCGCAGGCAGACGAATGCGTCGCGGCGCCGGCGAAAGTCTCCGACGGATCCGCCGCTATTGCCTGCCTGTAGTCGTTGCAGTTCATCGCTTTACCCGCGGCTGTCATGCCGCACCCGCCTCCAGTTCATCCTTCAGTTTCAGCCTTGCCCGGTGCAGCCTGGTCAGCACCGCGCCCTGCTTGAGTCCCATCAGCTCCGCGATTTCCTGCGTGCTGTAGCCCATCAGTACCTGCAGCACCAGCGGCTCACGGTAATCGTCGTCGAGTCGGTAGATCGCCTCG
>JAOUIH010000122.1 GCA_029884165.1 Gammaproteobacteria bacterium | reverse complement strand
GAAGACGTTTCGTTCATGAACGGCGAGGTCCGCCTCGTGGGTACGCTGTACAGGCCGGGGACGGAGGGGACCTTCCCTGCGGTCATTGTCCTGCATGGCTCGGGGCCGGAGACGCGGGCGGAGCCGAGCTACCGAATCGAGGCCCGGACCATGCTCGACCGCGGCTTTGCCGTACTGCTGTACGACAAGCGTGGCGCTGGCGAAAGTGGCGGAGACCTGCAAACGGCGACCTATGAGGATCTCGCCGCCGATGCGGTCGCTGCGATCCGCTATCTCGAAGAGCAGAGCGACATCGACGCCGGCAGGATCGGTCTGTGGACGAACAGCGAAAGCGGCTGGTTCGGGCCGCAGGTCGCGGCTGAGAGCGGCAAAGTCGCGTTCATCGCCAATCGCGTCGGCCCGCCGCTGTCCTGGGTCGACACGGTCATCTGGGAGGCGCGCAACGACTTCCTGGCTGACGGCATCGCCGCAGCGGATCTCGACGCGCTGCTCGCCGTTACGCTGTGGCGCTGGAGCTACTACCGGGCAGCCGCGGAAAATCCGTCGCTTGCAGAGGGCCAGGAGCGGAATGCCGTGAACGCCGAGATGGCCCGCGTACGCTCGTCGGTCGAGGGCGCCGAGCGCGTTATGAACGAGCAGGTGGCAGACTACGATCCCGTTTTCTACCGAAACTTCGCGGCGCGTGCGGCCTACGACCCCGATCCCTGGCTGCGCCGCATAGGCGTGCCCCTGCTGTACGTCTTTGCCGAGAACGATATCAACGTGCCAACGGCGGATGCCGTCGCCTACCTCGACGCGCTGCGCCGGAACTATCCGGCCGGGATTTCGGTGCACGTGTATCCAGACCTCGGCCACAGCCTGTTTACCTGGCGCGGATTGCTGAGCGCGGGCTACCCGCCGGACTACCTGCCGATGGTCGGGAGCTGGGCCGAGGCACAGGTGGCGCAGTGACCGAAGTTCTGCTGGTCCTCGGTATGACGGCCGGCGCCTTCGTCGCGACGAACCTCGACAACTTCGTCCTGCTGGTCGCGCTGAATGCGCGTTACGACGAGCACCCGGCGCAGGTCGCCGCCGGTTACCTGGGCGGAATGCTCCTGGTCGGCGCACTGGCGCTGGCCGCCGGCAAGCTTGCCGGCAACGCGCCGGTGCAGTACCTGGGATACCTGGGACTCGTGCCGATCGCGATCGGGATCGCCGCGCTCGTGCGACTTTTCCGGGGAGGCGCAGCGCAGGCCCCGGGACCGACATCCGGCGGCGCTGCCCTCGTCGCGACTCTGACGACGCAGCTCAGCAACGGCACGGACACGGCAGTGACCTTCGCCATTCTGTACGCCGACTCGAACGATGTGGCCGACTACCTGGTCGCGCTGGCTTTCTGCTGCATGCTGTGCGTATTCGCAGCGGCGGCCCGGCACGCCACGCGCCACGAGTGGATGCGCCGACCGCTGGAACGGTACGGCCGCTATGCGACCCCCTTCATCCTGATCGCGGTCGGGTTCTTCGTGATCTCCAACTCGGGGCTCGACACGATGCCGGGCACCTGAGCCGCCGACCGCGGGCTAGCCGCGGCCCTTCGTGCGCGTCTTGCCTTCCTTCGCGTGTTTCACTATGTAGTCGATGATCATGCCGGCGACATCCTTGTCGGTCGCCTTCTCTATGCCCTCCAGGCCCGGCGACGAGTTGACCTCCATGATGACGGGCCCGTGGTTGGAGCGCAGGATATCGACGCCGGCGACGTTGAGTCCCATGATTCGCGCCGCGCGCACCGCGGTCGAACGCTCCTCCGGAGTGATCTTGATGGCGGTCGCGCTGCCGCCGCGGTGCAGGTTGGAGCGGAACTCGCCCTCCTGCGCCTGCCGCATCATCGAAGCGACCACGCGGTCGCCGACGACGAGGCAGCGGATGTCGGCACCTTTCGCCTCCTTGATGAACTCCTGCACGAGGAAGTTCGCATTGATGCCGCGGAACGCCTCGACGACGCTCTCCGCCGCCTTGCGGGTCTCGGCCAGCACCACCCCCTTGCCCTGCGTGCCCTCGAGGAGCTTCAGCACGATGGGCGCACCGCCGACCAGATTCAGCAGGTCCGAGGTATCCCCCGGCGAACGGGCGAAGCCGGTCACCGGCAGGCCGATGCCCTTGCGGGACAGGAGCTGCAGCGAACGGAGCTTGTCCCGCGAGCGGGAGATCGCGACGGACTCGTTCAGGCAGAACGTGCCCATCATCTCGAACTGGCGCACGACAGCGGTGCCGTAGAAGGTCACGGACGCGCCGATCCGCGGGATGACCGCGTCGAAGCGCTCGAGCTCCTCGCCGTTGTAGTGGATGCTCGGTTTGAAGCTCGCGATGTTCATGTAGCAGCGCAGGTGGTTGACGACGCGCACGTCATGGCCTCGCTCCGCGGCCGCTTCCACGAGACGCCGGGTAGAGTAGAGCTTCTTGTTCGTCGAAAGGATGCAGATATTCATATCGTTACGTCTCCCGCCAGCGCATGGCGCTGTATCAGCCCCAGCTCGTTTCGAGCTGGTGGGCCTCGTAGAAATCGTCGACCGTCGCCTTCGCCTCGCGCGTATTGTCGAAACTCGCCAGGTGGACGAGCGCGTCGCCCTCGTGCGTCAGCGGCGACGTGCTGCGGCCGATCACGATGGCGGAAGCCGTCGCGCGAACGGCAACTTCGACCTCGCCGAAAGGATCGCTGATGCGGGCCAGCACCTGCTCTGCCTCGACCCTCTGCCCGAGGCGGCACTTCGCGGCGACGAGCCCGCTGATCGGGGCGCGCACCCAGGTCGTCGAGTTGGCGTACAGGGGTTCTAGCGGCGTGGCGGCCTGGGCGCCGGCCGGCATCATCTCGAGCGAGCGCAGCACGCGCAGCAACCCTCGGACACCGGCGCGTATCGACAGCTCGTCGAAGCGCAGGGCTTCGCCGCACTCGTACAGGAGCGTGGGTATGCCGCGCTTGGACGCATACTGCCGCAGCGTGCCATTGCGTACGTTCGCATCGATGACGACCGGCGCGCCGAACGCGTCGGCCATGCGCCGCACGACCGGGTTCGACAGGTCGCCGCGTATCTGCGGCAGATTGATGCGGTCGACTGCCGCCGTATGCAGGTCGATGCCGTAGTCTGACTGGTCGATGATCTCGCGGCTGACGAGGTTCGCGATCCGGGCCGCCGTGGAGCCGCCGTCGTGACCGGGGAAGGAGCGGTTGAGGTCGCGCCGGTCCGGCAGGTAGCGAGAGCGGTTCAGGAAACCGAAGACGTTCACGATAGGGACCGCGAGGATGCAGCCGTCCAGGTTGCGCAGGCGGATTCGTCCGAGCAGGCGCTTGACGATTTCCACGCCGTTCAGCTCGTCGCCGTGCAGCGCCGCGGTAATAAACAGTGTCGGACCCGGGTTGCGGCCGTTGACGACATGCACAGGCATGACGAGATCGGTGTGCGTGTACAGGTTGGCAATGGGCAGGTCTACCGTCGCCCGTTTGCCCGGAGCGACCGCGACGCCGCCGACCGTGATTGCTGTTTTGTCCATCCGGTATACCCGTCTATCCGCCGCACGCGGGGGCGTGCGAGTCGTCTGCCCGTTCGAGGGGGGACGCAGCATAGCGGAAGCCCGGCCCTGGCGACAGGGCAGCCCGGGGCTGGTCTGGCGAATCGGCGGGACGTATGCTGCGCGCGACCGGAAATCACGTCTGCCGGTCCGCCCTTCCGGGAGGCGCGCATGAATACCGAAGATACGCACGTCTGGGAGCTGCTGCAGGAGCAGCTGGAAGGCGAGGATGGCGAGAAGCTGTCAGCCTTCGTCGCAGATCTGCCGTCCGCGCAGATCGCGCAGGCCCTGCTGCGACTCGAACAGCCGGACCAGGCCGAGCTGCTGGCTGCGATCGAGCCGTCGCTGGCCGCCGAAATCATCACCGATATCCCGGAGCAGCCGGCTGTCGACCTGTTCGAGTCGCTCACGCCGGAGGCTGCCGCGTCGATCATGCGCGAGCTGGACAGCGACGTGCAGGCCGACCTGCTGCGCGAGATCGACGACGACGACGCGAGTGCGATCCTGGCCCAGCTGGAACCGTTCGAGCTGTCGGAGGCGCAGGCTCTCGCGGAATTCGACCCGGAAACGGCCGGCGGCGTCATGCACACGCAGCTGTTCAGTTTCTCGACGCGGTCGACGGTTCGCGACGTACTGAACCGCCTGGTCTCGGACGAGGAAGACTTCGAGCGCTACCGCGGCCAGCATCCCTACGTGATCGACGAGATCGGACGGCTGGTCGGCGTGATCTCGCTCAGGAACCTGTTGCTGTCCGACCGAAATCGGCCGCTGACCGCGATCATGACCGAGCCGATCAGCGTGCCGACCTTCGCGAGCTTCGAGGAACTGGCAGAGATCTTCGACGAGAACGAGTTCCTCGGGCTCCCGGTCGTCGATCCGGAGGGCGTGCTCGTCGGTGCGATTTCGAGGGCGGACCTGGCGGAAGCCGTGCAGGACCGGTCGGACATCGACCAGTTGCGGGCACGCGGCATCATCGAGGACGAGCTCCGCTCGATGCCGCTGATGGTCCGCTCCAAGCGCAGGCTTGCCTGGCTGAGCCTCAACATCGTGCTGAACATCATCGCGGCGAGCGTCATCGCGATGTACGAGGACACGCTCGCCGCCGTGATAGCGCTTGCCGTGTTCCTGCCGATCGTGTCGGACATGAGCGGCTGCTCCGGCAACCAGGCCGTCGCCGTCAGCCTGCGCGAGCTGACGCTCGGCGTCATCGAGCCCGAAGAGTACCTGCGGGTCTGGCGCAAGGAAGCGGCCGTCGGCCTGATCAACGGCATCGCGCTCGGTATATTGCTCGGGATCGCGGCCTGGATATGGAAAGGCAACCCGTACCTGAGCCTGGTCGTCGGCAGCGCGCTGGCGCTGAATACGCTGGTCGCCGTGTCGATAGGCGGAACGGTCCCGCTCGCGTTGCGCTACTTCAAGGTAGACCCGGCCGTCGCCTCGGGGCCAATATTGACCACCATCACCGACATGGTCGGTTTTTTCCTGGTGCTGAGCCTGGCGGCGGTCTCGATGCCCCTGCTGGTCTGAAGAAAAAAAGGGGTACCCGATGGCCGTATCGAAACGTCCGGTCGCGCCGCTCTGCGGCGCGGTGGTGGCGCAGATGTTCGCGCTGATGCTCGCGTTATCCGCCGGGGCCGCGGAGGAGTTCGAACTCAAGGACCTGGAGCGCATCGCGATCGCCGACACGATGGTGATGGTGCCGATGCGCGATGGTGTGCGCCTTGCGACGGACATCTACCGTCCGAAGGATGCAGGCGACAAGGTCCCGCTGATCTTCGTGAAGACGCCGTACGATTTCAACGTCATCGGCGGCGCGACGCTGCAGTGGGCTATCGAAGCCGTCGAGCGTGGCTACGCCGTCGCCATCCAGAACGAGCGCGGCCGCTATTACTCCGAGGGCGAATGGGAAATCCTCGGCAACCCGCGCACCGACGGCTACGACGCATTGACCTGGTTCGCGAGCCAGGACTGGTCGAACGGCAACGTCGGCACGCTCGGCTGCTCGTCATCGGCCGAATGGCAGCTCGCGCTGGCAGCGATGGACCATCCCGCGCACAAGGCGATGGTCCCGATGGCCGCGGGCGCCGGCATCGGGCGCGTCGGCGAGTTCTATGAGCAGGGCAACTGGTACAAGGGCGGCGTGCACCAGACGCTGTTCTCGGTCTGGCTGTACAGCGTGCAGCAACAGGTCTACCCGCGGTTCCCGGCCGGGATGGAGCAAGAGGAGCTGCGGCGCCTCCGCAAGCTCTACGACCTGGCGCCAGAGATGCCCGACGTCGACTGGAAGAAACAGCTCAGCAAGCTGCCGGCGATCGACTGGCTCGAAGATGCCGGCGCCAATCGTGGCCCGATGCAGGCGCTGATGGCCCGCACGCCGAATCACCCGGACTGGTACGGCGGAGGCCTGTATCACGACGACGAGGACTTCGCGGTACCGGCATTCTGGTTCAACAGCTGGTTCGACGTCAGCCAGGGACCGAATCTCGCGTTGTTCAACCACGCACGGAGCAAGGGCAAGACGAAGCAGGATCGGGACGGCCAGTTTGTCGTGGTCGCCCCGACGCTGCACTGCGGCTTCTACCGGATACCCGAGCACGAAGACCTCATCGTCGGCGAACTGAACGTCGGCAACGCGAGCTTCCCGCTGTATGAACTGATGTTCGGCTTCTTCGATCATTACCTGAAAGAGGAAGACAACGGATTCACAGAGAACACGCCGCGCGTGCAGTACTACACGATGGGTCGGAACGGGTGGTCCGCGGCGGACAGCTGGCCGCCGGCCACAGCGACGATGATGACCTGGTATCTCGACAGCGACGGCGGTGCGAACAGCCTGTTCGGCGACGGGCGCCTGGCGCCCGAGCCACCATCGGGCGCAGCGTCGGACAGCTACACCTACGACCCGATGAACCCGGTGCCGGCGCTCGGCGGCGGCGTCTGCTGCAACCGCGACGCGTCCCTCGGCGGCAGCTACGACCAGCGCGGCATCGAGGCGCGCGCGGATGTGCTGGTTTACACGTCCGACCCGCTGGAGTCGGACCTCGAGGTAACCGGCAGCGTGCGGCCGACGATCTACGTATCGTCGGATGCGAAGGACACGGACTTCACGGTCAAGCTCGTCGACGTGCATCCGGACGGGACGGCATACAACGTGGATGACACGATCCTGCGGGCGCGTTACCGGGACGGCTACGACAGGCAGGTGTTCATGCAACCGGGCGAGGTCTATGAGCTGAAACCGACGCCGATGTCGACCAGCTACGTGTTCAGGGCAGGCCACAGGCTCCGTGTCGAGATCGCGTCGAGCAAGTTCCCGCAGTACATGCGTAACCTGAACACCGGCGGCAACAACTACGACGAGACGGAAGGCGTGCCGGCGCGCAACGCGCTGCACCACACGGGGCGGTACGCGTCACGCATCGACCTGCCAGTGGTGCCGTAGGCGACCGCCGCGACGCCGGACATCGATCGCGCGCAGGGCGCGCTCCTACAAGTGCTGCCTGACACCGCGACGGACGTGTTGCAGGAACCCGCCCTGCGGGCGACAGATCTCCCGTCAGTCGCGCCGCGGCGGCTCGAAGGCCTTCGAGAAAAACAGCGCGTTCAAAAACAGCTTGTTCGTGCCGTACCAGATCGCGCGGAAGTTCGGGTCGTCGGCGAACAGGATGACGCTGCCCGAGCCCTTGCGCTCGGCGATCAGTGCCGCGCTGCCCTCGATCTCCGACTGGTTTTGTTCGGATGCATAGCCCGACAGCAGTGGCGGGGTTGCATAGGCGATTACAGTGGCATACGGGTTGTCGGGCCGCTTGAAGACCTCCGTCGTATTCCGGTGCAGCGCGATCTCGCGCGTCACGTAGCCGAATCCCAGCGGGTGCGTGTTGTCGAGATCGCCGGCGAAGATCGCGCCACCGATGACGTCGATCGGGTCGCGCAGTTCTTTTTCCTCGTACGGGTAGCGCGCTGTCTCGGCCGCCTCGTCCGCGAAACCTTCGTGCCCCGAGACGTCGGCCGTCGTGCCGGGCTCCTCGCTCGTGCCTTCGAGCACGTTGTCCCGGACCCAGTGCGCACCCTGCCGAATGCCGACGATCGTGCCGCCCTGTTCCACCCACTCCCTGAGCCGCGTGGCCTCGCGCTCCGGGAAGGAACGGTAATTGCCTCCGGCAAGCACGATGTGCGTGTAGCGGCCGAGGTCGGCGTTGCCGAGACGGCTCCGGTCACGCAGGGTGACGTCGATGCTCATGCGCTGGTCCAGCAGGTGCCAGACCTCGCCGGCGTTGTACCAGTCCATGTCGCGGCCGACGACGAGCAGCACCACGGGCTTCGACAGCGGGCGGTAGAACTGGCCGCCGATGTCCGGGCCGGCGGTGCCGACCGCGCTGCGGCCCGAGACCAGCGAGTGCACGACGACGCCGTCCCCGCGCGCGATGTCTCGCATGATCTCGTGGATGCGCTCGCGGGCCACCGGCTGGCGATCGAAGCCGACGACGACGGAGCCGCGCTGGAAGCCAAGGGGACCGCGAGTCGTCTCGCCGACGAAGGGGTTTAGCGCGACGCGCGCCAGGAGGCCCGCATCGAGGATGCGATACAACGCACGCGGTGCGTAGTAGCCGGTCCACTCGAACGCGTAGGCGTACGGCGCCTCGTCCGGCGGACCGGCCACGGGCATCGCCGTGCCGGCCGCGATGCCGACCAGGTCGCTTCCGATTCGCCGCCCTGCCAGCGGCGCGTACTGCATGCCGAAGGACAGCGGCAGTGTCCAGGTCGACACGTCGTAGAACTTCGTGTCCTGGAACTCGGTAATCGTCTCGAACAGCGCGCGGATCAGCACGTGCTGCGGCTGGTCGAGCGGCACGATCATCGCTTCGCCGCCGCGGTAGGTGATACCGCCCTCGGTGATGTCGCGGCCCAGCTCGTAGACGCGGATGCGATGGAAGTTCAGCAGCTCGACGAAGTGGTGCAGGCGGGCATCGTCGCCCGGCGCGGCGAACACGTAGGCCTTGACCGGGTGGTTGCGGGCCCGGTCCGCGGACGCGTCGTAGAAACGCTTCTGGAAGCGCAGCAGGTCGTCGCGGTTGGCCAGCGCGCCCTCGGCGTTCGCGATACTGGTCCGGAAGTGCTTCAGGATGTTCTCGCGGTAGGTCCGGATGCCGTTGACGGTTTCGAGCTCGATGCCACGCGCCGCGCTCGCCTCGTGCAGGATGCCGACGCCGCCGTTGACCAGCGGGAACGCGGCGCCCTTGCCAAGAAAGAAATGGTCGTAGCGGTCGCCGTGGAAGTAGAGCCGCGCCTGCGAGTCCATGAAGGCCTCGCTCGGCCCGACGACCTCGGCGACGAGACGCATGCCCTCGTCCGGGATCAGCGGGTGCGTCCGGCTCGCGATGCCCGGCGCGAAGTAATAAGTTTCCTGGCTGCCCATCTCGTGATAGTCGACCGTGACGTTCGGCCGCCACTCGTGCCACTTCCGCATCCAGGCGCGCGGCTCCGGCTGGGTCACCGA
>JAOUIH010000281.1 GCA_029884165.1 Gammaproteobacteria bacterium | reverse complement strand
CCAGCCCAGTAACTGCAGCTCGACGTAGGACGAGGCGACCTCGTCGAAACCGAGGGAGGCGGAGTTCATCGCGGAGATCGCCATGTCCGCGATGAGCTGGGACGCGGTACCGGTCCCGCCGACCCAACTCCAGAATCGGGGGTGAATGTTGTTGGTCGGGTAGGGAAGGATGTGCTTGTGGATGTCGTCGTAGACCTCGGCGAGCGGCATGCCGGAGCGGGGCAGCGGCAGACTGAACAGGCGCCGGGCGTCGGCCGGCAGTGGCTGCCACACCGGGCGATCCGCGACGTCCCGCAGGTAGTCCACCAGGTCGTCCACGGCTCGATGGCCGAGCCGCCTGAACTCCTCCCAGTCGGCCGGGTCGAGGGACCGCTCCGGGCGAGCGTCTTCATTCGAGGGTTCATCGAGCGGCATGCACGGTCTCCGGTGGGCTGGCGCTGGCTACGAGTATCGGCATTTCCGGCCGCGCCACAATGGCCAGTGGCGCGTCGGACCGACCGTGCGGGCGCGTTTCGGGCCGGTACCGGCCGGGTGCGGCCGTGGAATCAGCGGCTTGCCGCCAAATGCCTGCCAGCGCTTGACAGCCAGGGCCAGTTTCTATCAAATTGATATCAAAATAATATCTCTCGGAGAACGATGATGATTCGCGAAATCGAACGCAAGGTCCCGTCTGGCTACGGCATCATCCTGCTGCTGCTGATCGCGGAGGTCGCGGCCCTCTACTCGATCTACCTGGCTGCCATTGCGCTGAGCATCACCGGGATCGTCTTTGCGATCCTGGCGACGTTGATCGTGACGGTCATGTGGGCGGGCTTCTTCATGGTCCACCCGAACGAGGCCAAGGTGCTGCAGCTGTTCGGCAAGTACGTCGGCACGGCGCGCGAGCCGGGTCTGCGCTGGGCGAACCCGTTTTACCAGAAGACCAAAGTGTCTACCCGGGTCCGGAATTTCGAAAGTGGCAAGCTGAAGGTCAATGACTCGAACGGCAGCCCCATCGAGATCGCTGCCGTAGTCGTCTGGAAGGTCGTCGACACGGCGGAGGCGATATTCGAGGTCGACGACTACGAACAGTTCGTGCATATCCAGAGCGAATCGGCGCTGCGTAACCTGTCCACGACGTACCCGTACGAACCGCACGAAGGCGAGGGGGCTGCGCTGCGCAGTCACCCGATGGAAATCGCTACCGCTCTGCAGGAGGAAATCCAGGACCGCCTGCAGGAAGCCGGCGTCAATGTGCTCGAGGCACGTATCAGCCACCTGGCCTACGCTCCCGAAATCGCCAACGCGATGCTGCGGCGCCAGCAGGCGTCCGCCATTATTGCGGCGCGCAAGCAAATCGTCGCGGGCGCCGTCGGCATGGTCGAGATGGCGCTGCAACATCTGCAGCAGGGAAAAATCGTCGAACTCGACGAGGAGCGCAAGGCCGCGATGGTCAGCAATCTGCTCGTCGTGCTTTGCGGCGAAGAGAACGCCCAGCCGGTGTTGAATACCGGCACGCTGTACTCGTAACCGGATGCGCGTGACAGGCTGATGGCCGCACGAAAAGCATTTGCGCTGCGCGTGGACGCGACTGTCCTGGATGCGATGCAGCGCTGGGCAAACGACGATCTGCGCAGCCTGAATGCGCAGATCGAGTACGTGTTGCGCGAGGCATTGCGCAGGCAGGGGCGGCTTCCGAAACCGACGAGCGATCCGAAACCCGCGTCCTGAGGGCAGCGCGGCCACGGCGCCATGCCGTTACTGGCGCTGCACGGGGTCGGAAATCGGCTTCGAGCCGTTGCCGAGGGTCTCGAGCCGGCACTGGTCGGCCGTTGCCCCTTGTCGAGTAATCACTTTCGTGCGCTATCGGCGGGCAAGACACCCGTGTCCCGCACTGGCAACCTGTTCGTCGACAGCCTGCTAGTATGGATGCGCGATGAACCTGTTGATGATCATCATTATCGTGCTGGCAATCTGGGTGGCCGCAGCGGTTTTCTACTTTGCGTGGCAGCTCGTCCCGCGTGATCCGGACGGCAAGGCAGGGGAATCGTCGCGGCCGGACTCGGCGGAACGGCCGACGGACCGGGACGACTGATCCGGTCCGCCTGGCCGTCAGCGCGGCCCGTCAGTTTCTTGCGCGGTTCGGCCGGCTGCGGGTCTCACGAGCGCCGTCCGCACCCGAGCGCCGTTCGCTACTCCGGGCAGCGGCCGGCTTGGCGGAAACGCTGCGGCTGGGTGCGGCGCGACGTTCCACCTGGCGGGGCGGCGGCGCCGAACGCTGCACGGTCGGTCGAGATGCGCTGACCTTGCTCCGCGAGACGTCGGCACGCGGCACGCGCGGCTGAGTCGAGACGCTGCGCGGCGGCGC
>JAOUIH010000280.1 GCA_029884165.1 Gammaproteobacteria bacterium | reverse complement strand
GTATCGCGAGGCTGACGTCCTTTAGCGCCTCGACACCATTGGGATAGGTCTTCGATAGCTGCGAAATCTGGAGCATGCAATTCTCCTCGTTCCTATGCGGCCGCTACGCGTAGATGCGCGAACGGCAGAAATCGTCGTGCCGGCAATGGAATTCCGGCAGGCGGCCCCCGGATTGCGGGCAGGTGATGGCAGACTATAAGCCCGAAACGAGGCGGCGCACAGGATGGTGCAGCCGCGCGCGTTACGACGGTCCCCGGGGTCAGGCCCGGAGGGCGCGCGAAAACGCCTCTACAACAGGCGCTATGTGTTCCGCCTTGAAGTCGAAATGCGTTACCAGGCGCAGGTCGCTGCCGCTGCCGCCGATGAGCACGCCCTCGGCTGCCATGCGCCGCTCCATCTCCGGCCGGGACAGGCGCTCCGGCCTGGCAAATACCATGTTCGTCTGTACGGCGTCCGTGTCGACGGCGAGGCCAGGGAGCCTAGCGAGCCGCTCCGCGAGCTGCCGGGCGTTGTCGTGATCCTCGCCGAGATGCCTGACCTGTTCGGTGATCGCCAGGATGCCGGCGGCAGCCAGCACGCCGGCCTGGCGCATGCCGCCGCCCAGCACCTTGCGCCAGCGCCTGGCCCGGTCAATGAGCTCGCGCTTGCCGCACAGCACGGATCCGACCGGCGCACACAATCCCTTCGACAGGCACGCGGACACGCTGTCGAAGTGCCGGCTGATTTCCGTGACGTCGACGCCGAGCTTTACGCTCGCGTTGAAGATGCGTGCGCCGTCGAGATGCAGGCCCAGGCGGTGCCGGTCGGCGAGAGCGCGCGCCTCGGCCAGGTAGGGCAGCGGCAATACCTTGCCGCCCTGCGTGTTCTCGAGGCACAGCAGCTTCGTGCGCGCGAAATGCGGGTCGTCCGGCTTGATCTTCGCTTCGACCTGGACCAGGTCCAGGCTGCCGTCCGGCCGGAAGTCGAGCGGCTGCGGCTGGATGCTGCCGAGCACCGCGGCGCCGCCGCCCTCGTACAAATAAGTGTGGCCGGTCTGGCCGACGATATACTCGTCGCCGCGCTCGCAGTGGGCGAGGAGCGCGCAGAGGTTGGACTGCGTGCCGCTCGGCACGAACAATGCCGCCTCGGTACCCAGTATCTCGGCAGCCAGCGCCTGCAGACGATTGACGGTCGGATCGTCCCCGTAGACGTCGTCGCCGACTTCGGCTTCGGCCATTGCTTTGCGCATCGCGGGCGTCGGTCGCGTCACCGTGTCGCTACGCAGGTCGATGATGGGCGTGTCCGCCTTGCTTGCGTTCATGAGGCGGATCCTTGCTGTTCGTTATGATGTGCCGGCATTTATATAGTCGTTCAGAGCGCCGGGGTCCGTCGCATCGACGGTCCAGTTAAACGTATCGGCCGCCTTGCCTTCCTGGATGTCGAGCAGGGCATCCCGGAGTCGTGTCGAAACGACGCCAACGTCGCGCAATGACCAGGTGCGGCCGTCCGCCTCGCCAATGGCCCGAATCGGTGCGACGATCGCGCCCGTGCCGCAGGCAAACAACTCGGTGCAGCGGCCGGCAACAATGTCAGACAGCAGTTCGTCGATCGGCATTGGGCGGGCAACGGCTTCCATGCCCAGGTGATTCGCCAGAGCCAGCAGTGAATCGCGCGTAACGCCTTCGAGCAGCGAACCGCTCAAGGCTGGTGTATGCAATTGCCCATCGATGACAGACATGAAGTTCATTGCGGACAGCTCTTCGATATTCCGGCGAGCCACCGGGTCGAGCCAGAGCGACTGGTCGAAGCCGTGCTCTACGCAATTGCGGTTCGCGAGCAGCGACGCGGCGTAGTTGCCGCCTACCTTGACGTTCCCGGTGCCGCCGGCGGCGGCGCGCGTATTGGCGCGTTCGATCATGATCCGGATCGGTTCTGCGTAATACGCGTCGGACGGGCTTGCCAGCACTAGGAACAGGAAGCGGTCGCTGCCCTTGACCGCGAAGTGCGGGTCGAGGCCGAACAGGGTCGGGCGCAGGTACAGCGACTGACCGCGACCGGCCGGCGTGAAGGGTGCCAGTGCGCCGGCGATGGACGACAGCGCCTCGGCGAACAGCTCGGCCGGAACCGCCGGCATCAGCAGCCGCTCCGCGGAGCTCGCAAAACGGCGCCGGTTCCGGTCGGGCCGGAACAGCGCGGGTCGTTCGCGCACACCCTTGTAGGCCTTCATCCCTTCGAAGCACTGCTGCGCGAACTGCAGTGCGGTCGACGCCGGGTTGACCGGGACGTCGGCGAAGGGAACCAGCGCCCCGGCCAGCCACTCCCCATTGCGGTACTCGGCGCGATACATGACCGGCGCCATCTCGACGCCGAAG
>JAOUIH010000121.1 GCA_029884165.1 Gammaproteobacteria bacterium | reverse complement strand
CCGGCAACCGTGTCGTGGAAATGATTGTCGAAGCTGTCATTCCCCTTGATGACGCCGGCAGCTCCTCCCTCCGCGGCAACCGTGTGGCTGCGCATCGGGTAGACCTTGGAAATCAGCGCGACCCTTTGCGCCGGGTTTGCCTCCGCGACCGCTATCGCAGCCCTGAGCCCCGCACCTCCAGCTCCGACGATGGCGATATCCGTCTTTATCGTTTCCATCAGGCCATTCCGGCTTCTTCAATCGATTCGGGTAGCGACCACTTTCTGATAGAGGCCACCAAAATAGGTTTCCTTGCGCCACTCGAAGCGCGCATCATTTCCAGCAAGATCGACGATTTCCTTGCGCCACAGGCCCTTCGCGTACGGCTCGAGCGTGGCGAATACCAGGCTGGTAATCGGCCGGATCGGGTGCGCCCAGTGCGGCTTGTGATAGTCGACAAATACCACCTTGCCGCCGGGCCGGACGTTCTCGAGCAGGACCTGTGCGACGCCGTGCTTGTAGTCGTCTGGCAATTCGTGCAGCAGGAAATAACAACAGACGACGTCGAAATCGTCTTCACCGAGGTGCAGGACGTTCTCGTGCCGTACGATTGCGTGCTCGTATGCCTCGAGTTTCCTGCGACAGTTTCGAACCTGAATTTCGGCGACATCGACCACTTCGAGCCGGCCGCGGGGGCCGACCCGTTCCGCCAGGGCTTGCGAAAAATCACCGTAGACGCAGGCGGACTGCATGACCCTTTGGCCCGGTTCGATCTCCGCAAATGCCGCGCGCTCGAGCCGCCGATGCTGCCACCACAGGATCGTTCGGACGACCAGTTCGTGATCGAGGAATTCGGCATTGCGCGGGTCGAGGTAAGCCCAGCGATAGGTCTTCTGCAGGTAATCGGGTACAGCTGGAGCACCACTGGCGGCAGGTGCCTGCCGGGGCGGTGGTGAGACCGGACTCAAGCCGATGCCCTGGTACTCGTCTCCGGTAGCACCGGCTGATTCCGAATAATCCATCTTTACGTCCTTTAGCCTTCCCGGGCGCAATTTCGGTCGTCAGCCTTGA
Source organism: Gammaproteobacteria bacterium (assembly GCA_029884165.1). Lineage (GTDB taxonomy): Bacteria > Pseudomonadota > Gammaproteobacteria > Steroidobacterales > Woeseiaceae > JAOUIH01. The sequence continues at coordinate 8,120 of JAOUIH010000121.1, read as the reverse complement.
CAGTGCCACTTATACGTCGCGGCAAGCGACGGCTGAATAGGTATTTATCCTCAATGACCTGCGCGCCCTGCAGGTACCTGGCAGGTGCCGGTCGCTCCCGGCGCTCATTCTTCCCGGTTTGGCGCTCGAGTACAAATCGAATCGGCTGCGTCCCGGAAAACGCACGTGCGGCCAGTCGACTATAATGCCCGCTTCCACGGACCCCCGGTACCGCCTCGTGGCCAAAATGTCGACGGCTCCATATTCCGTTTTCCTCCGCTCTTGCCGAGCGGGCGGCCTGTTGCTGCTTCTCAGCCTGCCGGTCGTCTCCGGCTGGGCGCAGACTATCGTGCCGACAGTTGCCGCCGGTGAGACGGTCGACATTGCGCTGCTCGAAGACTCGATCGCCGCGCTCACTGCCCAGGCCGACCTCGACGAAGCTGTGCGCAACCAGGCGATCGACCTGCTTCGGGCGGCTCAGAGCAGTGTACGCGACCGCATCGCGGCCGATGACTCGGCCACAGCCTTCGCAAACGCACTAAAAACCGCACCCGCGCAAACCGAGAAAATCCTGCTGTCGCTCGAGCAGGTTGACACACCGATACCCACCGCCGAGAGCCTGGGCGTCAGTGCCGACATGACCCTCGTGGACCTCGAGCAGCTGCTGGCCGCGGAAAGCTCCCTGCTTGCGAACGCCGAGGCCCGGCTTGCAGAGCTGGAACGACAGATCGAGGCGCAGCAGGCCCGGCCGAACCAGATTCGCAGCCGTGTAACCGAGCTGCGTAACCTGATCTCAACGTCGCCGGTCGCAGGTCCGCCGGGCGAAGCCACGCTGGTCGCCGATGCCAGGGCGCTCGCCGCCGAACTCAGGCGACAAACGCAGAACGCCGAATTGAATGCCCTCAACCAGGAACTTCTGAGCAACAGCGTACGCCTCGATTTGTTGAAGGCGCAGCGGCGAGTCGCACGCAACGTGCTCACCGAGGCCCGGCGCCGGGTGCAATTCGTGCAGGCCCTGGCCAACGAGCAACGGCAATCCGCCGTGGCGGCCGCCCAGCGTTCGGCGCTACAGGCTGAAATCGCCGCCAGCGGGAAGCACTCGTTAATCCGGGAGCTGGCAGAAGGCAACGCCCAGCTGACGACCGACCTTGCCGCCCTTGCCGGCCGCATCGAGCGGACGACCGGCCAGCTGACCCGAGTCGACGAATACGCCCGGCGCATTGAGCAGAGCTTCGCCCGGTCACGTCAGCGCCTCGAGATCGGCGGCATAAACCAGGCGATCGGGCAGCTCTTTGTCGAAGAGCGGCGCAACCTGCCGCAGGTGTCCCGGTACCGCGTCGAGGTGCGCGAGCGCAGCAAGACACTGGCTAATATCGGGCTTGCCCAGGTCCAGATAGAGGAGCAGAGCGCCGAACTCACACCGATCGACGATCGCCTAGATGAACTGATGGCCGAGGTAGCCACCGACATCATCGACCCCCAGGAGCTCGATGCGGTCGAGGACGAAGTGGAGCTTCTGCTACAGGACCGCCGCGACCTGCTCGCGCAGTCCTCCAGCATGTATACAAGCTACCTGCAGGCCTTGAGTGATCTCGACATCGCTCAGCGGCGGCTGCTCGAAACGGCGGCAGAATATCAGGCGTTCCTGGACCAGAACCTGATGTGGATCCCGAGCGCCGGGGTCATCAGGGGCACCACCTTCGTCCGGGCAATCGACGCGCTGAACTGGATCCTGTCGCCGCAGAACTGGTCGGACCTTTCGATCGCGACCTTCGACGGATTCCGGGAAAACTGGCTGCCGTCGCTCCTGGCGGCCTTGTTGCTCGGACTTGTGCTCACGTTCCGGCGAGTACTCCGCCCAAGATTTTCAGCCATCAACGGCAGGGTCGGCCGCCTTTCGACCGACCATATCGGGCTGACGCTAGGGGCCCTTGGAATTACGGTACTCCGGATACTGCCGCTGCCACTGACATTTGCGATTTTCGGCGCCGCTTTGCTGAACAGCCCGTCGGGCACGGAGTTCACGACTGCGGTCGGACGAGCGCTGCTCATGATTTCGCCGTTCCTTTCCAACACGCTGTTGTTCAGAGCGCTTTGCTCCCGCGAGGGCGTTGCCAGAATCCATTTCGGATGGCGGGACGAGACGCTTACCGTCATCCGGAGACAGCTGGACCGGCTCACCGCCGTCGGCGTTCCGCTCGTTTTCGTCGTCGCATTGCTGTATCTCGGACCGGCCGCCGCGCACCGCGAGAGCCTGGGTCGGCTCGCTTTTATTGCGCTGATGCTCGTCTTTACCAGCGTCATCCGGCCGCTGGTGCACCCGGTCAAGGGCGTCGCAGCCGGTTATTTCGCGGCTCATGCCGGTAGCTGGACATCGAGATTCAAATGGGCGCTTTACGCCTTCGCGGCCGGCGGCCCATTGTTGCTCGCCTTCGCGACAATCATTGGCTACCTGTATACGGCCGCAATACTGACCGGCCGGCTGATCGACTCTTTCTGGCTGTTGCTGGCCATATCCCTGATCAACCTGGTCGTGCTCCGCTGGCTCTCGCTGACGAGACGCCAGATCCTGTGGCAGCAGGCGCTGCAAAAGCGCGAGGAGCGGCGCGCAAGCTCCGCGGACCAAACGGGGCCCGAACCGGAGGGAGAAATACCGTCTGTCGAAGCCGCGCCGCTCGACCTGGACGCGGTCAACCAGCAAACGCGGCGGCTCCTGCACGCCGGCCTGGTTTTTGTCGGCCTGCTGGGCGCCTGGGGAATCTGGTCCGACGTGTTGCCGGCGCTCGGTGTCCTCGAAAAGGTCTCGATCTGGTCCCAGACCGTTACCGTGGACGGCGTCGAGACCGTTGCTCCGGTCACGCTGGCCGACTTGCTGCTCGGGCTGGTGATCATCGGCGTCACGCTCGTCGCATCCGGCAACCTGCCGGGCCTGATGGAAATCGCCGTGCTGCAGCGTCTGTCACTCGAACCCGGCAGCCGTTACGCAATCAACACGTTGCTGCGTTATGTAGTCGTCACGATCGGCGTCGTTTCGTTCTTTAACATCATTGGCTGGAACTGGTCGCAGATCCAGTGGCTGGTCGCAGCGCTCAGCGTCGGCCTCGGTTTCGGGTTGCAGGAAATCGTCGCGAACTTCGTATCGGGCCTGATCATCCTGTTCGAACGGCCTGTCCGTGTCGGCGACACGGTCACAGTCGGACAGTTGACGGGCACAGTGTCGAAGCTGCGGATACGCGCGACCACGATCACCGACTGGGACCGAAAGGAAATCCTGGTACCTAACAAGGCGTTCATCACCGAGCAGGTCGTCAACTGGACGCTGACGGACCCGATCACCCGGCTCGTGCTGCCGGTGGGTATTTCCTACGGGTCGGACGTGCAGCTTGCGCATCGCGTCATGGAAGAGACGCTGACGAAGATGCCGCTGGTGCTGGACGACCCGCCGCCGAAAGTCTATTTCACCGGCTTCGGCGAAAGTTCGCTCGACTTCAAGCTGTACGTCTTCTCGCGTCAGCTCACGGACCGGCTGCCGCTGACCCACGCGGTCCACGAAGAAATCCTGGGCGCGCTGCGCCGAAATGGCATCGAGATCCCGTTCCCGCAGAGGGACCTGCACCTGCGCTCAGTCGCCGAACCGGCGGGCAACGCGCTCGGCGGAAGGGGCCTTCCCCCGGACGCCGGGCAGCAATCCTAGACGTCAGGCACCCGTGCCCCGGGTGCCCGGGACGGCGCGCTCAGAGCTGGAAGACCGGGTTCTCGAGCAGCCGTACAACGACCTGCTGCCCGGTCACCGAGTACCCGATGTACTCGTAGCGTATGCCCGCTCCTGCGACGAACTCCTGGAACGCCTTGAATTCGTGCTGCTGCCAACGGTGGAAGTTGTAGTATTCGTCGAATAGCAGGATCGCACCGGGCTGCAGCCGCGGCCCGAGGTGCTCGAAGACGGTCACGGTGGAAGAGTACAGGTCACAATCCACGTGCAGGAATGCCACCGGACCTGCATGCGCCTGCATGAACTCCGGCAGCGTGTCACCGAACAGGCCGATGTGAAACTCGACATTCGACGGAACCTTCGGCAATTTTTTCTGGGCGAATGCACCGATCGGGTTACCGTTCCAGTGCTCCGGTATGCCTTCAAACGAGTCGAAGCCGTGCACCGTGCCCTGCACCCGCGGCGCAATCCAGCGCATCGATTTGCCTCGCCCGACGCCGAATTCGAGGTACAGGCCGGGCTTCGTGGCCTGCGTGAGCGCGTAAGCAACCAGCTTGTCATGCTTCTCAAAATACGGCGCATCGATCATATGCGCTTTGATGTACTCGAAGGTCTGATGCTTCGCCTCAAGATTCATGTCAACGAGCAGGTTGGACGCGTAGTGCTTCAACATGAAGCGCCGGAACAGGAATTCGCTGAGCGTTCGCTTGAAGAGCGGCATGGCGCACCGGGCAGATGGAGTCAGAAGCGTATTGTAGCCTCCCCGGCGTGCCTGCAATCAAGCAGCCAGGGCCTTGTTGCAATCAGCGCAACTATGAGCGTCGACCCGGACATACGGCTTCAGGCAACGACGATGGGCTCTGTCGCCAGCGAGCGAAAATCGGACTAGAATTGCGCACCACGGCACCGACTCACGCCCCCCGACACTCCGCTTCGAGATACATGTCATGCAGGCGCTCACCGTTCCCGGTTATGTCTGGCTGGCCTTCCTCGGCTTCATACTCCTGGTGATCCTGCTGGACCTGGGCGTGTTTCACCGGCGCGCGCACGTCGTCAGCATTCCTGAAGCCCTCGGCTGGTCCGGTGTCTGGATCGCACTGGCCATGGTCTTCAACGGGATCGTGTTCCTGATGTATTCGGAAGGCGGCATCGCCCGGCCGGAACTGGCGCTGGAAAGCCTGACCGGCGAAGAGGCGGCCCTGAAGTTCCTGGCCGGCTACCTGACCGAGAAATCCCTGTCGCTCGACAACATATTCGTCATCGCGATGATCATGACCTATTTTCGTGTGCCACACGAACTGCAGCATCGCCTGCTGATCTGGGGCGTGATCGGCGCCGTCATCCTGCGCGGCGTCATGATCGGCTTTGGCGTGATTCTGGTCGAGAAATTCAGCTGGATGCACTACCTCTTCGGCATCCTGCTCATCGTGTCCGCGGCGAAGATGCTGGTGACCCGCCACGACAATGTCGAACCGGATAAAAACATCATGATCCGGCTGGTGCGCCGGGTCTATCCGGTCGCCCCCGGCTACGAGGACGGCCGCTTTTTCACCTCTATCGACGGGCGCAAGGCGGTAACCCCGCTTTTCCTCGCGCTCGTGCTGATCGAAACCTCGGACCTGATCTTTGCGATCGACTCGATCCCGGCCATTTTCGCGATCACCCGCGATCCGTTCCTTATCTGGACGTCGAACGTATTTGCGATCCTGGGGCTGCGGTCCCTGTACTTCGCGCTCGCCGGGCTGATGCACCGGTTCCGTTACCTGAAGACGAGCCTTGTCTTCCTCCTGGTCTACGTCGGCATCAAGCTCCTGATCGCCGACTACTACGACATCCCGGTCATCGTTTCGCTGGCCATGATTTTCGGCATCCTGGCCGTCGGCGTCGGCGCATCGGTGTTTGCAAGTGACAAGGACACGGCAGCGCTCAAGTCGCCGCTGGCATCGCAACTCGAGAGCATGGCGACCGTCACCCTGCGGCAGGGGCGCCGGGTCGCCGTACTCGTCATCGGCTCCACGCTCCTCGTCATCGGAGCAGCGCTGCTGGTTCTCCCGGGCCCCGGCATTCTGACGATGGCGCTTGGATTGTCCGTGCTGGCTGCCGAGTTTCTCTGGGCGCGCGCCTGGCTTGCCCGGCTCAGGGCACGCCTGGCCGACGCGCACGGCCAGGCCCGGCGCGCCTACGGCGACTTCCGGGGCAGCGGCGACTAGCCCGCCCCCCCCCGAAACGGGCGGCCGGCGGGGCCGGTGACGGTCGCGACGCGTCGCCGCTTCTTTTAGGATTCGCCCCGGGGGATACGCCATGCTCAGAGCACTCGGAGGCCGCCTCGCCGGCCATCTGCAACGCTGGATACCGGAACCGTTCGTCTTCGCGATCATCCTGACGCTGATTGTCGCGGCAGCGGCGCTGACGCTGACCGATGCCGACATCAACAGGGTCATCGACGACTGGTACCGGGGCTTCTGGATCCTGCTCGAATTCGGTATGCAGATGGCACTGATGCTCAGCACGGGCTTCGCCATCGCGCTTTCGCCCCCCGTCGCACGCCTGATCGACCGGCTCGCCCTGCTGGCCCGTACGCCGGGCGCGGTCTACTTGCTCGTGATGGTGGTCGGCGGGCTGTTCGGGCTCGTGAGCTGGGGCTGGGGCGTGCTGACGGCCGTGTTCGCCCGCGAACTCGCGCGCCGCGTCGATGGAATCGATTACGCGTATCTCGCCGCCTGCGTTTACCTGTCCGGGCAGACCTGGACCGCAGGCCTGTCGAGTTCCATTCCGCTGCTGTTGAATACGGAAGGCAACTTCCTGATTGAAACCGGCGTGCTCGGCGGCACGATTGCGATCGGCGAGACGCTCGGCAGCCTCCTGAATGCCTGCTACGTCGCCGTCTACTTCCTGTGCCTGCCACTATTGATGTGGTTGATGCGTCCGCACGATGCTTCGGCCCGGACGATGGCGGAGCTTGCGGAGACCGAACACGCCGAACGGGGAATCAGCGTCGCCGAAGAGGCGGCATCAAGGAACCTGACCGGCACGACGCCGTCCGACCGACTGAACAACAGCACGCTGCTGCAGCTCGTGATCGCCGGCGCTGCACTCTGGTACCTTGTCCGCCGTTTCACCCGCAACGGCTTCGACCTCGACCTGAACGTGATGATCTTCGTTTTCATCGCGATCGGCCTGCTGGCGCATGTCACCCCGATGCGTTACGTCGTCGCGATGAAGCGCTCCTGTGCGAACATTTCCGGAATCATTTACCAGTACCCGTTCTATGCCGGCATCATGGGCATCATGATGTTTACAGGCCTGGGCACGTTGATCTCGAACTGGATGAGTTCGAGCGCAACGCTCGGCTCCTTCCCGCTGATCGCGCAGGCCTGTGGCGCCCTGCTCAACCTGGCAATCCCGTCGGCCGGTGGAGAATGGGCGGTGATCGGTCCGGCGTTGACAGAAACCGCGCAGAGCCTCGCGGCCGGGCTGTCGCCGGCCGAGATCGACGCGTACACCGCCAGGATCGCGATGGCGGTCGCCTACGGCGAGACATCCACGAACCTGCTGCAGCCCTTTTTCCTGCTGATCGTGCTGCCTGTCATGGGCGCCGGTGTCCGCATCGAGGCGCGCGACCTGATGGGTTACCTGGTCGTGCCGTTCGTGTTCGTATACGGCACGTCGGCACTGCTGCTCGGCCTGCTTCCGGTCTAGCAGGATGTTGAAAAAGGTCGTCCAGACCTTTTTCAACGTCGCGAGCCCGGCGCATGTCCGGACTCGCTCCCGACGGTTCAAGCACTTAGGTGCTTGAACCGCGGGCGAGACATCCGTGTCTCGCGCCAGCAGGGTGTTTTTCAACACCCTGCTAGGTCTGTTTGTCGGCGCTCCAGGCGACGCGGCCGCCGACCACCGTCATCGTCACTTCGATATTGCGCAGGCGCTCGGGCGGCACGGAGCGCGGATCGCTGCCGAGTACCGTGAAGTCCGCGTAGCGTCCGATCGACAAAGTGCCCAGCAGGTCTTCCTGGAACGCGGCATAAGCCGGTCCGATGCTCATCGACCGCAGCGCCGTCCCGACGTCGACCGCCTGTTCGGGGTACCAGCCGCCGTCCGGGTTTCCGTCCGCGCCTTTGCGCGTGACCAGTGCATAGAGGGTGGCACGCGGATCGCCGGTATCCGAAGCCGGGTAGTCCGTGCCGGACGCCACCACGGCGCCGCTCGCGAGCAGGTCGCGGATCGGCAGGATCCAGCGCACGCGATCGGGCCCGACGCGATCTTCCGACCAGCGCTGATACTCGCCGACGAACACGGGTTGCAACGAGGCGACGGCGCCGAGCGCCGCGAAGCGCGGCAGGTCTCCCGGCGCGATCATTGATGCGTGCTCCAGCCGGAAGCGCTCGTCCGGCGAGACCCCGGCGCGTTCCATCGCATCCAGCATGCGCCG
>JAOUIH010000279.1 GCA_029884165.1 Gammaproteobacteria bacterium | reverse complement strand
GTTGAAGAGCGCAACGACCTGGCCGTCGGCCTCGACCAGCGTCATGACTGGATTGAACGGCATGCCTGCCACGAAAGCGCCAGGCCGCAAGGCCAGGTTGATCACATAGCAGTCGCAGGGTGAGCGCACGGTCGTCTGCTCGAGTTCCCACTCGGCATTGGCGAGGTCGGCCTTGATCTTCGCGACCGAGGCGATGTCGCCGCCCACGGTCGCGGACAGCTGGGCCCGGACCTGCGCCTCGTTGGCCATGGCCGTGCTGAGCTGCGCGTCCAGATCGCGGAGATCGGTCTCGGCCTGTTCGAGGTCGAAACGGTTGCCGGCGCCGGTCGCTGCAAGTTCACGGTTCTGCTGGACACGAGTCTGCGTGAGCTTGATCCGCGAGCGGATCGCGGCCGTGTTCCCTTGCGCCGATCGCAACTGCTCGCGCAACTGTTCGCCGCCGCCCTTCGCCCCGACGAGCTGGGCCATCAGGCTGTTCACGGTCAGCTGGTAGGGCGTGGGATCGACGCGAAACAGCACGTCGTCCTTCTTCACCAGCCGGTTGCCCTCTTCCACCGGAACTTCGATCACTCGACCGCGCACCTGCGAGACGATCGGGACCGTGTACTTGAACACCCGCACGTCAGCCGACGACGGGGCGACGGCGTTCAAGACCAGGATCAGAATGGTTATGGCGACGATCGGAATGATCGCCACGGTGACCTGGCTCTGGGTGTTCCAGGGCAGCCACTTGAACTTGATGAAGATCAGCCAGACGAAGAAGCTGTAGATGCCGAGCAGCAGGACTTCCATCAGCGTGCCCCCTCCGCCCGGGCCGCCAGCCGCGGCTCGAGGGCTGCCAGCCGGTCACGGATCGATGCAAGTTCCGCGGGCGCGCCCCCTTGCGACACGAGCTGGTCGAGGTCGGCCCGAAGTTGCGCGACATCATCGCTCAGGTTGGTCGACTTGGCCGCCGCGGCTTCGGCATCGTGTTGTGCGAGCTTGTCGGTGCCATAGGCCATCTTGTACAGCACCGGCTTGCTGTAGGCCCAGAGCCATGCGATCGGCCAGAGCATGCCACCGAACACGAGCGACAGCAGGCACAGCACCTGGATGGCCTCGGTCTGGGGATGGTTTCGTTTGTGCGCGATCTTCTCCGGCAGGATGTGCACCAGCCAGAACACCGCTATGCCAATGACCGGTACGAGGACGAGCACCACGATGGCGAGAACGTTCGCCGCCTTGGCCAGCGTCTCGCCCTGCATGAACGACGCATGCGCAGGCGCGGCTGCAAGCAACGCAGCCAGTGCTGCGGCCAACGGACCGATGCGTGTCGGCACGGCCCTGGTGGAAGCTAGTGGAAGCATTTTCATCCTCACCTGACGATGCAGTTCATGTCTTTCATTGCTTGGTCCTGGCGTCCGTATCCGGCGAGCCAGCGCTGTCCGACGCGGCCGCGACCACCCAATTGTCGAGAAGAGTGTAGGCGACCGCGAGCACGACCGGCCCGACGAAGATGCCGACGATGCCGAAGGCGATGAGCCCGCCAATGACCCCGGCGAAAATGAGCATGAGCGGGAGGTCGGCGCCGCGACGGATCAGCATCGGTCGCAGGAAGTTGTCCAGGGTTCCGACCACCAGCGCCCACACCAGCATGAAGGTGCCCCAGCCGGAACCCAGGCTGTGGTAGGCCCAGGCGGTCGCCCCGAGCAGGACGATGAAGGGCCCGAGCTGAGCGATACAGAGCGCGAACATGATCGCCGTCAACACGCCCGCAAAAGGGACGCCGATGACCGCCAGACCGATGCCGCCGAGGAGCGACTGCACCAGCGCGGTGACCACGACCCCGAGCGCGACGCCGCGAATCGCCTGGCCCGCGAGCACGACCATGCCGTCGCCCTGCTGGTCGGCAAGCCTGCGCGCGAAGCTTCGCACCCATGCGGCCCAGGATTCGCCCCCGGCATACAGCACGGCGGCCAGAATCACGATCAGCACGAACTGCACGAGTAACAGCGCGAAACTGCCGGCTTGCTGCGCGAGCCACGCCCCGACGGAACGAAAATACGGCTGTGCCTGCACCATGAGGACGGCGAAGCCCTCGCCTGCCAGTTGGTTCCAGGCCGCCTGGACACGTGCGCCCGCGACCGGAATCCTGCCAAGCCAGTCGGGTGCGGCAGGCAGCTGCATCTCCGGGACTCGCTCGAGCAGCGCGATCATTTCGTCCGTGTGACTGAGTATCGCCTGCAGCGCGACGCCGATCGGCACGAGCAGGACGGCCAGCAGCCCGAGCGACATCACGGCGACCGCCGGTGTACGCCGTCCTCCGAACATGCTCTCGACGCGCCGCATCATCGGCCACGTCGCCACGACGATCATCGCGGCCCAGATGAAGGCGCCCA
>JAOUIH010000029.1 GCA_029884165.1 Gammaproteobacteria bacterium | reverse complement strand
CGGCATGTTCTACGACGATATCGAGGGTCTGGCACGGGCGATGCACGATCACCCGAAGCTGTCGAGCTGCCTGGTCAACCGCCTGTACGCGTACGGCACCGGCGGCCCGGTCGAGCTCCGCTACGATCGCGATACGCTGGACTACTTCACCGATCGTTTCGAGCAGCAGGGTCATCGACTGCCGGATCTTCTGGAAGAGCTCGCGACGAGCCAGGCCTTCCGTCGCGTCCGCTCCGCCGACACGACGACGAGCGTGGCCGCCGCGGCAAGACCGGGCGTACCCGGGAGTACCGCCCGTGCGCCCGGCAAGGAGAATTCGCGATGAGCAGGATCAGCAGGCGACGTTTCCTCCGGGGCACGCTGAACGGCGGCGTCGTGACCGTGGCGCTGCCATTCCTGGCCTGCTTCCTGAACGACGGCGGTACGGCGCTGGCGTCGGGCGCGCCGATCCCGTTGCGCTTCGGCACCTGGTCCTGGGGTCTCGGGATGAGCGAGGCGATCTTCGTGCCCAAGAAGACCGGCCCGGATTTCGACCTGCCGCCGGAGATCGAGTCGCTCGCGCCGGTGCGCCAGCACATCAACCTGTATACGAACTACCATGTTTTCAAGGACGCCGCCCCGAATCTTTGCCATCACTCCGGCTGGGTCGTACTGCGCTCCGGCATCGCCCCGCTGACGCGGGAGAACCGGCCCGGCGAAACGATCGATGTAAGCGTTGCCCGCAAGACAGGCAACGAGACCCGCTTCCGCAGCCTGAGCGCGACGGCGACCGGCGACGTGCGCGACAGCTTCAGCTACGAGAACGGCAATTCGGTCAATGCGCCGGAGTGGTCGCCGCTCAGGTTCTACCAGCGCCTGTTCGGTCCCGGCTTCCAGGACCCGAACGCCGACGAGTTCACGCCCGATCCGACCGTGCTGATCCGGAAGAGCTCGCTGTCGGTCGTCATGGACGATGCGAAGAAGTTGCATGGCGAGCTGGGCATCGAGGACCGGCAACGGCTCGACCAGTACTTCACCGGGCTCCGGGACCTCGAGCGGCGATTCGACCTGCAGCTGACGAAGCCCGAGCCGCGAGAAGCCTGCGTCGTCATGCCGCAGCCCGTAGACCCGCCGGCCGGCCTGGATGCCGACCTGGTATCGAAGCGGCATCGCATGATGACGGAACTGATGCTGATGGCGGTCGCCTGCGACCAGACTCGAGTGTTCAACATGTTTTACGCGTCGGCATTCTCGGCAACGACGAAGCCGGGCTACGACAAGCCGCACCATACGGCGACGCACGAGGAGGCCGTGGTTCCCGAACTTCAATGCCAGCCGAACGTGTCCTGGTACACCCGCCGCGCCATGGAGGAATGGGCGTACTACGTACAGGCGCTCGCGAACTTCCGCGAAGGCGATGGCTCCCTGCTCGACAACTGCTTCGTCTACGCGACGACCGACCAGTCGTTCGCGAAGATCCACAGCATCGAGGGTATCCCGATGTTCAGCGCCGGTACGGCGCAGGGACAGGTCCGCACCGGGCTGCACCTCGATGGCAAGGGCAGTCCGGGTTGCCGGCTGGGCTACACCGCCCAGCGCCTAATGGGCCTCGAGATCAAGTCCTGGGGCGATAAGAGCAATCGCAGCTCCGATGCGATCAGCGAAATTCTTGTCTAGGCGGCTGCAGGCAACACTGCCGGTCGCCTGGTTGCTCGCCAGCGCGGCCGCTGTTGCACAGGGCGGCCCGTTCGAGCAATGGCTGGACGTGCCGATGCCGCCGGGCTTTCGCGTGGAGAACACGGAGCTCGAAGGGCCGGTGTTCGCCGACCGCGACGGCCGCACGCTGTACGAGTGGCCCCTGCACGTGCAAAGGAACGGCTACAGCGGTGAGTCGCCCGACACGCCCGCCTGCTATGACGAGGTGCTCACCGTTACCGCCGGCCTGATGAGCCCCTACCCGCCTGGCATCGTCTTGCCTGAGCTCGAAACCCGTCCGAGCTGCACCGACCTGTGGCCACCGGCTTATGCCGACGCCGACGCAAAACCGGTCGGGGACTGGTCTATCGTCGAGCGCCGGGACGGAACACGGCAATGGGCCTACGCCGAGCAGCCGTTGTATACGTCCGTGCGCGACGCAGAGCCCGGCGACACCCTCGGAGGCTCGAAGCGCCCTTACGGTGGAGATTCCCCGGCCTACCGCGTGCCGATCGGGCCGCCGCCGGCCGTGCCGCCCGGCTTCGCCGTGCGCACGACGTCGACCGGCCGCATGCTGACGACTGACAGGAACGACTCCGTGTACGCCTACGAAGGCGATGCGCCCGACGCGTCGAACTGCCGCGGCGAGTGCGAGCGCCGGTTCCGGCCGCTGCTCGCGCCGGCGCTGGCCCGAAGCTTCGGCGAGTGGACGATCCTCGCACGCTCACCCGGCGTGCGGCAGTGGGTGTACCGCGGCGAGCCGCTCTATACGTTTGCACTCGACGAGCACTCGTGGAGCCAGCAGGGCAGCGACGAGCCCGGCTGGCACAATGTATACACGCAGAAAGCGCCGCCGTTCCCGGCCTCGTTCACCGTGCAGGCGACGATCGTCGGCGACGTGCTCGCCGATCAGCGCGGCATGACGATCTACGTCTATCAATGCGGCGACGATTCCCAGGATCAGCTGTCCTGCGACCATCCGGACGATACCCAGATCTACCGGCTCGCGATGTGCGGCGGCGGCGATCCGAAGCGCTGCCTGGAGTACTGGCCATACGTTCGCGCGGCCGACCATGAGACCGGCGGCAGCCGAACCTGGAGCGTGATCGGCATCGATCCAGCGACGGGACACAAGGCGAAGCCGGAGCAGGCCGACGCAATCCGCGTGTGGGCCTTCCGCGACCGGCCCATCTATACCTACGCCGGCGACCGGCAACCCGGCGACACGCACGGCGACGGCACCGGCGAGTGGCGCGGCCAGCGTAACGGGCTACGAGGGTTCTGGCTGCGCAACGACATGCTGGAGGGCCCGCGATGAAAAGATCGGCACGGATCGCAGTGGCGGCAACGGCCGTAATCCTCACAGGGACGGCCGCTGCCGACGACGGCGCGTTACGCGACGGCCGGATCGCCTACGTGATGACGAACCTGTTCTGGTCGGTGTACCAGACCGAAGACGCAAAAGACGAGTGCCCGCGCGGCTTCAATGACGGGCCGCGCGAACAGTTTGCGAAACTGTTTCCGAAACCCGAGGGCATGACGGTCGAGGAAACGCAGCTCAGGCAGGAGATAGAGACCTGGCACCCGACGAGCGAGCCCGACGGCTTCGAGTTCTACGAGGTCGAGGGGCGCTATTCCTGGGGACTCGACCTCGACGGCGAGGCGAGCCCGGAGGATTTCACGCATCCGGACGGCGGGGAGGGTATCGACAACCAGGTCTACCGCGCCGTCGGTTGCATCATCGGCTTCCGCGGGCCGGACGGCGTCGAGTTCATCTTCCAGGACAAGGCGATCATGGACGAGCGGTACAACCGCATGATGATCGAGCTATCCGGTGTCGACAGCCTCGACAACGACGACGAGGTTAGCGTATCGCTCTATCGTGGCCTCGATCGGCTGCTGACGGATGCGACCGGCGAGAAGGTGATGCCGGGCGGATCGCAGCGCGTCGACGCGCGCTGGGGTGCGAGCCTGATCCGGCACACGACCGGGCGCATCGTCGACGGCGTGCTGAGTACGGAGCCGATTCCCGAGGTCGTCATACCGTGGCAGAACCTGCGGGTCGCGTCCGTGCACCTGATACGCGATCTCCGCTTCGTGCTCGACCTGGCGCCGGAGGGCGCCACCGGGCTCGTGGCGGGCTACGCGGACGTCGACACCTGGTACCGGCAACTGATCCGCAACGACTCGACCCATCATCTGAGCAACGGCCAGATTTCCGGCATCTCGCTGTACAAGGCGCTGCGGCGACTGGCGGATGCCTATCCCGATCCGGTCACGGGCGAAAATACGGCGATCTCGACGGCGCTCGACGTGAAAATGGCGCAGGTGTTCGTCGTCCATCCCGGCGGCGAGCAGGATGGCGGCGCTGGCGTCACACGCTGAGCCAGTCGGTCCCGCCGGCGCGGCCGGTGATAAGCGTACTGCGTCGCGAGTGCTTCAGTCCCTGAAGCCTTCCCGCGCCCGGGTGTTGTCGAGGACGATCGGCTTGCCCGTTACCGGGTGCCTGTAGTGATACGGCACCGTATCGGTTGCCGGCCACAGGCGCGGTTGCGGGTCGATCAGCTCGTCCGGCCCCAGCGGGTCCTCCGGGTACAGCGTCTTCGCCATCGGGATGAAATCGATCGGCGTCTTCGCCCAGCCCTCGTCGAAGCTGCCGTGCCAGAAAGGGAAGTACCCTAGGCGCCTGATCTTCCAGACGCCGTTCTCGCGGACGTACTCGTTCTCGTAGATACCGCCCTCGAACCACTGCCGTTGGTTGCCCTTGGCGGTCTCGTGCAGGCCGGCCTGCATCATCGAGCGGCCGCGCAGCTTTGCCGTCTTTCGGTCGTCGGCCACGTCGACGATCATCTGCAGCTGCGGGTGGTCGAGCAGCCAGCCGTAACGCGGGCCGTTGTGATTGTCGGTGAAGTTCTTGCGGAAGCGTTCGATGTACAGGCGCCTGACGCCTTCCCGGCCCTTGTAGATTCCGCCGAGGAACCAGACCTCGCCGCTGTCCGCGAACAGGTCGACGACCTCGTTGTACTGTGATTTGTCGATGAAGTAGCCGTAGGCGTACTGCAGGCGCCGGATGTCGTGGATGTCCTGCTGTATGCCGAGCTGGTGCTCCAGTGCCTCGACGCGCTTTACGAGTTCTGTCGTATCCGTCTTGCCGCTCACGTCTGCTCCTTACAATGCCTTGCTCGCCATCAGTTGCCGTATATGCTCCGCCTGCCGCGTCGCCAGGGCGACGATGGTCAGCGTGGGATTCGAGGTCCCGCTCGACGGCAGCGGGCTGCCATCGGAGAAAAACAGGTTTGGCACGTCGAAGGACCGGCCCCAGGGATCGCAGGCGCCGTCGTTCGCGTCTCGCGCCATGCGGCAGGTTCCCATGTTGTGCGTCGCCGGCGGCGGCGGGCCGACGTAGATCTCCGTGCTGCCCAGTGCCTCGTACAGTTCGCGGGCCCTGTCGATCCCGAAGCTCCTCATTCGCTTCGAGTTGTCGTGATCGGCGTAGTGCACGACGGGCACCGGCATGCCGTACTGGTCCTTTTCGCTCGGATGCAGCGTCACGCCGTTCGATTCCTGCGCGGGATCTTCGCCCATGACCAGCAGTCCCGTGTAGTGATCGTAGCGCCGGAGCTGCTCCGCGTACTCCGCGCCCCAGGCACCCGGGCGGGACAGGCTGGACAGGTTGGCCGGGTCGAAGGAGACCTGCTCGAAAACGAAGCCGCCTGCGTAGCCGCGCGTCGGATCGTTCGGTATGAAATCAAGGACCGCGCCGAGGTTGTCCGTGCCCCGCTCCATGTGCACGGGCTTCGGCATGATCGCCGTGACGATCGCGAAGACGTGCTTCGTGTAATGCCGCCCGATGTGCCCGGACCGGTTTCCGAGGCCGCCGGGAAACGCCGCGGAGTCGGAATTGAGCAGGATCCTGGGCGTATCGATCGAATTGGCGGCCATGCATACGGCGCGCGCTTTTTGCCGCTGCAGGTTCCCGCCGGCATCCACGTAGACGACCTCGCTGGCCCGGCCACGTTCGTCGTGCTCTACCCGCAGCACGAACGAGCGGTCGCGCAACTCGAAGTGATTGGTCCGGAGCGCTTGTGCTATCGGCGTATTCGCGGACGTCCACTTCGCATTGACCGCGCAGCCGGACACGCAGAAGCCGAGCTGAAGACAGGCGGGTCTCCCGCCCTGGGCGACCGAGTTGATCGCCATGTTGCTGCGTTCGACGTGCGTTAGCCCGATGCGCCGCGCGCCCTCGGCCAGCACCCTGTAGTTATTGCTTTCCGGCAGCTTCGGCCAGCCGTTGGTGCCGGAGACGCCCATGCTTTTCTCCGCCAGCGCATAGTAATGCGCCATCTCTTCCTGCGGGACGGGCCAGTCGATGACGCTGACGCCCGGCAGGCCGCCGAAATACCGCGACGGCGCAAGCTGGTAATCGGGGTAGCGCGGCGCGTGCGCGGTCCAGTGCTGGGTCGTTCCGCCCACGCCCTTGCCGCTCCAGATCGGGAAACCCGCCGGCAGGTCGCCGCTGCCGATGCGTCGGTCGAGCCAGGTCAGCCGTGGAAACATCGCGGATGCGTTGGTGACGACCTCCGCGGTCGGTCCGCCGGCCTCGAGGCATACAACGTCGACGCCACTGGCCGCGAGCTCGCGCGACACGGTGCCGCCGCCGGCGCCGGACCCGATCACGACGACGACGCTGCTGTCATTCCTGTCGAATACCTTCGCCATGATTCTCAGTCGTCGTCCAGCCAGTCGATGTCGTTCAGGCCGCGGTTCACGTAGCCGCCGAAATCCATCGAGGAGCCTCCGTAGCCGATGTAGGCCCAGACCTCGGGATCGTTGAACAGGACCATCTTCGTCGTCTGCAGCAGGTGCTGGAAGAAGGCACCGGATTCGATTTCGGCGAGCGCTGCGACCTGGGATCGCTCGTCGAGTTCGAGCCAGGTCACCGCCTGCCGCGCATCGAGATCCGCGATGCCTGTATCGAGCAGGGCGCGCGTGCCTGCGTTGCCTGCGCCCGCCGCAATCGCGCCGGCAACCCGTTCGTAAGGCGCCTGGCCGAGTTCCGGATACGGGAACAGCAGGAAGGCGATGCGGCGCAACGTGTCGATGTGCTGCGCCGTCAGCGGCTCGGTCTGGGCCAACGCATAGCGGCCCAGGAGCCCCGTCCGCGCCAGCAAGGCCATGCCGGGTAAAGCCAGCAGGCCAATGAGCATACGGCGTCTGTCGAGTAAGGCGTTCATGGCGGTCCGCCGTCAGGGTAACCCACGCCAGGACGCACAGCGATTGAATCGTTGCGCATTGCCATGAAAATCCCGGCCTCGCATGCACGATCCCTGTTGCGGCAGCGAAAAAAGCCCCTTGCGGGGCTTCTTCCGGGATACCGGTCAGGGTATCCGATGGCGGCGGTTGCGGGGGGACGCGTCGTCCGCCGCCTACTTCTTGGCCTGGGTGCGCCAGCCTTTGGCATAGGATTCACGCGCAACCCGCGAATACGGGACCGGGCTCACGATCGCACGTATCTTGGCCTGCTTGTGACGCTCGACGGTGGTCTTCTTCGTGCCCCCGTCGGGTTCGCCCCAGACCAGCGTGACTTCGGCGCCTTCCTTGATGTTCGGGTCGACGATGCCGAGCGACAGCATCGAGCGCTCGTTATAGCTGTAGCCCGCAAACATTGAGGCTCCGACAATCTTGCCCCTGTACTTGATCTCGTCGAAGGAAGCGGATCCGTAATTCGACAGGGGCAGGTCGATGTACTTGAAGTTGTCTTTGCCCGGAACCAGCATCGAAGTCCAGACCTTCGCAACATCTTCGGCGTTCCATGCGAACGTTACCTTGCGCCGATGCGGCTGGTTCGCCATCTTCTGCAGCGCCTCGCGGCCGATGAAGTCGTGGTCGAACTTGACGAACGGTCCGTAGCCGATCTCGTAGGGCGTGACGTAGTAGTCTTCGATATTGTCGGAGACGAAGCTTCCGGCGAGCGAGCCGGTTGCTTCGTAGCTCGTAGCCGGCAGCCACTCGCGGTAGGCCTTCATCTTGTTGCCCGTGTAGACCGCGGGCAGCGGTGACGGTATCCAGCCGGATTCCAGCGTATTTGTCGCGTAGGCTCGCGAACCGACCTGCTTCAGTCCGAATTCCCTGCCAGCCTCTACGATCGTGCCGCGGATCTCTTCGCGTTCCTTGTAGGGGCCCCAGATTTCGAGACCGGGTGCGCCGGCCATGCCGTGCCGCAGCGCCCGCACCTTGCGGCCACCGATTTTGATGTAGTCCATGTTGAAGAACTTGACGTCCGGCGGCTTCTTGCCGTGGAGCTTCTCGATCAGGGCCCAGGCATTCGGGCCCTGGATCTGGAAGCGGTAGCACTTGCGGACGACGGCCTTGCCCTTGGGGTCGCCGGGCGAACGGTCGTCCTTGACGATCTTGACGTCATAGCCGCCGGTTTCGGCGTGGTACTCGATCCAGTTTGCGGACGGCGCGCGGCCGACGAACACGAGCTTGTTCTTCTGCAGATGGAACAGGATGCCGTCGCCGATGACATGGCCGTCGTAGCTGACCGGGACATATTGCTTGGCGCGGTTGACGGGAAAATTATTGAACGTGTTGATGGCGGTGTCGGAGCAGAGTTTCACTGCATCCGGCCCCTCGATGTAGATGTCGACCATATGATGTGACTGGTCGAACAGTACGCAGGTGTCGCGCCACGCTTTCTGTTCGTCGCGCCAGTTGCTGAACTCGCCGGGCACGACCGGGTACACGTATGCGCCGATTTGCGAGTTGCGCAACAGCTGTACCGGATTCCCGGCCGCTTTCAGCACGTCTTCGAGACTTTTCTTGCTCATGGTTCCTGATTCCCCTCGGTATGAGAAACCCGTAAGTTCTACGGACTTACCTCTGGCGGAATTATAGGTTCCGGTCCCGAGGCCATCCTCTACAAATAGGGAATACAAGTTCCACAGCGGGGGAATCCTGCATTGTGCTCCTTTCGCGGACCGCAAACCGGCCCCGGCCAGGGATCGCCCGCGGACTCGAAATCCGGGGTCTTCGGGGGCTCAGCCCAGGGAGTAGTCGGTCCGTTCCTCGGCAAACCGGATGAAATAGTCGAGGGACTCCGGGTTTCGCATCACGCTCGGATTGGCGGCCTTTTCGACGGCCGTGCCCATCAGGATCCGGCGCACCGGCACCTCCATTTTCTTCCCGGTCAGCGTGTAGGGTATGTCGTCGACCTGGTAGATCTTTTCGGGTACGTGGCGCGGCGTGTAGCGCTCGCGAAGCGTGCGGCGGATCTTCTGCTCGATGTCGTCGTTCAGCGCAAACCCGTTTTTCAGCTTCACGAACATGGGCATGAAGAACCGGCCGCCGGGCAGGTCGAGATTGACGATCAGGGAGTCGTCGACCTCCTCCACGGCCTCCATCGCCCGGTAGATCTCCGCCGTGCCGATGCGAATGCCGTAACGATTCAGCGTCGCATCCGAGCGGCCCAGTACGAAGCAACCGCCGCGCTCATTGATCATGAAGAAATCGCCGTGCCGCCAGACGCCCGGGTAGGTGTCAAAATAGGTCTCGCGGTAACGTTGGTCCCCGGGGTCGTTCCAGAAACAGATCGGCATCGACGGCATCGGCTGGGTGATGACGAGTTCGCCGACCTCGTTTATGACCGGCTTGCCCTCCTCGTCGAAGGCGTGCGCATCGACTCCCAGGTGCACGCCCTGTATCTCCCCGGCGTAGACGTTCGGTCCGGGCACGCCACCGACGAAACCCGAGCAGATATCCGTGCCGCCGCTGCCCGGCATCAGCCAGACGTCCTCCTTCACGTTGTCGTAGAACCAGGCCATGCACTCCGCCGATACCGGCGAACCGGCCAGCATGACCGACTGCAGCGCGGTCAGGTCGAACTTGTCCCTCGGTACGATCCCGGCGCCCTGCTGCATCTGGACAAATGTCGGACTTGCGCCGAACAGGTTGGCGCGGCTCGCCTCGACAAGTTCCCACAGCCGCTCGCCGTTCGGGTAATTGGGGTTTCCGTCGTAAAGCACCGGGATGATCCGGAGCAGCATGGAACTTACAAGGAAGTTCCACATCATCCAGCCGAGAGTCGTATAGAAGAACAGGCGTTCACCGCGCTTCATGTTGAAATGCAGCGAGATGAGTTTCAGCTGCTCGATCAGGATGCCGCCATGGCTGTGTACGATGGCCTTCGGTATGCCCGTCGTCCCGGAGGAGAACAGGATCCAGAGCGGGTGGCCGAAGGGCACCTGGGCATACCGGAACCCCGAGGGCCCGGTGGCGAGCGCATCCCGCCACCGCGTCGCCCCCTCAAGCAGCATTTCGTCCCGCGCCGCGCTGGCACCTGGTGCGCCGGCACCCGGAACATGCACGAGGTGCTCGAGCGACGCCAGGCCGGCCACGATCTTGCGGACGTCATCTAGGCGCTGGTAACGCTTGCCGCCGTACTGGTAGCTGTCCGCATAGAACAGTACCTTGGGCTCGAGCTGGGCAAAGCGGTCCAGGACGCTCGGCGTCCCGAAATCGGGTGACACGGCCGTCCAGACCGCGCCGATGCTGGTCGTGGCCAGCATGGCGACCACCGCCTCGGGCGAGTTGGTCAGGTAGGCCGCGACCCGGTCGCCCTGCCCGACGCCGGCAGTCGTCAGCCAGCAGGCCAGCGAGCGCACCCTGGTTTCGAGTTCGGCCCATGACATGTCGGCGAGATCCGCATTCTCGGATGCGTACAGCAGTGCCGGTGCGTCGTCGGTCGCGCTCCGGAAAATGTGCTCGGCGTAATTGAGCCGCGCCCCGGGAAACCACTCGGCGCCCGGCATCTGCCGCCTGCCGAGCACGCTCGTGTACGGTGCCGACGCCCTGATGTCGAAATACTCCCAGATCGAAGCCCAGAAATCGTCCAGGTTCTCGACGGACCAGCGCTGCAGGTCAGCGTAGTCTCCGAAGCTCAGGCCCCGCGTTTCGCCGAGCCAGGCCATGTAGGCAGTGATGTTCGCATCCGCGAGCCATTGGCGCAGCGGTTTCCAGAGCAGCTGACCTTCCCCGATCATTGGGTCTCCGATCCTGTATTACGGATAGCCCGGCGTGAAACAAGCTAGCACGGCGGAGCGCGGCTGGATCACGTCGAATCAATCCGCGACACGTATGGCAACCTTGCCGAAGTGCTTCCCGGCAAGCTGGTAACTGAATGCCTCTGCCGCATCCGTGAAATCGAACGACTTGTCGACCACGGGTCGCAGCCGGTTGACGGCAATGGCCGCATTCATGTCCTCGAACATCCGGCGACTGCCGACGAATATCCCGCGGAGGCTTGCGTTCTTCAGCATCAGCGAATGCGGGTTCGTGTCCCCCTCACGGCCGGCCAGCACGCCGATCAGCGCTACCTGGCCGCGGAAACCGACCGACTGAAACGACTTCGCCAGCGTTCCCGTCCCGCCGACCTCGATGACATGGTCGACGCCTCTCCCGGTAAGCCTGACGACTTCCTGCTCCCAGGCCGGCGTCTTGCGATAGTTGATCACGTCGTCGGCCCCGAGTTTCTTTGCGCGGGCCAGCTTCTCGTCGCTCGACGAGGTGATCAGGACGCGGGCGCCCGCGAGCTTCGCGAACTGCAGCGCGAAGATCGAAACCCCGCCGGTACCGAGCGTAA
Source organism: Gammaproteobacteria bacterium (assembly GCA_029884165.1). Classification (GTDB taxonomy): domain Bacteria; phylum Pseudomonadota; class Gammaproteobacteria; order Steroidobacterales; family Woeseiaceae; genus JAOUIH01. The sequence goes on along the minus strand of JAOUIH010000029.1, from coordinate 25,955 downwards.
GGACGGACTGGCCCGGCCGGACCGCGCCGCTGAACATCAGCGCGTTCCATGCGGTGACGCCGGCGCAGGGCAGCGTTGCCGCTTCCTCGTACGACAGGTGCTCGGGTATCGGGACGACGCCGTCTTCGTGCAGTACGACGTACTCGGCCAGCATGCCGTCCAGCGGCGAGCCCAGTGCCGCGATCTTGCCGAGGTCCGGCTCGCCGTCCGCCCAGACCTGGAAGAACGTGCCGGCGACGCGCTGCCCGGGACGGACGCGCGTCACGCCAGGCCCGACCTCGACGACTTCACCGGCGCCGTCCGACAGCGGCACCGTGTCTCGCTTCAGCACGCCGCCGAAGTAGTTACCGGACACGACGGCGTGGTCCCTGTAATTGAGGGACGTGGCGTGAACCTTGATGAGGACCTGCCCGGTGCCGGGTTTCGGCGTGTCGCAATCGACGAGCTTCAGTCCGCTCAGGTCGGTGCATCCTTTCGCTAACTGGTATTTCTTCATGGCGCAGTCCCGTGCTGGTGGCGGATGCCTTCCGCGTGGACGTTCAAAAAGACTGGCCCGAGAATCTGCCAAATACGGGCAGGCCGGACCAGCGGCGGGACCGAAAATTCATGGCCGGCATAGGTTCGTGCCGACCGGCTCAGTCCTGTGCGAAATCGGCAGCGGCGCGACGCACCTCGTCAGCGAACAGGCTGGCCGCGGGCGAGAGGGTCCCGATCCTGCGGCGCGTGATGCCCAGCGGTCGCTCGGTGCCCCTGAGTTCGAACGGCAGTGCGGCAAGCAGCCCCGCCTGCTCCTCGAACAGCACCTGGTGCCGCGACAACACGGTGACGCGGTCGCTCTCCAGCAGCAGGCCGCGCACCATGACCAGCGAGCTTGTCTCGACGACGTGCGCAGGACCGGCGTAGCCGCTCTGGCCGACCGTCCGCTCGAAGCGCATGCGGGTCGGGGTGCCACGTCGCGGCAGGACCCAGTCGTACTGCAGCAGATCGCTCCACTCGAGGCGCTTGCGCCGCGTCAGCGGGTGTCCGGCACGGCAGATCACGGCGAGGCTTTCCTCGAGTATCGATTCCTCGACGAGGTCCTTGTCCGACGCAGAACCTCTCAGTGCGCCGACGACGAGGTCGATGTCACCGCAGCGCAGGCCCGTAACGAGATCATTGTACGGGCCTTCGACGGTCGCGATGTCGAGGTAGGGATGTGCCTCCATAAGCCTTGTAATGGCGCGCGGCACGATGATCGTGCGGACGAAGGGGAGCGTCCCGACGACGATTCGGCCCCGCTTCACGCCCTGCAGTCCCGCGATCTCGTCGCGCGCACTGCCCAGGTGTGCGCGGGCGAGCTTGACGTAGCGAGCCAGCGATTGGCCGAATGCGGACGGCACGACCGCCGTCGGCGTCCGCTCGAACAGCACCATGTGCAGCGTGTCCTCGAGTTTGCGCAGAGACGACGACACGGCCGCGGGGGTGAGACCCAGGTGCTCCGCCGCCACTGCGATGTTCTGATATTCGGCGACGGCGAGAAATGCATCGAGCCAGCGATCCGAAACGTCCATGCGGAAGAACCGGGCTGTGCTCGCAGATTGCTGCATGGATACCGGTGGTACCAGCTCCTGGGCCGCAGCGAACGACTCGGCCGCTTCCCTGGCGCGAGCCAGCAGGCACTCCCCGAACGCGGTCAGGCTGACGCCTTTCGACGATCGGTCGAACAGCTTCACGCCGAGCTGGGTCTCGAGGTCGTGCAGCGACTTCGTCACCGATGTCTGGGACCGGTTGAGTGTCTTCGCTGCGCGCGTGACACTCAGTGAGTCGGCGATCGCGAGAAAAACGCGAGCCTGTCTAATGCCGATTTCCTGCATGGCGAAATTCTATCACCCGAAGATCCGGGCTGAGTTTTTTTTGCTTCGCGATCAATAATCTTCCGGTGCCACGGGAGGCGATACTTGGCCCATCCGGAAGTTGCTATCCTCGTCTACTGACCCGGGATGCGCGCTGCCAGGCTGGTCTGTTCCCCTACCGGCTCGACGCCCTCCCGCTCCCCCGAGACCCGAGCAGAGGCGCGCATGAGCAATCCGATTCCGACCGACCTGTTTATTGGAAACGCGTGGACGCCGGCATCCGGCGGCCGGCGCTTTTCCGACCTGAATCCGGCGACCGGCAAGGAATATGCGGCGGTCGCGGATGCCAATCGTGACGACGCGCGCAAGGCCATCGATAGTGCGGCCTCTGCGCAGCCGGCATGGGCCGCTATGTCGCATCCGCAGCGCGCAAGGATCATGACGAAAATTGCCGATGTGCTGGAATCGCGCCAGGCGGATTTCGTCGATGCACTGTCCAGGGAAGGGGGCGCCTGGTTCGGCAAGGGCATGTTCGAGACCAGCTATGCGCAGGGGATCTACCGGGCTGCCGCCGCTGCCGCCTACCAGGTGGAGGGACAGGTCCTGCCGTCCGAACACGGCAAGCTGAGCCTCGTCGTCCGCCAGCCGCTCGGCGTCGTGGCGGTCGTCTCTCCGTGGAACTTCCCGCTGCTGCTGACGTCGCGAGGCCTGGCTTTCGCACTGGCGATCGGCAATACGATCGTGCTGAAGCCTTCCGAAGAGACGCCGGTTTCGGGCGGACTGTTGCTGGCCGAGGTATTCGCCGAAGCCGGCTTGCCCGAGGGCGTCGTCAACGTTGTGACCTGTTCGCGTGACAGCGTTCGGGAGGTCGGCGACGAAATGGTTTCGAACCCGCATGTGAAGGCGATCAGCTTCACCGGTTCGAGCGCCGTCGGTGCACAAATTGCTGCGCAGGCGGGCTCGTTGCTCAAGCGCGCCTGTATCGAGGCCGGGGGCAAGGACGCACTGATCGTCCTGGAGGACGCCGACATGGAGCGCGCCGTAAATGCGGCGACCTTCGGCAAGTTCATGCACCAGGGGCAGATCTGCATGGCCGTCGAGCGCATCCTGGTGCAGGACAGCATCGCCGACGAGTTCACCGCCAGGTACGTCGAGAACGTAAAGAAATTGAAAATGGGCGATCCGGCCGACAAGTCGAATGTGCTCGGCCCGATAATCAACAAGAAGCAACTCGACAACATCCACCGGCACGTGACGGAAGCCGTGGAGCTGGGCGCCAGGCTGCTCACCGGCGGCAAGCACGACGGGCTGTACTACGAGCCGACCGTACTGACCAACGTCACACGCAGGATGAAGGTATTTACCGACGAGACCTTCGGGCCGGTAGCGCCGATCCTGACGTTTGGCAGCGTGGACGAGGCGATAGAAATCGCGAACGACTCGGTCTACGGGCTGTCGGCCGGCATCATTACGCGAAACGAGGAACTCGGGCTCGCTGTCGCCCGCCGCCTGCAGACAGGCATGGCCCATATCAACGACAGCTCGGTGAACGACGAGCCGCACGTTCCCTTCGGCGGTGTGAAATACAGCGGCCTGGGCAGGCACGGGGGCAAGTGGTCCATCGACACGTTTTCGGAAACCCGCTGGATTACGCTGGACCGCGGGCACAGGCTGTACCCACCGGCATTCAACATGGGCTGAGCGGGCCCGGCGCACCTCGCCATTCGACAGGCGGGACGCCGGACTCGTGTTTCCCTGGGAGCGAAGAGCATGCGATACCTGACCGACGAAGACCTGAAAAGATTCAAGGTGGCCGAGAGCCATTCCTTTGCCTCGCCCATACCTACGCAGGTCGTGTCGAATGGCGAATATCATCCGCTGCCGCAGACGGACCAGCAGAAGCGGGTAGAGGCGAGAATCAAGGAGCTGGCCGACGACCTCGGGCCGAAGCACGGCATGAACCGCCGCCAGTTCCTGAGTTCGGCGGCGGGCATGGCGGCGGCATTCGTGGCGATGAACGATGTTTTCGGCCCGCTGTACAACGTCGCAAGGGCCGAGGCGGCCAGCCCGGGAATCGCGGACGAACGGGCGCGCAGCCTGGCCAGCCAGTTCATCATCGATTGCCAGACGCACTTCGTGCGCGACGACTATACGACCGACATAACCGGCCTCGCTCAGTTCGCAAAGGCGCACTGGAACCCGGACCTGCAGGGGGAAACCTCGATCGACCGGTTCAAGTTTGCGAACTATGTGAAGGAAATGTTCGTCGACAGCGATACGGACGTTGCGATCCTTTCCGGTTCGCCGGTCGACGACGAGGTCAACCTGTTTCTCACGAACGACCAGATCGCGGCGGCGCGCGCGTCGGTCAACACGATCGCCGGGTCACGGCGGATGCTTGCCCACGGCATAATACAGCCGAAGTCAGAGGGCTGGCTCGACGACGTCGACTACGCAATCGACGAACTGAAGGTTGACAGCTGGAAGGGCTATACGATCGGCGACCCGCTGTTCCAGACCATGCGCCAGTCGCAGTGGCGCCTGGACGACGAGAAGCTCGTCTATCCGTTCTACGAGAAGATCATCAAGGCAGGCATCAATACCGTTTGCATACACAAGGGCCTGATGCCGCCCGACTACGAGACGTCCTGGGAAGGCCTGTGGGAGCACGCGACGGTGTCTGACCTCGGCAAGGCCGCGAAGGACTGGCCGGAGATCAATTTCGTCATCTATCACTCGGCGCTGCGCCCGTTCATCGAGCTGCCGGATTCGACGCTGCAGCAGTTCGAAGACAGGGGCAGGATCGACTGGGTTACCGACCTCGCGGAAATTGCCGGGAAATTCGGTGTGACGAACGTCTATGCGGAGCTCGGCACCTGCTTCGCGAACACGTCGGTCACGCATCCGCGACTCGCCGCGGCCATGCTGGGACAGTTGATCAAGGGGCTGGGCAGCGACCGCGTGTTGTGGGGCACGGATTCGGTCTGGTACGGCTCGCCCCAGTGGCAGATCGAAGCGCTACGCCGGCTCGAGATCCCGGACGACATGCAGAGCAAGCACGGCTTCGCGCCGCTGGGCGCCGCCGACGGCCCGGTCAAGAACGCGATCTTCTCCGGGAACGCGGCGCGGCTCTATGGCATCGACCTGACGGCCGCGGTCGGGCAGCTGTCGATCGACCAGATATCGGCGGTGAAGGCCCGGTACGTGGCTTTGAACGAGGGCCGCAGCAACCTGCGCTACGGTTACGTGCACACGGCTTGATCCGGGGGGCGCCGGGCCGCCGGACCAGGCGGCCCGGCATTCGATTCAGCGGCCCCGACTGCCCCGCCGGCTACTTGCCAAGACCGAGCAGTCGGACCGCGTTCTCTTTCATGATCAGCGGCTTGACTTCGTCACGAAAGCCGGCTTTCTCGAAGTCGGCGAGCCAGCGGTCCGGCGTGATCAGCGGAAAATCCGATCCGAAGAGCATCTTGCGTTTCAGCTGCGTGTTCGCGTAATGCACGAGCTGCGGCGGGAAATATTTCGGTGACCAGCCGGAGAGGTCGATGTAGACCTGTGGCTTGTGCAGGCAGATCGACAGGGCCTCGTCCTGCCAGGGCCAGGACGGGTGCGCGAGTATGATCGGCATGTCCGGAAAGTCGACCGCGACGTCGTCGACATACATCGGGTTGCCGTACTTCAGGCGGATACCGCCGCCGCCGGGCATGCCGGTTCCCATGCCGGAGTGCCCGGTGTGGAACAGCGCCGGCAGCTTCGCCTCGGCAATCACCTCGTACAGCGGGTAGGCCGAGCGGTCGTTCGGGAAGAATTCCTGGAACTGGGGGTGAAACTTGAAGCCCTTGACGTTGTAGTCGCGGATCAGTCGCCGCGCTTCGCGCGCGCCCAGCCGGCCCTTGGCCGGGTCGATACTCGCGAACGGGATCATCACGTCGCTGTTCGCGTTGGCCATCTCGGCGACTTCTTCGTTCGATATTCGTTTCTGGCCGCGGGCCCGTTCGCCGTCGACCGTGAATATGACGCAGGCCATCTTGCGCTTGCGGTAGTAGTCGGCGGTTTCCTGGATGGTCGGCTTCTTGTCGGCCTCTTCCTTGAAGTACTTCTTCGCCGCGTCCTCGAACGCCTTCTTTTCCTCGTCCACCGGATCGCGGGTCGAGACCTCCGCGTGTACGTGTACGTCGATGGCTACCAGTTCCTCTACATTCATCGTCATCGGTGGTCTCCGTGTTACTTGCTCGTTATTGGCTCAGCGCGTGCCGGGAGCGGTTATGACATTGATGAGCGCTGCCTGGCCTTCGGCATTGCGCGCGAGGCCGCGGCGCATCGCGGCCTCCAGCTGGTTCGGATCGCTGACGGTCTCTCCCCAGGCGCCGCAGGCTGTCGCGATACCCGCGTAGTCCGGCGTCGAGCCGAACTGCGTCAGCGGCAGGTTCTCGCCTGCCGCGGCCGCGCCCTCTGGATAGATGTCCACTGTCGATTGTTCGACGGCGTACCACATGCCATTGCTGGCAACGACGATCAGGATCGGCAGTCGCAGGGCGTCGGCGACCACGAAGGCCGGCGTGGGGTTCCCGAACATGAAACTGCCGTCGCCGACGCAGCAGATCACGTTCCGCGACGGATCCGCGAGCTTGGCGCCAAGGCCGAATCCGACGCCGCTGCCGAGACCGCCGGCCGTCGTTTCGCCTACATACAGGTCGTTGTCGCCGAACTCGAGGCAATCGAACGGAACGCCGAGTTCGTTGACGATGCAGGCGTTTTCGCCCTTTACCTCGTTGACGCAGCGCGCCGTCCAGGATGCGTGGATCGGCGACCGGGTCCTGGCATCTTCGATGCGAGACCTGCGGCGCTCCGCCGCTGCCTCGACGAGTCGCGCGATTTCGGTTCGGCGCCCGGCGAGTCGGGCCTCGTCGATCCCGTGACCTCTCAATGCGTCGTGGAGCATCGAGAGCCCGTCGCGGGACGAACCGGCGATCAGGCGTGAGGCCGGGAAGTCGCGGTACGGATACATCGAGTAGGTCGGGTCGGCTGCGAGATGCAGTACCTTCGCGTCGTGCCGTGGTTTGAAGCGTCGCGGCACCCAGGGAACGGCGGCGTCGATCGTCAGGATCACGTCGGCACGGGCGAGCCAGTCGAGCCCGTGCATGCGGAGGTTCATCGGGTGATCCGACCGCAGGTTGATCGCGTATGGCCACGACTGCAGGACAGGAATGGCAAATGCCCGGGACAGGTCCTCGAGCCGGCGGCGGGCCTCCCGGTCCACGCCGGTCGTCGACGTGACGATTGCCGGCCTCTCGGCCGCGGCCAGCAGGCCCGCGAGTTCGTCGATTGCGGCGGCACCGGGCTGCGCGCTCGCTATCGCGGCTGTCGGCGGCGTATGCGTCGTCTTGTCCGTGTCGGCGAGCAACTCGCGGGGCAGCGACAGGTACACCGGCCCCCGCGGCTCGCTCATTGCGATTACCAGGGCGCGATCGATCAGCGCATCGACGTCCTGGTAGGCCCTGAATTCGTGTTCCCATTTCGTATATTCGCGAACGAGCGAGCCCTGGTCGAACGCATCCTGTCCCCAGTGTATCGGTACGGACCGCGATCCGACGTGGCCGTCCTGGGAGAGGGGATTCCGGCCGGCAATCAGCAGCACCGGCACGTTGGCGCGCCGGGCGTTCATCAGGCTGCAGATCGTGTTCGCCGTGCCGACGGTCACGTGCACGAGCACGACGGCGGGCTTGCCGCTTGCGCGGTAATAGCCCTGCGCCATTGCCATCGCCAGGTTCTCGTGCGGCACGACGTGAAATGCAGGCGCCGCCTCGCCGGTGTTGCGCATTTCCGTCAGTGCCTCGACGATCGGCGCGTGGTCGGTGCCGGAGTTCGCAAAGACATGCTCGACCCCGCGACGCTTCAGCGCCTGGACAAAACTGTACGCGTAGGTCCTCGATGTCATCGTTTCCGTCCCGTTACCACTATTCGTTTGCGCAATCAGCCAGCGGCTTCCCGCTCGCCGCCAGCTCCCGCAGCAGTGCCGACACCTGCCAGTACTGCGGGTCCAGCGTCTTCGCAAACCCGTCGATGCGTGCGCAGATTTCCTTCAGGCCAACCGTATCCGCGTAGAACATCGGTCCGCCACGGTGGCGGGGGAATCCGTAGCCGGAGGTGTAGACGACATCGACGTCCGAGGCCCGGAGCGCAACTCCCTCCTCCAGGACCTTCGCTCCTTCGTTTATCAGTGCGCACAGGCATCGCTGCTCGATCTCGTCCTGCGTCAGGTCGCGCCGTTTGATACCGAGGCGCTTTGCCTCTGCGGCGAACATCTCCAGTGCCTCGGGGTTGTCATGTCGTTCGCGCGAGCCGGCTTCGTAACGATAGAAGCCGACGCCTGTTTTCTGGCCGAGCCAGCCGCGCTCGACCAGCATGGACGACGACCGGTAGAAACTCGGGTCGTCCGGCAACAGGTCCTTGCGCTCCTCCCGCACCTTGTAGCCGACGTCGACGCCGGCCATGTCGTAGACCGCGAGTATGCCCATGGCCATGCCGAAACTTTCCAGCGCGTCGTCGACCTGCCGCGGGGTCGCACCCTCGAGCAGCATTCTCTCGGCCTCGCGGCCGTACGGGTCCATCATGCGATTGCCGATGAATCCGTAGGCATTGCCGGACAGCACGCCGACTTTACGCAGGGTCTTCGCAAGCTGCATCGAGGCCGCCAGGACGTCGCCGGCGGTGGCGTCCGTCCGCACGATTTCCAACAGTCGCATGATGTGCGCGGGGCTGAAGAAATGCAGGCCCACGACGTCGGCCGGTCGCTTCGTCGCGGACGCGATCTCTGCCACGTCCAGTGTCGACGTATTCGAGGCGAGGATCGCCCCCGGTTTGCAGGTCTTGTCCAGCTTCGCAAATATCTTCTTCTTCAACGCCATGTTCTCGAACACAGCTTCGATAACGACGTCGGCTTCGGCCAGGTCGGCGTAATCGTCCGAGCCCTTGATCAAGCGCATGCAGGCCTCGAGCCCGTCCTCGGTGATGCGACCTTTCTTGACGCTCCGCTGGTATTCGCCGCGAATCGCGTCGATGGACTTGCCGACCGCCGCCCTGTCGACGTCGAGGAGCGTTACGGGAATGCCGGCATTCGCGAACGACATCGCGATGCCGCGCCCCATCGTTCCGCCGCCGATGATGCCGCCGGACGCCAGCGGGCGCGCACTCGCAGGATCGACACCCGGGATCCTGCCGGTCGCCTTTTCGGCGAAGAACAGACGCCGCATCGCCCGGGATTCGGTCGTCTCGAGCGAGGCGTCGCTGATCTCCTGTTCGCGCTCGATGCCTTTTCCGAATGGCAGGTCGATTGCCGCTTCGACCGCGTCGATGTCCATGCCGGGCACGACGCGGCCGCGCATCCGGGACGCGCGCCTGCGTTGCTCCTGCAGGAACGCGTCGATTTCCGGCGTGCGCTCGATCGCCACGTCGCAGGCGCGGCGCGGGCCGCGGCCCTCGTCCACGAGCCTGTTGGCGTAGGCGACGGCAAACGCCCGCAGGTCGCCGTCGGCGATGGCGTCGATCAGCCCCATTGCGAGGGCCTGTTCCGCATCGACCGGGCGGCCGGACAGGAACATCTGCAGCGCGTTCTGGACGCCGGCAACCCTCGGCAGGCGCTGGGTGCCCCCGGCGCCCGGCACGATACCGAGATTGATCTCGGGAAAGCCGACTCGAGCGCCCGGATTCGCCACGCGGTAATGGCAGGCGAGTGCGGTCTCGAAACCGCCGCCGAGCGCCGTGCCGTGCAACGCGGCAACCGTCGGCTTGTCGAGAGCCTCCATCTCCGCGAACAGGGGATGGCAGGTCGGCTGGGCCATGGGCGCGTCGAACTCTGCGATGTCCGCGCCGGCTATGAACGTGCGCCCATCGCAAAGCAGCACGACCGCTTCGATCGAGCGGTCTGCGGCCGCCTTTCGGAAGCATTCGAGCAGTCCCTGCCGTACCGGCCGGGATATCGCGTTGACAGGGGGATTGTCGATGATGACCAGGCCGATCCGGCCTGAGCGCTCCAGTCTTACCACCTCACTCATTTTTCATTCACCTTGTTTCAGCATTCGGGACACTGCGTGCGCGGCCAGCACGGCCGGCGCCGCGTTCTTGCGCTCGGGCCAGTCTAGCGCGTACGGCGCCGCTCCGGGGCTTGTCGCCTGCGCGGCGGGTGGCGGCAACGCCACAAAAATGGACACCCGTGTTGCGCAGATCGATATGCAAAATTTCGTACGCGACGTCCTGCACGGCCGGGAACGGTCAGACCAGGAACTTGCGGGCTGCTTCTATCGTCTCCTGCGCGCGATTCTCTACGTCGATGCGGGGCGGGACCTGCATCCCGCGCTGCACCGCGGGGCGCTCGCCGACGAGGTCCAGCCAGCGCTGCAGGTTGTGAAGCCCGTCCAGCGTGACCCCCGACCACCCGTAGCCGCGGACCCAGCACCAGCTTGCGATATCGGCAATCGAATAGTCGCCGGCGAGGTACTCGTTGTCGCCCAGCCGCTTGTCCAGCACGCCGAACAGCCGGAGCACCTCGCGCTGGTAGCGTTCGATCGCGTAAGGAATCTTCTCGGGCGCATAACGGTAAAAGACGTTGGCCTGGCCCATCATCGGCCCGATGCCGGCCATCTGGAACATCAGCCACTGGATGACGAGCGAACGCCCCTTGTCGCCCGACGGCATCAGCAGCCCGGTCTTCTCGGCCAGGTAAATCATGATCGCGCCGGACTCGAAGACTGCGAAATCGCCGTTGGCCCGGTCGACGATCGTCGGGATGCGGCCGTTCGGATTGATCGCCAGGTAGTCCTCGGTCTTCTGCTCACCCTTGTCGAGACGGATGTGATGCATGCGGTACTCGAGACCCATCTCCTCGAGCGTGACCGATATCTTGTAGCCATTGGGCGTTGCCGCCGTGTAAAGCTCAATCATCGTGCGCGGCCGAGTACTTGTTCTTGATGTCGTACTTCATCTTCTGGCGCATGTGCTCGACTTCGAGCCGCTTCGGATCGGCCGGCTCGTCGGGGAACGCCGCCAGGATCTCGGCGAAATCCCGCGCGACCTCGTCCTTGTGTTCCGGGTGCGTCATGATGTACAGGTCGCCGCGCTTGAGGCCGCGCAGGATTTTTGCTCCCATCTCGAGCGGGTCCATGCCCAGCGGCTGGATCTGCTCGAGCCTGGACACGAAGCCGGCGTCCTGGGGATGGCCCACGTTCTTCCTGGAATCGGGGCGCAGTTCTTCGCTGTGGTGGATATTGCTGTTGACCAGGCCGGGACATACGACCGAAACGCCGATGCCCTGCGGGACCAGGTTGTACCAGAGGCATTCGCTGAAACCGCGCACCGCGAATTTCGCCGCCGTGTAGATACCGGCACCCGGGCCGCTCACCAGGGATGCCATCGACGCGGTATTGATGATGTGGCCGCCTTCGCCATGTGCCTTGATCTTCGGCAGGAAGGACTTGATGCCGTTGAACACCGCGTTCAGGTTCACATCCATCAGCCAGTCCCAGTCGTCGTAACTGGCCTCGTCGATCGGGCCGAACACGTTGATGCCGGCGTTGTTGCACAACACGTGCACCTTGCCGAAGCTTGCCTCGGCTTCGTCGGCGGCACGGGCCATCGCGTCGCGATCCGTGATATCGACCCGGATGCCGTGCACCGGGCTCGCGATCTTCCCGAGTCTCCGTACGGCGGCCTCCAGCGCGTCGCCGCGTATGTCGCCGATGACGACATTCATGCCGGCCTCGAGGAATGCGTGCGCCATGCCGTAACCGACGCCATGGGCGCCGCCGGTAATGAACGCGGTCTTGCCCGTTACATCCTGCATGTTTGCCCCCCTGTGATCCCGGTGTGGCCCGGAGCCGGCGCTGGCTGCAGGCATTCGACGGCACGGCCTGGTGCCGTTCAGCCAAACCGTACTGTACGGTTCGGCAAAACGGCGTGTCAACCGAGGAGACCGGCCCGGCGGCTCAGCCCCAGCGGCTGTGCTCCGGCCCGGGCGCGCAGATTCGCCCGGTCGGGAAGCGCCTGCCGAGCGCCAGGGCTTCGCGAACCGCAGGGCGCTCCGCGATGCGCGAGCGCCAGGCCATGGTGTGCGGCGAAATCCTTGTATTGACGAGATCCGGAACGATATCGGCGAGTGAGTGGATCATCGCGAAGGTATTGATGTCGGCGATCGAGTAGGCATCTCCAACGAGCCACTGGTTCTCCGCCAGCCGTTGTTCCATACGCTGCACCACCAGCTCGACCTTGCGCCGGGAATTGGTGACGAGGTCCTCGCCGTAGGTGTTTTTCGCTGCAAGCTCCCAGCCGGACCGCCTTTCGGCGACCGGGATAGCCGCGATCGCCTTCTCGAGATCGTCCCGGTCCCTGTTCGCGAGGACCGCGACGAGATACTTGCGGGTGCCGAGTGTCCCGAGCGACGAACTCAGGTTGTAGTCGATCCACTTGGACCAGGTCTGCGTCCGGTACCAGCCCAGCGCGTCGAAGGGCGCCAGTGCGGCACTCCTGAAGCTTTCCGCGAGGTACTCGGAAATCAGGGCAGACTCGGTGAGGCACACGCCGTTGGTCCGCAGGACCGGAACCTGCGCCAGCCGGTTCAGCGCGAGAAAGTCGGCGCCGAAATGCTCGAATTCGAGTAGGTCGACGTAGTGGCCCTGGTACTCGACGCCGATCTCGTGAAGGCAGATGAGCGTGCGCGCCGAATGGCTGACCGGCTCCCAGTGATAGAGCTCAATCATCGCTGCCGTCCTCCGCTATCAGTTTCCTCACCTCGATCGTGCGCGCCGCCATCGGCGTGCGCCCGAGTTCGAAGGACCTGGCGATGGCGGGGCGCGCGTAAACGCGACGCAACCAGTCGACCAGGTTCGGAGTCTTCTCCTTGTTGACGTGTTCGGCCTGCATCAGCGGCAGGGCGTAGGCCATGCAGAAGGCGTTGATGTCCGCCAGCGAGTAGGTCGTTCCCGCGAAGTAGGGCCGCTTGCCGAGCTCTTCCTCGAATACGCGCACGCCGTGCAGCACCCGGCGCAGCGACTCCGCGAGTTCTTCCTTCGAAAACGTGTTGTAGATGGCCTTGGTCCACGCGTCGCGCCGTTCCTTCAGCGGGATCCTCTCGATATTGCGCCGGAGTTCCTCCGGATCACGGTTCCGAACCGAAGGGCCCACGAAAACGCTCCAACCAATCATGCTCAGCGACGGTCCGAAATAGCCGTCCAGGAACTTGCCCCACCAGCGCATCCGCCAGCGCTCCTCCGGACTGTCCGGCCGCAGCGGCGGCCCGTCGAACGCGGCGTCGATGTACTCGCCCATCTCCGTCGACTCCGCCAGCACCGCGTCGCCATGCACCAGCACCGGTATCGTGCCCGCCGGGTTGACGGCGAGGTACTCCGGCTTGTGCTGGTCGAAGCCCAGCAGGTCTGTATAGCGGCTCTCGAAGTCCACGCCTTTCTCGATAAGCGCGATGATCGGCTTGCCCGAGTTGGCGTTGGGTTCCCAGTGATAAAGGATAGGTCTCGCCATGATTGCCTCGTTCAGGAGCCGACGCCGGGGGCCAGGCCGGGCTCGGAAGTATTGCTCGCCGATGCAAGCGCAGGCCGGGTCGGCGGCCTGATGAAAAGGAGCAGCAGCGTGCCGGCAAAGCACAGGATCGCGATGCCGACGATCGCCGTCGTATAGCTGCCCTGTCGCTCGTACAGGTCGCCGGCCAGGAAGGAACCCAGCGCACCGGCCGTCGTCTGGACCGCGAGCGTGATGCCGATGACGGAGGCGTAAGCCTTCGAGCCGAAGTAATTGCTCAACACGGTCATCATGCAGACCAGGCCGCCGCCGAAACCGAAGCCGATGCAGAGCGCAAACACGTGCAGTTCGGCCGTCGTCGTCGCGTCGAGCAGCACCAGGAGGCCGACCCCGAAAAAACCGACCGCTATCGACCAGAGATAACGGGGATCTATACGGTCGCCGAAAATGCCGAGCATCAGCTTGCCTATTAGCGTCGATACCACCAGGATCGAAAAGGCCTTGGCCGCCGCATCCACAGAGTTACCGAGGTCCTGCAGGTGTACGACCGAATGCGCCATGGTCAGCGTGAACCCGGCGCTCATGCCGAGGCTGCAGGAAAGCAGCAGCCAGAGCGCGGGCGTCCGCAGCACCTCCGGATACGTCCATTCCTCGTCGGTGATGTGCACCTTGCCCGGCTTCCGCCTGGAGGCATCGCGGCCGGCAACCGGACCGCCGTCCGCTTCCTGTCCCAGGTCCGCGGGCTTCTCCCTGACGAACAGTGCGGCGACGATCGCGGATAGCAGCGCGAGACTGCCGATCAGCCACCAGCCGGCCCGCCAGTTCCCGCCGGCCGCGGTGATCAGTGCGTTGAGGGCTCTGGTCGCAACGAATCCGCCTATGCCGCCGGCAGACAGGATGATCGAGATCGCGAGCGCCCGCCGGCGCACGAACCAGAAGGCAGTGCCGGTCTGGGCCGCCAGCGCGCCGCCGGTCATGACGCCCAGGCCGACGAGTACCCCGTACACGACCACGGCCTCGATGCCCGTGTCGACGAAGGTCGCCATGCCCAGCGCGCCCGTCATCAGGATCAGGCTGCCGGCGACCAGCGTGGTCCGCACGCCAAAGCGATTGACGAACATCGCCACGAGCGGCCCCGGCAACCCCGTCATCATCATGTAGACGGAGACCATCAACCCGAGCGTGCGCCGGTCGATCCCGAGATCGGCGACCATCCATGCATTGATCACGCTGGAGCCGTAAGCCGGAAACGCCAGGTTGATGAACAGGATCAACCAGAACGCGGCCAGCAGCTTCCAGCCGTAGAACGAGGTGCCGCCGGCCATGCCGGGCTATTCGACCTGGCCGGCCAGCGCTGCGCTTTCGTGCGCCCTGGCGACCAGGTAGGCCCGGATCGCCTCGACGCCGTTCTCGTCGAGTTCCTCTGCAAACGAGACCATGCCGCGATCGACCAGCGCACCGCCGAGCACGACCGACTGGAACGCGTCGCCGTGCAGCATCGGCGTGGCCCGCAGATCCGGCAGCATGCCGGCGCTGACCGCCGCATCGCCGTGGCAGGCTACGCAATGCCTGTGATACAGGAACTTGCCGTGCTGGACCTCGTCACCGCTCGCCTCCGTCGCGGGGGGGGTGAATACGAGCGGCGCGAGGGGTTCGGCCTCGGGCAGTCGCGCCTGGCCGCCGAGCTTGAAGGCAAGGATCCGGCTCTTGTTGCCGAGGCGCCCGGACAGCAGGCCGATCTCGCCCGGCGCGAGCGCATAAATGCCGCCCCAGCCCGCTGCGACGGATATGTACTGCTCCCCGTCGACGAGGTAGGTCGCAGGGCCCGCCTGAACGCCCGTCTGCGCGTGCATCGACCACAGCTTCTCGCCGTTGTCGGCGCGATAAATGACGACATCGCCACCGGCCGTGCCCTGGACGACGATATTGCCCGCGGTGCTCAGCACGCCGCCGTTCGACGGACCCGGATAGTCGACCGTCCAGGCGGGCTTCTGCGCAACCGGATCCCAGGCCAGCAGGAACGCCTTGACGCTGCCGAGTATCTGCTCCTTGACTTCGGGTATCTGCGGCATGCTGCCCGCATTGAAGTCGACGCCCGTGTTGAAGCCGAGCGTGGTCGGCACGTACTCGGGATCGTTGATGTACGGGAACGCGGCGTCCGTAACGGGAAAGTAGACCAGGCCCGTGTCCAGGCTGTAGGACATCGGGTGCCAGCTGTGCGCTCCGCCCGGCCCCGGCTTGACGAACGCCGGGCCCTGGGTCGCATAGTAGCGCGACTCCGGGTTTTCGATCGGGCGGCCGTTCTCGTCGATACCCGAGGCCCACGTGACCGTCGTGAACGGCGCCGCCGAAATGAACTCGCCGTTACGCCGGTCCAGCACGTAGAAGAAGCCGTTCTTCGGCGCCTGCATGATGACCTTGCGCTGCGCGCCGTCGATTTCGAGTTCGGCGAGTATCAGCGGCTGCGTTGCCGTGAAGTCCCAGGTCTCGCCCGGCGTCGTCTGGTAGTGCCACACGTATTCGCCCGTGTCGCCGTTCAGCGCGACGATCGACGAGAGGTACAGGTTGTCGCCGCCGCCCGGGCTGCGGATCGACTGGTTCCATGGTGCGCCGTTGCCGACGCCGATATATACCAGGTTCAGTTCGGGGTCATAGACGATCGCGTCCCAGACGGTGCCGCCACCGCCGTGCTTCCACCACTGGCCCGTCCAGGTCTCCGCGGCCGCCTCGACGGCCGGCGATTCGAAACCGTCGGCCGGATTACCGGGCACCGTGTAGAAGCGCCAGGCGAGTTCGCCGGTGTCGGTGTCGTAGGCCGACACGTAGCCACGCACGCCGAACTCTGCGCCGCCGTTGCCGATGACGACCTTGTCCCTGTACACCCTGGGCGCGCCGGTGATCGTGTACGGCCTGTCCGTATCTGTTGTCTGTACCGACCAGGCGACTTCGCCAGTGGCCGCGTCGAGTGCGATCAGGCGCCCATCCAGCGCACCCAGGTAGACCCTGCCTTTCCAGACCGCGACGCCGCGGTTGACCACGTCGCAGCAGGCGTCGGCAGCCTTCTGGCCCGGCACCTGCGGGTCGTAGTCCCAGAGCAATGCGCCGGTCGCCGCATCCAGCGCCTTGACCTTGCTCCAGGCCGTGCTGACGAACATGACGCCGTCGACGACGATGGGTGTCGCCTCCTGGCCGCGGTTCGTGTCGAGATCGTAGTACCAGGCGAGACCGAGGTTTGCCACGTTGCCCGAATTGATCTGGTCGAGCGGGCTGTAGCGCTGTTCGTTGTAAGTTCGACCATGAGCGAGCCAGTTGCCGGGCTCGCCGTCGGCGGCGGCGATGCGAGCCCCGTCGACGTCGGCAAGGATGCCGGCCGCCGGCTCGTCCATCTGCGACTCGTCTGCCGGCGGTGCTTCCCTGCCGCAGGCGGCGAGCACCAGGGCTATTCCGGCCAGGCCGATGCTGCCGCGCCGGCACAAGCTTGCTGCGGTTAACGCGATCATCTTGTTCATTTTTCACGTCCAGACCGAACAGTTCGGTACGAAAAACACTACTGACTCACAATAAACGTGTCAACGCGACGCTCGCGCTATCGACGAGCCGTCAGGAGGGCCCATCAGGATGACTGATCGTCCCGGGATGCCGCCAGCTTGCGTAATTGAATCTTGTCGATCTTGTTCGCGGCCGTGCGCGGCAGGCTGTCGACGAAGCGCACCGTCACGGGCCGCTTGTACTTCACGAGGTTCGACCGGCAATACTCGAGAACCTCCTCCTCGCCGAGCTGCTCGCCGCGGCGAGCAACAACGAACGCAACGAGCACTTCGCCGAGCCGATCGTCCGGCCGTCCGACCGTGCTGGCTTCCAGTATCTTCGGATGCTGGAACAGGAGCTCGTCGATCTCGCGCGGGTACACGTTGTAACCGCCCACGATGACCATGTCTTTCTTCCGGTCGACGAGGAAAAGGTAGCCGTCCTCGTCGATGTAGCCGATATCGCCGGTATACAGCCAGCCGTCCCTCAGCGCGATCGCGGTCTCTTCGGGTTCGTTGCGGTAGCCGCTCATGATCTGCGGGCCCCTGACCCGCACCTCGCCCGACTCGCCGATGCCGAGGACTGACCGGCCCGTGTCGAGGTCGACGACCTCGATCGTCGTTGCGGGCACTGGCCGGCCGACCGACGTCAGCTTGCGCACGCCGTCTGCCGGGTTCAGGCACAACGGTGCGCCCTCGGACATGCCCCAGCCCTCGAAAAGCTCACAGCCGGTGAGCTTCTTCCAGTTCCGGTGCAACTCGGCCGGGCAGGGCGCGCCGCCGGACAGGCAATACCGGAGCGTCGAGTAATCCACGGCGGCGGCCTCCGGGCTCGCCAGCAGGCCGGCATATATCGGGGCGGGTCCGCCCCCGAAAATGCTTACGCGGTGCTCCGCGATCGCCCCCAGCACGGCGTCCGGCTCGTAGCGTGGAATGAGTACGAACGTGCTTTGCGCGAATACCGAGACGAGCACGCCATAGCCCAGACCCCAGATATGAAACAGCGGGGCGACGTTCAGTATCACCTCTGCGCCGAAATCGACGGGCCAGGCGGTGCAGTGCAGCAGGGACGACCAGCCGAGCGTCCGGTGGTGGTGGTTGACGCCCTTCGGCTTGCCGGTCGTGCCGCCGGTGTAGAGGAGCATTGCCAGGTCCTCACCGCGCGGCAGGTGCCGCTCTGCGAGCCCGCCGGCGCCGGCCTCGATGCAGGACCCCAGGCCATGCGTGGCGCTGATCATATTCACGGGTTCCGGGAGCCCGAGCCGGGCAGACTGGCGGCCGGCGAAATCCAGGGTCGCGTCGACGCAGACGATGACGGCAGGCTCGAGGCCGGTGATTACCGCGTCGAGTTCACGCTCGGTAAAAAACGGGTTGATCGGCGCCGCCTGGCAGTGGGCAGCCATCGCGCCGAATACGGCCACGACGGTCTCCGCGGAGTTGGGGACCAGTATCGCCACGCGTCCGCCCCGTGTAACCATCCCTGCCAGGCGGTCGGCGAGCCCGGCGACCGCCGCACCGAGTTCCGCGTAGCAGAGCCGGGTCGCCCCGCAGATGACCGCCGACTTGCCCGGCTGCGCCTCGACCGCGGCCGCCAGCATGTGTACGAGCGACTCGTAGCGCGGGTAGGACCCGGGCACGGTCTGTACTGGTCCGGACCTCGCGAGCGTCGGCATGCCAACGTCCGCTTAGCGGAGAAACGCCTCGATGAAATCCCTGGA
Source organism: Gammaproteobacteria bacterium (assembly GCA_029884165.1). GTDB lineage: Bacteria > Pseudomonadota > Gammaproteobacteria > Steroidobacterales > Woeseiaceae > JAOUIH01. The sequence goes on along the minus strand of JAOUIH010000029.1, from coordinate 7,352 downwards.
AACAGTCTCGCAGTGTTTCTTTATCTGCTTCGGCGTCATCGACTTCAGCACGCCGCACTCGCGCTGCAGCATCCTGTTGTGCAGAACCATGGCGACGAAGTATTGCGCCAGCGTCGTCGGGTCGACGCGCGCGTCCGGCACATGATGAACGAATACGCGCTCGAGGTGTTCGTAGGCCTCCCTTGGACCGATCGAGTAATAGTATTCGCCGATATCCGGCGACCGGCCTGCTTCGTGGAAAATCAGGCGCCGCAGCGCAAGAGTTCGATCGGCGTTGACGACACCCAGGATCGACTCGGCCGTCATGACGAGCGCCTCCTCGAGGCCGGTCGATTCGAGTTCGAAGTCGAGAAATTTCAGCTTGCCCTGGTACGCCGCCAGCTCCTTCGCGATTACCGCCTCGAACAGAGCCTTCTTGCCCCTGAAATAGCGATAGATCGACTCCTTCGAGATACCGGAGTCGCGGGCCATCTCATTGATGCTGGTGCCCTTGTAGCCGTGGCCCAGGAAATACCGGGAAGCGACGTCGAGAATTTCCTGCTCTTTCTGCGTCTGCTGGTTCTCGATGAGCCGGGCGACCGCCCTTTGTGTATTCATGACCCCCCCTTAACGCCGCTACGCCGGACCCCGGGCTTTAACCCCCGAAAGTCCGCAGAGTTTCCGGCACCTTGTTCGGCATCGCAAGAGCGGCCTTTGCGGCCGGCCGCGGCTCCATCCTCCGCAGCCATGCACGGCTGTGCGGCGCGTCCAGCTGATTCCGGATGTCGGGCTGCAGGCGCTCGACGCCTGCGACCATCGAGTTCGCAGCTGTTACTGCGTGATAAAGTTCGATCACTCACAAACCTCTGGATTCTGCGCGACCGGGATGCTCTAGCCGGTCCCGGAGTCGATCCGCTCGCCGCCGATGAAAGGCTGCTTCGGCGTGCCCAGGCCGGCGCCGACCCTGGCCGATGGCCTGGGCTGCTGTGCAATGGCGGTACTGATGTCGACCCCTTCATGCCTGTTCAGCCTGTCTTGTTGATCGAAAACAGTTTCTCGGCGTTCGTCTGGTAGAACGCCTGCTTCTCGGCATCGCTTATCGGAAGATTGTCCGTGACTTCGACTTCCGCCGGGACGAACTGGTACGGGTAGTCCATCGCATACATGACGCGGTCGTTGCCGATGACGGACCGCACGAACATGATCGCGGGTTCCCACGCCATGCCGCTAGTCGTAATCCAGACATTCTCGCGCATGTAGTCGCTTATCTTCTTCTTCAGCGGCCTGACCGTCGGATAGCGATTGGATCGCACCATCGCGCCGTGCATGAAATCGAGCCGGAACAGCCAAAACGGCAGAGCTTCACCCAGGTGACCCACGACGATCTTCAGTCCGGGAAACCGGTCGAATGCGCCGCTGACGATGATCCGCAGCAGGTGCATGCCTGTCTCGACCGCGAAGCCGAAAATCGCGCCGTCCAGCCCGCTCTCCAGCAACGGGTCGATCATCGCTTTCGACGGCGTGTTCGGATGCAGATAGACAGGGACGTCGAGCTGCTCGCAGACCTCGAAGATCTCCCAGAACTTCCGGTCATCGAAATATTCGCCCTGCGTGTGCGAATTCAGTATCACGCCCTTGAAACCGAGCCTGGTAACACCGCGCTCGATTTCCCTGGCTGCGGCCGGCGGATCCTGCGGCGCCATGGCCGCGAGGCCGGTATACCGGTCGGGGTGCCGCGCAACGGCCTCGGCCAGGCGATCGTTGGCAAGGGTCGCGATGTTCACCGCGAGGTCGCGTTCCAGTACCTGTACGCCGGGCGAGGTCAGTGAGATGACCTGGTGGTGGATGCCGGTTGCGTCCATGTCGGCCAGGCGCTCCCCGTCGAGGTCGATCAGCTTGTCGCGTATCGCGCGCGGTCGCTCGCTGTCGCTCGTCAGGTAGTGGCCCCACAGGCTGTAGAAACCGGGATCGTCGACCGACTGCTCGCGGATGATGCCGCGGTAGGCGTCCATCATCTCCGGGGGCGAGAAGGCTTCCTCCGTTGCTATGCGCTTAATGTCCATGCCTAGGCTTCGCTGATGAAACGAGTGACGAGACAGGCCTCGAGGCCTTCGACGCCTTCCTCGGAGCCATGCCCGCTTTCCTTGATACCGCCGAAAGGCGACTCCGGCACCGATATCTGGAAGGTATTGATGCCGACCATGCCGGCCTCGAGCCGGTCGCCCAGCGCCCGTGTGACGCTCGCGGATTTCGAGAAACCGAAGGCCGCCAGCCCATAGGGCAGCCGATTGGCCTCCGCGATGGCCTCGTCGAGATTTGCGAACGGGTTGATGATCGCGATCGGACCGAATGGTTCCTCGTTCATTATCCGGGCGCCAAGCGGCGCGCTCGAAACCACCGTCGGTCGGTAGAAGTAGCCCCGGCCCTCGATGCGCTCGCCGCCTGCATTGATCGTCGCGCCGGCGGCCCTGGCATCCTCGACGAATGCCGTGACGTCCGCGAGGCGGCGCGCGTGGATCAGCGGGCCGACCTGGGTCGACTCGTCCAGCCCGTTGCCGATCTTCAGCGCGCCGGCCCGGCGGGCGAAGCCTTCGACGAAGGCCTTGTACAAGGACTCATGCACAAGGAAACGGGTCGGCGAGACACAGACCTGGCCGCAGTTGCGATATTTCGCCGCCACGCACATGTCCAGGACCTTCTCGAGATCGACATCCTCGCAGACGATGACCGGCCCGTGCCCACCCAGCTCCATCGTCGTGCGTTTCATACCCTCGGCGGCGAGCTTCATCAGCTGCTTGCCGACCGCTATCGAGCCGGTGAACGAAATCTTGCGAATGACCGGCGAGGCAATCAGCTGCGACGAAACCTCGGCGGGCACGCCGAAGACGATGTTGACGACGCCGTCGGGCACGCCGGCCTCCGCCAGCGCTCGTGCAATACCCAGCGCGGATGCGGGCGTCTCCTCGGCGGGTTTGAGGATGCAGGGACAGCCGGCCGCAAGCGGTGCGCCGAGCTTCCTCGCCGGATTGCCCAGCGGGAAATTCCATGGTGCAAATGCGGCGACCGGCCCTACCGGTTCCTTGACGACGGTCATCCTCGTGCCCGGCGCCTGCCGTGGCAGCACGCGGCCGTAGGCACGCCTGCCTTCCTCCGCGTACCACTCGAAGATTTGCGCCGACATCTCGACCTCGATCCGCGTCTGCTGTACCGGCTTGCCGGACTCGAGGGTCGCGATCCGGGCGAGGTCGGCCGATCGCTCCCGCATCAGGGCCGCCGCGTCCCGGAGGACCTGCCCGCGACGCACGGGCGCCAGGGCCCGCCAGCCGGCGAACGCGGCCTGCGCGGCAGCCAGTGCGCGGTCCAGATCGGCGGGCGTCGCGTGCGGCAGTTCGCCCAGGACCTCTTCGGTTGCCGGGTTCAGGACCGGCTCGGTCTTGCGCCCGTCGCCCGCGAGCCACTGGCCGTCGATGAACAGGTGGAGCTCGGGCAGATCGCCCGGCAATGCATGGTGTTCCGGTGCAACGGACATGCTGCCTGCCCCCCTGGCATGCGCTTTGGCGTACTGCGGAAACGAAAGAGGTTTGACAAACGCGCAGCCAAACCGTACCGTTCGGTACGCGTCAGTTTAGTAGCGGTACAGGTCACTGTCAAAAGATCTGGACCCGATACGCGGCCGACTCGCGGGGCTTTCACAGGCCGGGATCGTGCCGCTCTGCTGGCACCGCCAGTGCTCCGGGGGGGGACAACATGGCACAGCTAGAGACCCTATCGACCGAGCGGCTCGCGCCGCGGCGCAAGATCGAATTCTGGAACGACATCGCGTCCGCGACGTTCTCGCCACTGGTGTCCGATCCGGTGGACCGGGCCAACTTCACCGGCCTCCTGACCCGCACATCGAACTGCCTGGTCCGCATGGCCGAGGTCTACTCCGACCCGCAGATGGTCCGTCACACGCGGGCGCAGGTGGCCCACACCGACGAACACGTGCATTTCCTGCACGTGCAGCTCGACGGCGAGAGCGTCAATCGCCAGGACCAGCGCGAAGCGCGCCTGTTGCCCGGCGACATAACGATCTGCGATAACAGCCGCCCGTACGACATCCTGTTCGAAAAGCCCAATCGGATGCTGGTACTCGGCTTCTCGGACGAGCTGGTCCGGCGCTACATCCGCTATCCGCAAAGCATCTCGGCCCTGAAGCTCGAGGGGCGGGTCGGCGTGGGCGGGCTCCTGTCGGATTTCCTGCAGCTGGTCTGGAAGCGCTGCCAGGAGGACAAGCAGTTCGAGGTCGACTCGAGCGTGACCGAGGCGATGCTCGGTCTGATCGCAGATGCCTACCGCAGGCTCCTCGGCGCGGGCGTCAATCCCAGCTCGCTGGGGGCGGCGCACCGGGCGCGGATAGTCAATTACATCGAGGAGCACCTGGGCGACCTGAACCTGACGCCGACGCACATCGCGGAGACCTTCCGCATAACCACGCGCTACCTGCACCATCTCTTTTCCGGACAGGACGAGACAGTGGCGCGCTACATACTGCGCCGCAGGCTCGAAGAGTGCGCGCGGGCCCTGGCCTCGCCGTCGCAGAGCAAGCGGACGATCACGTCGATCGCGTTCGACCACGGCTTCAGCAGCGTGACTCACTTCGGCAGGGTATTCCGTGGACGCTATGACCTGACGCCGCGCGAGTACCGGCAGAAGCACGGCATGCCGATGTAGGCCGGCCGCCTCGCGGCGGTCCATCGATTCAAGCGCGACGCCCCGCCGCGGGCCTTTCGCTGATCATCGAGAAACGCCTCGGTCTCGATCGACCGCGGCCCCTGCGAACGCGCCACAGTAGCGAAACCGGTAGCTGGCCGGACGGATGCGGGCGGGGGACTCATGAACCGGAAAGATGGGCGCGACCAGGACGGCGGGTATGCGACGGCGGCTCCGCGGCGATCGTTTCTGTTCAATCTGGCCGCCGGACTCGCGGTAGTTCTCCCGGCGAGGCAGGCGCTCAGCCAGCGGGCCCCTGCCGAGGGCGACAGGACCGACGCGCCGGATCCCGACTTCGGGCGCCTGTGGCCGGTCACCGAAACCGTGCCCTTCCACTATCCACACCCGGTGACCGGCCGGCCGCTCGCATGAACAGCGGCGTCGACCGGCGCGGATTCATCGGCGGCATGGCCGCCACCGGACTACTTGCAGGGAGCCGACTATCCATGGCAGACGACAAGACAGCTACGACGGTGAGGTTTCCACAGCGGCCGCCGGGAGCGCCCGGGCCGTTCCGGGCCGAAGTCGACATCGTGGACTGCGAGGTCGAAGGTCGCATACCGGACGGCATGAACGGCTGCTTTTATCGGGTGGGACCCGATTTCCAGTTCCCGCCGAAATTCCCGAACAACATTCCCTTCGATGGCGAGGGCCACGTCGCGATGTTCCGTTTTGCGGACGGCCACGTGGATCTGCGGACCCGTTACGTGCGTACGCAGCGTTACAAGACGCAGCGCGCAGCCCGCAAGGCGGTGTTCGGGATGTACCGGAATCCCACGACCGACGACCCGGGCCTCGAGGGCGTGAGCCGCGGCACGGCGAACACGACAGTGATCTATCACAACAAGACGCTGTTCGCGCTGAAGGAAGACAGCCCACCCGTTGCAATGGACCCGTTGACGCTCGAGACGCTCGACGACTACGTGACTTTTGACGGCAAGCTGACGAGCCAGACCTTCACGGCCCATCCCAAGATCGATCCCGTGTCCGGCGAGATGATCGCCTTCGGCTACGAGGCGAAGGGGCTCGGCACCGACGACGTGGCGGTCTACTCGATCGACCGCAACGGCGGCATCGCCTGGGAAGCCTGGATCAAGGTCCCGTACGCCGGCATGCTGCACGACTTCGCGGCGACGCAGACGCACATTGCGTTCCTCGTCATACCGATGGCCTACAGCGAGGAGCAGATACGCGCGCAGGGACCGCACTTCGCCTGGGACCGAAACCTGCCGAGCTGGTTCGGCGTAATGCGGCGCGGCGGCGACGGCAGCGACCTGCGCTGGTACAGGGGGCCCGAACGCTGCGCGACACACGTGATGGGTGCTTGGTCCGACGGCAGCATGGTCTACGTGGACATGGACATGGCGCACAAGAACCAGTTTCCGTTCTTCCCGAACCGCTACGGCGAGCCCTTCGACGCCGTCGGCGCCGCCGGCGTGGTTACGCGCCTGTCGGTCGACCTGTCGAAGAAAATGGACGACTACGACATGGAGGTGCTGTACCCGAACACAGGTGTGCTGCCGCGGCAGGACGACCGCTACCAGACGGTAGCGTATCGCTACGGCTTCATGCCGACCGTCGACATGAGCAAGCCGCCGCACCCGAGTCACGCCGGCCGCCCGTTCCGGCCGAACAACAATTACACGAAGTTCGACCATGCGACGAAGACGGCTGTGACCTATTTCGCCGGCGACGCGGTGGCGCTGCAGGAGCCCTGCTTCGTCCCCCGCCACAGGGAGGCCGCGGAGGGCGACGGCTACATCGTCGGCATGTCGGAGCTGATGCTGGAGGGCAATCGATCCGAGCTGCTGATCATCGACACCGCCGACATGCAGGCCGGGCCGGTCGCGAGGGTCCGCCTGCCCTTCCGGATCTTCGGCCAAGTGCACGGCTGGTGGGTCGACGCCGCCGACCTGCCCGGCGCCTGACGGGTTCCTGACAAAGGCCGTCGGGCCGCTTTCAACCTCGCGCCCGATCGATCAATCAACGGCGTGCGTGACTGCCTCGCAAGACAGTTTGAGCTTGCGCCGGCAGCCTGATCTTCGGCAGGCTGCCGGGCGCGTGGGCCCCTATTGCTCGTAGATCGGGTTGTAGGTCAGCCACTTGATGTCTTCGTAACGCTCGACGTTGATCTCCTCGTCGGGGAAAGAGTCGAGCATCTTCTGGCAGCGCTGCGCGAAACCTTCCCTGAATTCGCGATGCGTGAAAATGAAGAGGTCGTTGCGCTTCAGGCCGGCCAGCACGCGCTCGCCGACCTCGTCCATCGACATCCAGTGCGGGGAGTTCGGTCGCTGGCTTAGTTGCTGTTCGTATTTCGTGAACCCGGAGTCCTTCTTGTATTTCTCCGGGCGCAACTCCGCGCTCTTCGAAATGCTGGTGGCTACCGGTCCGGGACAGAAGGCCGAGACGCTGATGTTATCCGCCTCTAATTCGCCGCGCAGCACCTCCGACATTCCCATCACCGCCGACTTTGCCGTGATGTAGATACACGCGACGCGCATCGGCACGACCGCCGCCATCGAACAGGTGTTGATGATGTGCCCGCCCTCGCCGTGCCGGTTCAGGCGCGGCAGGAACTCCACGACGCCGTTGATGACGCCGCCGAGGTTTACGTCCATGCC
>JAOUIH010000278.1 GCA_029884165.1 Gammaproteobacteria bacterium | reverse complement strand
TGGGTCGCCGGCCTGTACGGCATGAAGGTCGACGGCGACTACACCGGCAAGTTCGCCACACCGTTCTACGGTTACGACCCGACCATCGAGATGTCGCAGAAGACGACCTCGTACGCGGTCTTCGCCCAGGACGAATGGCAGTTCGCCGACGCCTGGAAGCTGATCGTCGGCGCACGCTACTGGAGCGACGAACGCGAGGGAACCTACTTCGGCACGGCGCCGGAGGTGCCTGGGCTCTCCGCGCCGGTCACGATCATCTTCAACCAGAACGAGGTCTCGCCGACGGGCGGGTCGATCACGCCGGCCGACGCGAAGAACAGCTTCGATGGCGTCACGGCGCGGGTACAGCTCGACTGGAAGCCGTCCGACGACCTGCTGTTGTACGGGAGCTTCAACCGTGGCAGCAAGAGCGGCGGTTACACTTTCTCGACCGGCACGCCGTACGATCCCGACGGCAGCCTCACGATCCCGCGTGCGTTCCTCGAGGGCATGCCCTTCGACGAGGAAACGCTGGACGCGTTCGAGCTCGGCGCGAAGACCACGCTCGGGGATTCGACGACCCTCAATGTGGCCGCGTTCTATTACGACTATTCGGATTACCAGGCCTTCGCGCAGTTCGGCCCGGTGCAGACCGTCATCAACCTCGATGCCGAGACGACGGGCCTCGAGGCCGAACTCACGTCGCGGCCCATCGAGGGGCTGACCCTGCAAGTCGGCGCCTCGTTCCTCGACAGCAAGGTCAAGGATGTGCCGCTGCCGGACGGCGTCACGATCGAGGACCACGACCTGCCGCAGGCGCCGAATTTCTCGGGCAATGCACTCGCCCGGTACGAATTCGGCCTGGCCGGCGGTACGTTCGGCATCCAGGGCGACGTGCAGTACTCGAGCGAATTCTGCTTCACCGTGCTGTGTGCACCGGTCGAGCAGGAGGACGCCTACACCGTGGCGAACCTGAGGTTGAGCTACGACAGCGGCGACGGCCGCTGGGGTGTGGCGGCCTTCGTCGACAACCTGTTCGAGGAGGAGTACCGCGTGTACGCATTCGACAGCTCGCTGTTTGCAGGCGTGGTCGCCGGCGTCTATGCCAGGCCACGCTGGTACGGCCTGAGCGCCACCTACCGATTCGGGGCGCTCTGACCGTTGGCCGGGCGCCCGCGTGTCACCCTGGGTGGCGCGCGGGGGCCAGTCGTTGTCGCAAATTGATCAGTCAGCCGCCGGTGGGGCGACCATACTGGTTTCCTCGCAGCCGGGAACGGATCCACCATGTCCAGCATGGAAGAACAGCAGCCCGCCGCCGAAAGGCGCCCTCCACGCGCCAGCGGCCGTGACGCCAAGCGTGCTGCACGTGCAGCCCGCAGCGGCGCCTCCATTCCGTACATCACGCGCTCGATCCCTTACTTCGAGGTCCTGACCGAAGAGGGCCTCGCGATCATCGAGCGCAACGCCGAGACGATCCTCGCGGAGTACGGCATCGAGTTCCGCGAGGACGACGAAGCGCTGGCCATCTGGCGGGCCGCGGGTGCGGACGTCCAGGGTTCGCTCGTCAAGTTCCCGCGTGGCATGTGCCGCGAACTGGTGCAGAAGAACGCGCCGCGCGAGTTCTTGCAGTACGCGCGCAACCCCGCGCGCAACGTCCGCATCGGCGGCAATTCGACGGTGTTCGCCCCGGCCTACGGCTCGCCATTCATCCTGAACGCGGACGAGGGCCGCCGCTACGCCCGCATCGACGACTTCCGCAATTTCGTGAAGCTCGCCTACATGGCGAACTCGCTGCACCACTCGGGCGGCACGATCTGCGAACCGGTCGACCTGCCGGTCAACAAGCGCCATCTCGACATGGTGTACAGCCACATCAAGTACAGCGACAAACCCTTCATGGGCTCGGTCACCGCACCCGAGCGCGCGCAGGACAGCGTAGCGCTGGCGAAGATCGCTTTCGGCGCCGAAGCCGTCGATCCTGCGACCGGCAAGCTGCGCACGATGATGATCAGCCTGATCAACGTGAACTCGCCGATGGTCTACGACGCGACCATGCTCGGCGCGCTCAAGGTGTACGCGCGGGCGAACCAGGCAACGATCATCACGCCGTTCATCCTGTCGGGCGCGATGTCGCCGGTGACGGTGGCGGGAACCGCGGCGCAGACGCTCGCCGAAGCGCTCGCCGGCATGGCTTTCGCGCAGCTCGTCAATCCGGGTGCCCCGGTGGTGCTCGGCAGTTTTGCCTCGTCGATCTCGATGCAGTCGGGGGCGCCGACGTTCGGCACGCCGGAGCCGGCCCTCGTGCTCTACACGATGGCGGCGCTCGCCCGGCGCCTTGGCGTGCCGTTCCGTTCGGGCGGCAGCCTGTGCGGCTCGAAGGTTCCCGACGCGCAGGCCGCGTTCGAATCGG
>JAOUIH010000277.1 GCA_029884165.1 Gammaproteobacteria bacterium | reverse complement strand
CGCCTGGTTGAAGCCGCGCCGGGCCTGGCGCCAGCGGTGCAGCGGTACCGGCACGAGGCAGTCCCAGTTGCGGACCTGCTGCCGCAGCCAGGGCAGCGCCAGGGCGGCCAGCGCCGGGGCGAACACAAGGTCGGCGTTGAACTTGAGCGCCTTGACGGCCGCATCGACGGGGAACGCATAGCGGAGCGGCGCGTAAGCCGTGGAAAAGAACGGCGGTCTGACCAGGCAGCGGCCGCAGGCAAGATCCCGCCCGGCTGTGGCGCCGAGCGGACGCGCACAACGCGGGCAGGCGGCACCCGTCCACGGGAGATCGCGATAACAGGCGGCGCAGACCGGCCAGTCGTCGTCGCACCGGCCGATGGCGCCGCAGAAAGCGCAGGTACGTGGCAGCACGAAGTCGGCGATGGCGTCTGCGGCACGCCTGCCGAGGGAAACCAGCCGCGGCCGGCCCTGGCAGAAGGGCGGCACCGATCGTAGGAACGTCCAGCGCATCCGGCAAGCATTGCCGTAATCGCGCCCCGGCGCCGCAGGAGAATGCGGGCGTTGCGCCGAATTTCTTCGCCGCCGGCGGCAATGATCGTATCCTTGGCCGCCTCATGCAGCGCCCGACCGACAACGACCTCTTGCGTCGCAGCGATATCCGGCGGCGCTTCGACCGGGCGGCTTGCGATTTCGAGCGCCACGATTTCGTGCACCGTCGTGCCATGGATGGCCTGCTGGAGCGGATGCAGCCGATGCGCCTCGCGCCGGACTGCATCCTGGACCTCGGCGCCGGGACCGGCGCATCGAGCCGGCAGCTCGCGCAACTGTTCGGCCGCCGCCAGTTGATCAGCCTGGACCTCTCCGCTGGCATGTTGCGACTGGCCCGGCGGGCCCGCTCCCGGTTCTCCCGCATCCGCGAGGTACAGGCGGACGCCGGCCGCCTGCCGTTCGCCGCCGGCAGCTTCGACCTCGTCGTCGCGAACCTGCTGCTGCCGTGGATCGGCGACCCGGCGGTGCTGTTCGGCGAGGTCGCACGAGTCCTGCGGCGGGGTGGCGCCTTCGCCTTTTCGTCGCTCGGTCCCGACAGCCTGCTGCCGCTGCGCGCGGCCTGGGCCGAGGTCGACACGGGGCCCCACGTACATCCCTTTGCTGATATGCACGACGTCGGCGACGCGCTGCTGCGCGCGCGCCTTTCAGACCCGGTGATGGACGTCGACCGGCTGACGGTCTGCTATCGGAAACCGGCTGACCTGCTGCGTGACCTGACGGCGACCGGCGGCCGCAACTGCCTGGCCGACAGGCGGCCCGGACTGACCGGCAAGGCGCGCTTCCGCGCTGCGATGGACGCCCTCGAACGGCGTTTTGAAGGCGACGGCCTTGCCGTCGAGCTGGAGCTCGTCTTCGGCCACGCGTGGGGTAGCGGGCCGGCAGCCATGCCCGGAGAGTTCCTGCTCGATCCGGGGAGTATCGGACGGCTGGCACGCAAGCCGTAATTCTCCTGGCGCCGGTTTGCGGACAAGCCCGTAAGTCACTGTTATATAAAAGCTAATCGTGCTTGCGGCGACGCAGCAATTGTTGCATGCACTGCGGCGTTTCAGTACACTGCGCTCGCTTTTTGACCGGCATTCCCCGTTTCGGCTGCGTGTGCAGTCCGGGCGGCGTTCTCGCTCTGCGCCTCACGGGCATGTCACGTCGCAACCGGCCACCCGAATCTCGCTTGGAGTTTGGCCCCAGTAGCAGGCCTTGCAGGGCCGAGTGACGCAACCCCGTCATTCGGGCGCGGGGCTTCGGGAACCGGTTGTAAGCCTAGCGATTGTCGATGAGATCAAGTGCGGCCGCCTTCGGGCCCGCCGGGTGGAACATCAATGTTACGAAAACTGTGTCTGGGCATCGCCGGTCTCTTCGGGGCCGGCAGTGCAACCGCCGACTGGGCGCTCAACATGCCGCAGGGCGTCACCGAGCTAAGCGCCGAAACCTACGGCCTGCACATGCAGGTGTTTTACTGGTGCTGTGCCATTGCGGTCGTCGTCTTCGGTGCGATGATCTATTCGCTGGTCAAGCACAGGAAATCGCTCGGGGTCGAACCGGCCCGGTTCTCACACAGCATGAAGGCCGAAGTGATCTGGACGATCATCCCGATCGTCATCCTGCTGATCATGGCCGTGCCGTCTGCCGAGACGATGATCAGGCTCGAGGATACGCGCAAACCGGATCTGACCATCGTCGCTACGGCCTACCAGTGGAAGTGGCACTACGAGTACCAGGGCGAGAACCTCGAATTCTATTCGACTCTGTCGCGTTCCAGCGCCGACGCCCGCCGCAAGGATTCCGGCATAGACCCGTTCACGGTCGATAACTACCTGCTGGACGTCGACAACCGCCTGGTCGTACCGAAAGGCGGGAAAGTCCGCCTGCT
>JAOUIH010000276.1 GCA_029884165.1 Gammaproteobacteria bacterium | reverse complement strand
CCTAATCGCCGACGTCGCCAGTGGGTCGACGGGTGATGCCCTCAGCGCCGTCGACGCGGCTGCCGACGCGGGGCCGCGCTGGGCCGCAACCGCACCCCGTGAGCGGGCGGAGATCCTGCGCAGGGCCTTCGAGCTGATGCAGCAGCGCAAAACGGATCTTGCGACGATCATTTCGCGTGAGGAGGGCAAAACGCTCGCCGAGGGCCTGGGTGAAGTCGCATACGCCGCAGAGTTCTTCCGCTGGTATTCCGAGGAAGCACCGCGCGTCATGGGCCATTTCGGCCGCGCCCCGTCCGGCGCCAACAATATTCTCGTGGACTACAGCCCGGTGGGCGTCTCGCTTTTGATCACGCCGTGGAATTTTCCGGCGGCCATGGCGACCCGCAAGATCGGGCCGGCACTGGCGTGCGGCTGCACCGTAATCCTCAAGCCGGCGTCCGAAACGCCGCTGACGGCTCTGGCGCTGGCCGAAATCCTCGGGGAAGCGGGCGTTCCGGCGGGTGTCGTAAATGTCATGCCCTCGAGCCGCTCCGGAGCAATATCCAATACGATCCTGGGCGATCCCAGGGTCGGCAAGCTCTCGTTCACCGGATCTACGGAGGTCGGCAGGGTGCTTCTTGCCAGCGCCAGCAATCGCGTCGTCAACTGCTCCATGGAACTCGGCGGCAATGCCCCGTTTGTCGTCCTGGGGGATGCCGATATCGATGCGGCAGTGGCCGGCGCGATGGTCGCGAAGATGCGAAACGCCGGCGAGTCCTGCATCGGGGCGAATCGTTTCTACGTACATGCCAGCATCGCGGAGGCGTTTGCGGACAAATTTGCCGCGGCGATGGCGGAGCTGAGGGTCGGGCCCGGCTTGCAGGAAAGCGTGGACGTGGGGCCGCTCGTCAACGCGAGTACGCGAGACAAGGTCGAACAGCTGGTGGACGACGCGGTCGCGCGCGGCGCTCGCGTACTGACCGGGGGCAAACGGCCGCCTGGACCAGGATTCTTCTACGAGCCGACCGTCGTGGTCGACATCGAACACGGGTCGGAAATCCTGGAGACCGAAATTTTCGGCCCGGTAGCACCGATCGTCGCGTTCCAGGACTTGAGCGACGCGATCACCCGGGCTAACCAGACAATCTTCGGGCTTGCCGCCTATGTATATAGCGGCAACGTAGGGCGGGCTCTTGCCGTCGCGAGGCAATTGGACGCTGGAATCATCGGAGTAAATCGAGGTTTCGTATCGGACCCGGCGGCTCCGTTCGGCGGGATGAAACAGAGCGGCCTTGGGCGCGAAGGCTCACAGGACGGCATGCTCGAGTTCCTCGAGAAGAAATACATTGCAGTGGATTGGTAGGCGGCCGTCGCCGCCTCGGCCTCGATTTTCCCTGGAAATTTACGATGTCTGAAAGCAAACAATTGCAAATGTCGGCACCGTGGCTCGAGATCAGCGCCACGGAGTCCGATTGGGACGAGGCTGGTCCTGCCGAACTGCTCAAGATGTTGAATCATATGCATCTCATAAGAGCGTTCGAAGAGGAAATCCTCAACCTCGATCGGGAAGGGCTCGCTCACGGGCCCATGCACGTCAGCGTCGGCCAGGAAGGCGCCGTTGTCGCGGCGATGTCCTTGCTGAACAGCAGTGATGCGATAAACGGACCGCATCGCGGTCACCACCTGTTTCTCGCCAAGGCCCTCAACCACATCGATCCGAAGGGCTACGACCCGCGTCGCGAGCAGACGCCCGCCGCAGTAGGAGAGGTCCTGTACCGCACGATGGCGGAGATCCTGGGGCTCAGCCCGGGTTACTGCAAGGGCCGCGGCGGCTCGATGCACCTGCGGTGGAAGGAAGCCGGGGTCATCGGCACGAACGCCATTGTGGGCGGTGGGGTGCCACTGGCGAACGGCGCAGCGTGGTCGAGAAAGCGGCTCGGCCAAAACGAGGTCGTGTTTACATTCTTCGGCGACGGGGCCTGCCATATCGGCAACGTGCTGGAGTCGCTCAATCTTGCGGCCTTGTACGACTTGCCCATTTGCTTCTTTATCGAGAACAACCAGTATGCTGTATCGACGACTCTCGACGAGGAAGCACGGGAGACACGAATGTCGTCGCGCGGGCCGGGATTCGGTATACCGTCGTACCGTGTCGACGGACTGAACCCGATGTCCGTTCGCGTCGCAACGGCTGAAGTGCTGGCGTTGCTGCGCTCGGGCCGCGGGCCGGCCGTCCTCGAAGCGAATGTATACCGTTACTACCATCATGGAGGCGGGCTGCCTGGCAGCGCATTCGGCTATCGGAGTAAAGAAGAGGAAGCCGCCGCAAGAGATCGCGATCCGCTGGCACTGGTAGCAAGTCAAATGATTGCGCGCGGGTGGATGTCCGAGGCGGACGTTGCCGACATCGGATCGGCCGCTC
>JAOUIH010000028.1 GCA_029884165.1 Gammaproteobacteria bacterium | reverse complement strand
GCGGTTCGATCCCGCCTAGCTCCACCAAGATCCCGCTAACGGCCAGCCACGTCCCCATCGTCTAGAGGCCTAGGACACCGCCCTTTCACGGCGGTAACGGGGGTTCGAATCCCCCTGGGGACGCCAGATACGCCGACGCCCACCGTGAGTGGGCGTCGACGTATCTGGCGTCCACACAGTAACGACTTCGTACTTCAGGGTGCCAACCGAGGCTGACGGCGCGAGGCGACACCCCGGCAGGGGAGGGGCGAGCGAGCATGCCATAAGGGGAGCCGCCCAAAGTCGGTCATCACTGCCCTGAGGATGCCGATAAAGCCAAATGGTCTGCTCAGAGCTGGCCCGCGTCGTATTAGCGGTCCGAGGGTGGAATTGAGGCTGGTTCCCGGTTCGACAGGATGCGCCAGCAATTTTGATGCTAACCAAGCACCCCGAAAAGGAGGGGGTTGCCCCGCGGTGATCCGTGCCAATCGCAGTGCAAGTCTCAAGTCGGCGGGCTGGGCCCGCCCGCTGGTGCGAGCCCGGCGCGCCCGCTTGGTACCTTCGAATCCCGCGGAATAGCACGCGTACTGCCAGGCGACTCCAGACGGAGTCAATGACCGAGTCACCGGCCGGTGGCGTGAAAATTGATCTGAATCGGTCGAAAATTCTCGGTACCGACAGGCCCTTCGCACGTTGCAGACGGCCGACGAGTACGACTTCAATCAGGCCGCTGCCAACTCCAGGTATCGACGTCAGGTACGTCGGCCTCCCTGAAGGCGGAGTTCCATGAGAATTTGCCGCAGCCTGATGGCAATTACGTACACCAGCAAGATCGCCGACAGCTCCAACAGCCGACCGGCGGTGTAGCTACCGCCCGTCAAACTGTAGCCGATCTGTTGCGCTCCCCACTCAAGAAATGCTGCAGCAATGGTAAGAGACGCAAATACAAAGAAAAGCCTTGCGGCCAGCTTCATCAAGATATCCGTCTTCATCGACAACCTCCTAATGATGTTGCGATACTCGTGCGCAGAAAACCGGGCAGCGCGGCCTGTACAGATTGCAGTTTTCGGCGCGCCGCGGGTCGACACCCTGAATTCGCCTGCATTGGCGTGGCAATCTGTACCGTGGGCACAGGGCGGGCCGACTTTGTCGAGATACTATACAAGTCCGGGATTGTTGTTGGCAGGTTTGCTCCGAAAGCATAATCATAACAATGGCTTCCGGGTTATGGCGCAATTCTTGCAGCTTTCCTACCGCATACGTTAGCGTAGCCGAACCGCTCCGTTTGAAATCACAACCGCAGACGGTATATCTTCACTCAATCGAGCAAAAAGTACCAAGACCAGAATATGTCAAGCAAAATCAAAGCGGTAAGCTCTGAATCCGACCAGGTCGGATGCGCTGTCAACGAGGTACGAGTGAGTCGCCGAAGCATCCTACGGGGCACGGTTATCGCAATGCCTGCGATCCTTACGTTGCAGAGTGGTGCCGCACTTGCACGGTCCAGCAACCTTATTAGCGCCTCGACCACTGCGTATACCGATGCGGCCGGACGTACTTTATGTCTGGACGTGAATTCCGTCTATCCTGCGGACGGTAGTGGACAGGTTTATGACGTCGGAGACCCGCCCTTCGCAAAGGTTAATGCGATTACGGACCGTGAGCACTTCACGAGCCCGAATAGCGCAGTCAGTGAAGCGACGATGTGCCGGGATGGCGGGACATATTTGTATAAGGACTCCGGTTGGAAAGAAGTGACCGTACCAAAGGGCATTCTTGTTTCCGCAACCGCTTTGGCATCTTTTGCGGGCGGGATCGCAATAACTGATATTTGATCCTCGGCGCCTCAGCCACCCTCTGCAAATCGTTTGTCCTCGTCTCCTCGGATCTATTGCTTGCAATAGGGTCGGTGTATTGACCACGTACACCGGCTACAATCAGGCATTTCGCATTTCAGGAAATTCTTCTGTGACCACTGATGCCAAGGTCCGCTCGGCTCGCTGGATCTCAGCAGATCCGGACGGATTACTAATAAGCTCGTGGGGCGATCAAAACGTTGCTTATCAGAAGGCCTCGGGGCTGACCCATTTTCTGAATGAATCAAGCGTTCGGATCCTGCTGGAGATCCTCCTGACCGCCAAGACAACGCACGAAATAGCTCAAGAACTGGCGGGCCATGACTACGATACTTCTTTGGAGGACATTTCAAGGCAACTCGAAGGCATTTTGTTGCGGTTCGAAGAGCTTGGGCTGATCGACAGAGAAATCGAAGCGTGAGGAACGCGCTGCCAACAGTAGCCTACCTGGGCGCTGACGAGTTTTTCGAGAAACTGGCCAATCCAGGCGTTGGATTACGATTGGGATCCTTCAATGCGCATATTCAATCGAACGCGGAAGCGCTCCGACCGTCACTTTTTGAGTTGTATCGGGACTTCCCACTTATCGAAAGCCCAAGCGTCTATCATTTCCACATCAAGCTTTGCCAGCGCAGGGGTCTTATTGCAAGGCATCGGCGCATGGTTCGATTCACCGTCGACGGCCAGCGTCCCCATGACGATATGCCGGCCTCCCATGCACCTGCCGTACTTGAGTGGGGAATCAATCTTGTCGTAGCGCTTCGCTTCCACTGTTTTTTCATGCTGCATGCCGCCGTGCTGGAGCGTGGAGGCCGCGGATTGGTGCTGCCGGCGGCGCCCGGCTTCGGCAAAACAACCCTTTGTGCGGGCCTCGCACTGGCAGGATGGCGGTTATTGTCGGACGAATTCGGACTGATCCGGCGGGGCAGCGGTGTCTTCACTCCGGCGCCACGGCCGCTGGCGTTAAAGAACGAGTCGATCGAGTTGATGCGCCGTTTAGCGCCGGACACCTACATAAGTCCACCTGTCGAAAATACGCGTAAAGGAACAGTGGCACATATGCGTCCCCCCATGGATAGCGTTCAACGCGCAAACGAGGAGGTGGTGCCGGCATGGTTGGTTTTCCCTCGGTGGAAGCGTGAGAGTGACTTGGACTTCACGGAGGTGCCTCGAGGCGAGGCATTCATGGCGCTTGCTTCCAATGCCTTCAACTACGATTTGTTGGGTCAGGACGGTTTTACGACGGCCGGACAACTTATTTCGAGCGTGAGATGCTTCCGAATGACGTATTCGAATCTTGCCGAGGCCGTGCAATTTCTCGACAGATTGACCTAAATGATCTCGATCCGGCCTTCCAGAATCGAATTTATTGAATTGATCTGCGGATTGATTCGAGAACCAAGTTTATTGTTGCAGCTTGGCGATACGGAATGCGATATGGCGCTACGCCTCGCGCGTCGCGCCAAACTGCTCGGTTATCTCGGGGCACGTCTTTTCGACCAGCCGGGTTATGCGAAATTGCCATTTGCCGCAAGGGACCAGTTAGAGTCGGCGCTTGCGGTGGCGCATGCTCGAGCAAGAATTGCGCGCTGGGAAATGAATCGAATTGCACGGGCACTATCGGATATTGATGTACCCCTGGTAGCGTTGAAGGGATGCGCCTATTTGTTAAAGAACCTTCCGAACGTGCCGGGCAGAAATTTCGCGGATGTGGACCTGCTCGTACCCGAACAGGATTTGGCGCGAGTCGAAAGTGCTTTGGTCCAACGAGGCTGGCGCGGCGCTCCGCTGTCGGCACACGACCAGAAATTCTACCGTCTATGGACCCATGAAATACCGCCGCTGGTTCACACAGATCGCGAGGTTGAGGTCGATATTCATTTTCGGATACTACCTCGGCGCGGCCGATTGACTCCGCCTGCTGAACCCCTGTTGGAAAGCGCGCAACCGGTTGATGGATCCCCATTCAAGGTCCTTTCGGACGTTGACATGGTGCTGCATGCCATGGCGCACCTGATGGTCAGTGACGACCTGGCTGACAGTCTTCGAGACCTGGTTGATGTCCACCTGTTGTTTGGTTTTTTTGCACGGGCCGACGCGACCTTCTGGAAAAGATTTTGCGACCGTGCCGGAGCTTTGGGCATGGCACACCCTGCTTGGTACAGCCTGCGCTATTGTCAAGGCTGGCTAGGGACGGAGCTTCCCGCGGCGGCAGAAGAGGCGCTAACCGGTTTCCGGCCGAACCCGGCGGCGCGTGTTCTGATGGACTTATTGGTCCCGGAGGCCCTATTTCCATCGGACCCTGATCGCCAGGCGCTCAAAACCGCCATGTGCCGGTGGCTACTTGCCGCAAGAGCAAGTTGGATTAGGCTTCCGCCGCACCTGTGGATATGGCATACGGGCCATAAGGTGACGCGACAGTCGGGCCTCGGGAAGTGGTTTGGCCGGTAACGCAGGTCAATTTGGGCTGCTGTGGGCTGGTGATCACGTGTCGGTTGTTTTTACGATGGCGCGAGGCGAAGCTGCATGTCCTTTGACGGCTGTTTTCTAACATATTGAAAAATAAGGATAAGAAGCTTTTGGCATAGATATTGCTCATAATCTAGCAAAGGACAAGGGACGCCACGGTACTCGCGGAAATTGGAACCCGCGGAATCGCTGGAAGGCCGAATAACTTGAAAAGAAAATTTGAAGGACAAGAGAAATGAATAGGGTAGCTAAAATAATAGTGCTTCTTGTCGGTTTCGGGCTGGCGTCCGTATCGCAAGCCGACCTGAACCTGTCGCCTGCCGATTGCCAGATTGGTGTCAATTGCTGGACCTCAGATGTGAATCGCCAACCGGACGGTGATGCCATTGAACAGCTCGTTGGTACCGAGACGAACCTGTTTGAGCAATACAAATCCGAGGTCGGCGGAGCCGATTCGGGCCCGTTCGCTGGCGATTACGTAACGACCTACGAGAACGAGCCCACGGACCCCCAGGATGCGACGATCGTTTGGCTCGAGGGCGACGTCATCGATTGCAGCGAGGAATGCTACCTGACCGTAAAGGACGGCAATCACTCACCGTCCCTTTATGTGTTCGACATCACCGGGTGGGATGGAATGATGTCCATCGTCCTGACAGGATTTTGGCCCAGGGGCGGTGCGATATCGAATATCGCGATTTGGAGCGGCAACGACGTTCGGGTGCCGGAACCGGGTTCCCTGGCGCTCCTCGGCATAGGCCTTCTCGGTTTCGGCATGTCAAGGCGGCGCACTCGATAGTCGACTTCGAACTCGGCATCCCGCGCGACATCAAAAATCGAAAGCCGCTTCTGCTGAAGCGGCTTTTTTTTGCTGTCACTCCAGAACCGGCGTAGCGTATCCAGTTGGCGGCCCAGAATATCGCGAATCATGAGGGGAGCCCGGTAAATCGAGCATTCGAACCGAGACTTTCTGGCAGGATTTAAGCTTGAGAGGCGACTTTGCCATGAAGCAGACGCGGTACTCGGTAGAGCAGATCATGGCGGCGGTCAATCAGCACGAGCCGGGAACGCCGGCTACTGATATCGCGCGGAAGCTCGGCATTGCCAAGCAGGCATTCTTTAGGTGGAAGAAGGGATTCGGTGGGCTCAAGCCGGGGCAGGTGCGCGACCTCCGGCCGCTGCGCGAGGAGAACGCGAAGCTCAAGAAGATCGTCGCGGAATTGAATCCTGACAAGACGATGTTGACGGACATTGCAAAAAAATGGCGAACGCGCCACAGCGGCGCGAGGCGATGGTCTATTTACGCAGTCATTACGGCGTCAGCGAAAGGCGGGTCTGTGTCGTCGTCGTAGGCCAGCCGAGATCGGTGTAGTGGTCTAAGTCTCGTCGGCCGCCGCAGAATGCGCCAAAGCGTCGCATCAATGAGCTTGCGGAGGCACGTGTCCGATACGGATGCAAGCATGTTCACGTCCTGCAGCGGCGCGAGGGCTCGCGGATCAACCACAAGCGCGCTCAGCGGCTGTACTGCGAGTTGGTTCTGCAGCTCCAGTCACGGCGGCCGCGTCGGAATGTCAGAGCGGCACATCGACGGCCGCCCACGCGTCTTGCGCGCCGGGCCAACGAGGCCTGGAGCGGGGGCTTCATAGCTAATCAATTCCTTCATGGCCGACGCATCCGGTTCTTGACGGTCGTCGATTTGTGTACGCGAGAATGCTTGGCGATTGACGCCGGGCGCGCCTTGCGATTCATGGATATAGTTCGGATGTTGTCCGGGATTGCCGCGACACGCGGTGCACCGCAACGGATCTACTGCGCAATCGGCGGCGAGTTCCAGTCGCGTCAGGTCGATCTTCGGGCCTATACGCAAAAGGTGTAATTGGAATTCTCACGACTCGGCAAGCCGGCGGACAATGAGCACTTCACGTCATTCAATGGTGGCCTTCGAGACGAGTGCCCATACGTCCACTGGTTCACCTCACTCGCCGATGCGAGGAAGAAGCTGGACACCTGACGGATCGATTGTAATGAGAGGTGATCCTAAAAGGTCTCGATCATCGGACGCCCGGGGGAATACACGGCCGAAATGACCGACGAAGGCCAGAGACTCTGAGGCTGAGCGGCTCGGCATCGGGTGACCTCCAAGCCAGAGAAATCCTATATGTCGCATGGCTCGAATTGCCAGGATACTGTCAGTGATTGGTGAATCTTCCGAATCACGTTATGCTCGAGGCTGGAGATGCGTCCAAACTGAATCTTTATGCCGCCGGAAATACCGCTCGACACAATAAAAGCTTTCGCTCGAACTATATTTGCCGAAAGTCACCGCTATGGATTTCGTCAACTCGACATCGTACGGCTCATTAATGAGTTGATGGACCTGTCTACGGGTATTGAGGCTACTCAGGTAGCACCCGCTTCGGCGCCAGTCATCGACTTCGGTGTGATGTACGTAGCTTCCTTCCCTTTGCGATCCAAGAGGTTGGAAATTCGCCGAGCCGACCCCGTTGGAGATTTTTCGCTAATTTCGACTTGGATCGGAGATGCGTACGGAAAGCATTTCCTTCTTTCCAGCGCGACGGCACAACGAACTGACCTAAAAGGGTTATTACGCAATTCGGCCAATGAAGTGGGTATCGTATTTCAAGACGATAGACCGATTGGCGCTGTGGCCTTTCTCGATATTGACAAGAATCAGCGTCGCGCCGAACTAAGAAAGCTTATTGGCGATAAGTCTGCGCGGGGAAAAGGTCTGGCGGAAGAAGCGACTCGCCTCTGGATTGAATATGGAGGCCAGCGACTCAACTTGCAGAAAATTTATGTGAGTACATTGCAAACACACATACGCAACATTCAATTGAACGAGTCCATAGGATTTCGGGTAGAAGGCGTGTTGTCGAAAGAGGTATTGATCGACGGCGAGCGCTATGACGTATTGCGAATGGGTTTTTGCTATGAACAGTGACTACAGCCCAAAAAAGCATCAGGCAGTGGATTCGTTGGTATTATCTGTGTTGTTTGTGCATCGCGAGGTCGGTGATCGAATTTCTAAGTCTGTGAAAGGACATAATTTTGCAGGCCCAGTTTCGCGATCAAGTCGATCTGGGTCTCCAGCCAGTCGACATGCTCTTCCTCGGACTCCAGGATGGACGTGAATAGCTCACGACTTACGAAATCCTTTATTTTCTCGCAATAGGCGATCGCTGCTTTCAGATCCGGGATGGCATCCATCTCGAGATCGAGATCACAGCGCAACATCTCCTCGACGTTTTCGCCGATGCGCAGCTTGCCGAGATCCTGCAAGTTCGGCAGACCTTCGAGGAACAGGATGCGCTCGATGACTTCGTCGGCATGCTTCATTTCGTCGATAGACTCTTCGTGTTCCTTCTCTCCGAGCTTCGTCATGCCCCAGTCCTTGAGCATTCTGGAATGCAGGAAGTATTGATTTATGGCAGTCAGTTCATTTTTCAGCACACGGTTCAGGTGCTCGATGACGGTCGCGTCGCCTTTCATGTTCGGAACTCCGGATTGTCACTGGATCGGACAACCATAATAAGCGATAGTCGGATCATCGCAACCCGAACCAGCAGCCGGCTGTATGGCACACTGCACACTTCGGACCCGATCGCTCGGGCCTGGAAAAGGAAAAGGGGCCTGGTGTCCGCCCTCCAAACGAGGGCGCAGGCTCGGTAGCGCTATCAGGCAGCGGCCGGCTTCAGGTAGCGCCGCGTCGCCGCCAGCGCGAGCAAACCAATGCCCAGCAGGCCGATTGGCCCCGGTTCCGGGACCGCCACGCACGGATCCTGGTTGATTGCAAAGTTTCCGATTCCCCAACGGTAGGGCTCGACAATGACCTTGGTGATGGAGGAGCACGCGTCGCCGACATAGACGCCAAAACCCGGTGTATCGCCGGACGCGAGGCTAAAGCTTTGATAAGTTGAGTCGCCGCTGCTGTCGTAGGCCTCTATCCAGCCCCGGCCGGTGAAGCTCGCGCCGACGTAGAACGAAAACGCCCGGGTATTGGCCGGCATGATCAGCTCGACCCAACTGACGTGCGTGGTATAGACGTTGCCGTGGTCCCACTCCCACCAGTACGGCTCCTCGATCAGCATCTCGAGGGGCGTCGTGCCCCCGTACTGCATGAACAGAACCTCTCCGTCGATCGGGGAGGTGGCCAAGTCGGCGGTCATGCCCGCCGGCCCCGGCTCGGCGAACTCGGTCATGTCGAAGCCGCCCAGCGGGTCGTCCGGGTCACCGGTAGGAAAGGTAACAACGATGGGGTCGCCGTATGCCGGCAACGCTATGGCCATGGCGAGACACAAGCCTGCCATCGGGGAACCGATGCAACGTCTCATTCTTGCGTCCTTGTTCAGGTCTTGCATCACGGCCATGCGGCCGCGCGGAGTTTTTATTGCGTTGCAACATGCGGGCCAACCCAGAACTGGCTAGAAATCAGAGACGTGCGACCGGAGCGAGCGACGAGTGTAAATCTGGCCGACGTAGGGAGTTACATAAGTTATTGATTATTAGTTATTTTATCGGCCGAAAAAAAAGCCCCGCACAGCGGGGCCTGGCGTTTCAGTCTCGGTCGAAATCGTCAGGCGGCGGAGGGCGCATAGACGACGGGGTCGACCCGCCGGCTACTGGCCTCGAACAAGATTATCTGGGCCGTGTCAGCACAAGTGCCGCAACCGGAGGCAACGCCGAGGGCATTTCGCAGTTCATCGAGCGTCATCACGCCGCTGGCAACGGCCCTGCGAATGTCGCGATCGGTCACCGATTTGCAGATACAGACGTACATGCGTTGCCCGTGTCTCCGTTTACCTGTCCTTATTTGAGTGCAAATGAGAATGATTGTCAATAGCATTACGTATAATCCGAAACAACCCGGTGAACAACCGGGGTACGGGGCTGCTGCTGGTTGGCCAGCACAGCCGCTGTTCACTGTAGCAGGGGTGACTATTTGGGCATCGGGCAATGCAGCGCGTGCAATTTGTCGGGAACCCATAAATTTTTTTTCTATGACCCGGTGGCTTCGTCCGGTGATTCGGGAGCATGCCCGGCGGAATTTTCAAAAGCCTGGCAAAAACTTAAGCCGACTACCGAACGTCAATTGTGAAGTACAGGTCTGCATTCGCAGACAGTTTTTTTTTAATTGTTCAGCGTGTTAGCGTTGCTCCCGTCGCGATGCTGGCTGTTACCGGGCATAAGGGCGATGTAATCGTGTAACCAAATAGAGGCAATCCAACCACTCGGCTGGAGCGCAAAGCCAACGGTCCGTCGATGAAAATCGAAGACAGCGGGGCTGCCGGTCTGGATCCTGATCCGTTCATCAATTCCAACGGTCAGGTGGTCAAGACCGCGGCTATACCGCCTGACCCAACAACAACACCAAGAAGCGAGCACGCGTTCTGACCCCGAGGACTGTTTTGCCTGGAACATGCAGAGCAATGAAGCCAAACGTTAACCAGTTCACAAATTTCGCTTGTCGCAGTTTTTCGACATGTCTTTCCGTTTTTGATCGGTGTTACCCTGTTCCACGAACACTGAAATCAGGGCAAACCAGTCGAAAGGCTGGGACGCAAAGCCTCCGGTCTAATGGCCTTTGGTCAACGATAGCGGGGCTGCCAGTGCAGCAGCGGAATGGTTCAACGACGAATCGCGCCGCCAGCGAGTCATCGGTAGAGGGGCGTGATCGCGCCCCGCGTCCCACGAACTCCTGTTCGACTGAGCTGCCACGACATAGCCGCAGGAGTAATGCAATGGAAGGTATCGTGGGAAGGAACCGATTTGTCCAATTCATCGCCGGTATGGGCGTGGCGCTGGCATTGTCCGGCTGCCTGAGTAGCGGGGAAGACACGACCGAGAACGAAGCGCCGCCGCCCCCAAGCGGTAATGCGGCACCGCAGATCACCGGTATCCCGTCTACGACGGTGAAAGTCGGCGATATATACACGTTCACGCCGAACGGGATGGATCCCGATGGCGATGCGCTGACCTTCCGTATCGAGAATATGCCGGGGTGGGCAAGCTTCGACCCGGCGACCGGGGCGCTGTCAGGGCAGCCGACGCTGGGCGACGTCCGTAGTTACAGCAGCATCCTGATCTCGGTGAGCGACGGGCAGGCCTCGGCGTCGTTACCGCGCTTTGCGATAAATGTCACCCAGGTCGGAACGTTCACGACGACGCTGACCTGGACGCCGCCGACCCAGAACGAGGACGGTTCGACGCTTATAGATCTTGCGGGCTACCGGATTTACTGGCGTACATTGCCCGCGAGTGGGGGTTACCCGAACTCGGTGACGATCAACACGCCGGGAATTGCGTCGTACACGGTCGAGAACCTGACGGCGGGGTCCTATGAGTTCGTGGCCACGGCGTTCAATGCCGCCGGCGTCGAAAGCTCGTTCTCGAATACGGCGACCCGGACGTTTTAGGTAAGCAACGCCACTAGCTCAAGACGACTCTTCTGCGCAGAAAAAGCGCCCGTCGGTTGCCCGGCGGGCGTTTTCTTTTGTGGCCTTTCCTTCGCGATCGGCCTAACCAGGCGGCCGATGAGCGCGTTCGTGCGCGCGGGCCCTCTGCTGGGTACAACGACGTCGGACGTCAGGACGGCCTCCCACAGGAGTCGGTGATTTGTGGGAGCGGGAGCTGGCCCGCGACTCGGGGTTATCGGCCGCCAGAACAGCCTCCCATAACGCGGGCTCTTACAACCGGTACGAGATCCCCACGTAGGCCGTGCGGTCGAGCCCCGGCCGGAGGCCTGCCGGCCGCCGCGCCGCGACGTAAACCTCGTCGAACAGGTTGTCGACCTTGACGTAGGCGCTCAGGCTGTCGGTGAAGTGCCAGCGGCCCACGAGGTCGAACACCGTGTGCGACTCGACGGTCTCCGAGGGCACGTAGGGGCCCTGGCCGGCGACGGTGCGCATCCTGCCGACGTAGTTGGCCGAGAAGTTGACCGCGAAGCTGTCGTGCTCCAGCGCGGCCGTGGCGCGCAGCTGGTGCTCGGGGATGTAGGGCAGCTCGTCGCCGGCTTCCACGTCGCCCCAGGGCTCGAACTCGCTCTCGAAGCCGGTCTTGAACTCGGACTCCGCGGTCCACGTGTACTGCAGCGTGAGCGGCAGCCGGTATCGGCCGTTCGCAAAAGCGAGGCTGCCGTAGCCGGCATTCAGCTCCAGGCCGCTGACCGTGGCTTCGCCGCCGTCGAACTGGTCGCCGATCTCGCCGCCGCCGCCGGTCGACGCGGTCACCGTGCCGACCAGGTTGTCGTAGTCGTTGACGAACCAGATGGCCTCGAGGCTGGTGCCGTTGTTGCCGTAGCGGAAGCCGAACTCGAGGTTCAGGCTCTCTTCCTCGCTGGCCGAACTGCCGGGCGCCTGCGGGTTGTAGCCCCGGTGGACGCCACCGAGCACGCGCCAGTTGTCGGAAAGCTGGTAGAGCGCGCCCATGCCCGGGATCAGCACCGAGGCGGAATTGGTCCGGACGCGGGTCGGACCGTCGCCGCGGTCCGGGTCCGACGTCGAGTAGTCCAGCCGCGTCATGTCGATGTCTTCGAAGCGCGCGCCCGGCGTCAGGATCCACCGGCCGGCCTGGATCTCGGTGTTGACGAAGTACGACGTGACCTCTGCGCGGCCGACGCGGTTCGACTGCGAACCCGGCGCGCCGACGCTCGTCAGCACCAGCGCCGAGTCCTCCATCCGGAAGCGATCGTCGCTCTGGAAGCGGTCTTCCTCGTCCTCGTGGACGCGGACGCCGGTCGTCAGCGCCAGGTCGACGCCGTCGAAGTCGAAGTCCCAGCCGATCTCGGCCTGGACGCCCTGCGAGTAGTAGGTGCGGTTGTTATGGCGCTTGACGATCGCGTCGTCGGGGCTCGTGCTGCCGGTCAGGTAGCCGTACTCGAGCGCGTAGGTCTCGGGGTCGTCGAGCACGTCGGCGATCCCTTCGCCGCCGACCGAGTCGATCTTGAACCAGTCGCGCTTGAAGTCGTTACGGTAGGCGGTGATTTCGCCGCGCCAGCTGCCCTCGGACTCGATCACGTAGGTCAGCTGCAGCTGCTCGTGCTCGCCGTTGAAGACGTCGCCCGCCGAGGCGGCGTAGCGGCGGTAGGGGTCCGCCCGGAAATCGTCCTCGGTCAGGCCGAGGTAGGTCTCGTCCGAGACCTGGTCGGTGTAGCCGCCCTTGAAGCGCAGGCTCTGGTAGTAGCGGGACGTCGGGTCGCTGTCGAGCTGCAGCTTGACCATGTAGTCGGCGATGTCGTAGCCGGTCTCGTTGATGCGGCGCCCGTCGGGGCCGTCGATCGACTTGAAACCGTCGGACTCCGTCTGGACCGTCTCGACGAGCCACGAGAAGCGCTGGCCGCGGTTGCCGACGTTCAGGTGGGCGTCCGTGGCCGAGTTGTCGCCGACCCGCAGGTCGGCATAACCGCCGTAGGCGTCCGGGATCGGCGTCGAGATCAGGTTGACGGCGCCGCCGATCGTCCGCGGGCCGACGGCGACCGCGGCCGGCCCCTTCAGCACCTCGACCGCGTGCATGCGCCGCTGGGTCGGGAAGTAGTAGGCGGAGGAGGCCGCGTACGGGGCCGGCGCGATCAGCACGCCGTCCTCGAGCAGCGCGATGCGCGAGCTGCGGTCGAGGCCCGAGCCCCGGATGCCGATGTTCGGTCGCAGGCCGAAGCCGTCTTCTTCCTGCACGTAGACGCCGGGCACCGTGCGCAGCACGCGCATGACGTCGGCGGCGAGGAACTCCTGCAATTGCTCCTGGTTGACGACGTGAGCCGAGCCGGCCACGTCCCGGATGTCCCGCTTGTCGCCGATGATCGTGACTTCGTCAAGGAGATCTTCGTGGGTACCCGTTCCGGCGGTATCCTTGGCGTGCGCCGTTGCGCCTGTAACGCCCAGCAATGCAATGACGAGGCCGTGTGTCGCTGGTGTTGCTGTCATTCCTGTAGCTCCTGCGAGTGTGACGTTGCCAGCCTGGCGCTACCGTAATCTAAATGATAACGATTCGCAATTGCATTAAATGCGTATGCCGATCCTGGGGTGACGGGTCGGCGTACGGCTCGTGTGGCGGGACAGGACCCGCTCCCACGTAGGCAGGGCGTAGCATACTGTGGGCAGGCCGTCCTGACGGCCGACGGAACGCGCTGCTTGCCGGTGGCACGGGCGACATGGCTCGATTACCGGCCAGCGGTGTGACCCAGCGCGCTGCACTTTGCAGCCGCGTCGTGGCACCATTCCCCATTCGCGGGCGAAACACAAACCAAAGGACAGAAGTGACCGAGGACGGCCGAAAACTCCTGATCGTCGAGGACGATCCCGGGCTCCTGAACCAGCTGAAGTGGTGCTTCGACGGCTACGAGGTCGTCACCGCCGAGGACCGGACCTCGGCAATAAACGAGCTCCGCCGCCACGAGCCGGCCGTCGTGCTGCAGGACCTCGGTCTGCCGCCACAGCCCGAAGGGGTCGAGGAGGGTCTCGCGACGCTGCAGGACATTCTGCGCCTGTCCCCGCATACGAAGGTCATCGTCGTCACCGGCCACGGCGACCAGCAGAACGCGCTGCGCTCGGTCGCGCTCGGCGCCTACGACTTCTACCAGAAGCCGGTCGATACCGACACGCTGAAGCTGATCGTCGACCGGGCTTTCAACATGGGCGAGCTGGAGGCCGAGAACCGACGCCTGCAGTCTCTGGCGGGCGATTCGCCTCTCGACGGCATTGTTGCCGCGAGCGATGGCATGCGTCACGTCTGCCGCATGATCGAGAAGATCGCGCCGACCAACGTCTCGACGCTGCTGCTCGGCGAGAGCGGCACCGGCAAGGAGCTGCTGGCGCGCGCACTGCATCGGCTGAGCCCGCGCGGGGAGAACCGCTTCGTCGCGATCAACTGCGCGGCGATCCCGGAGAACCTGCTGGAGTCCGAGCTGTTCGGCTACGAGAAGGGCGCGTTCACCGGCGCCGTCAAGCAGACGCCCGGCAAGATCGAGATGGCGCACCACGGCACGCTGTTCCTCGACGAGATCGGGGACATGCCGATGGCGCTGCAGGCGAAGCTCCTGCGCTTCCTGCAGGAGCGCGTGATCGAGCGCGTCGGCGGGCGGGAGGAAATCTCCGTCGACGTGCGCGTCGTCTGCGCCACGAACCAGAACCCGGTGCAGCTCATCGACCAGGGCATGTTCCGCGAGGACCTGTATTACCGCATCAGCGAGATCACGATCGATATCCCGCCCCTCAGGGACCGCGACGAGGGGCGCCTGATCCTCGCGCGCACGCTGTTGAACAAGTTCGCGAAGCAACAGGGGCGGCCGATCAATGGCTTCAGCAAGGACGCCTGCGATGCGATCGAGGCCTACAAGTGGCCCGGCAACGTGCGTGAGCTGGAGAACAAGATCAAGGGCGCCGTCATCATGGCGGAGGGCAAGCAGGTCACGGCCATGGACCTCGGTCTGCCGGCCGGCGACGCCGAACCCGAGTCGCTGAACCTGCGCGAGGTGCGGCAAAACGCCGAATCGCGTGCCATCCGGATGGCGTTGATGCGCAATTACGGCAACATCTCGCGGACCGCCGAAGAACTCGGCGTGACGCGCCCGACGCTGTACGACCTCCTGAACAAATACGGCCTGTCGGCCGAGGCGTATTCCAAGCGCAATGTCGTCGGGGAAGACTAGAGTCGGCCGTCGGGACGGCCTCCCACAAGAACTGCGCTCTCTGTGGGAGCGGGCCCTGACCCGCGACCCCACCCGGACGCCAACATCTCACGGCCGCATGTGCGAGCGGTCGATGTAGTCCTGCATCAGCCCTTCGCTGAACAGCTGCCGGAAGAACGAGTCCGGGTCGCATTCGAACGGGTAGATCACGGCCTCGTCGTTGCGGTCCCAGGCGCGGCGGCGGATCGGCGGCCGCTCGTAGTTCCCGGGATCGTGCATCGTCATCACGACGTTGAGGCGCTGGCCGTCCTCGGTCAGGTAGTAGCGCTCCTCGATGCGGGTGTCGGTCGAGACCGGCTCGCCGTTGAAGTCGCGCGTGTTGTGCGACAGCAGCGTGGTCTCGATGACCAGCTCACCGTCCTCGAACCGGCCCCGCGAGTAGCCCATCGACGACTCCGGGTAGAACTCCGGCATCTCGTCCTGCTCGAGGAACACGCGCCGGTACAGGTTGAAGGCCTCGTACATCAGCGTCAGCCGGTTGCGGCGCTCGCTGACGATGACCTCGAAGGGAAACATCCAGGTCACGGCGGCCACCAGGCCCGGCGAGACGCAGCGCTTCTGCGGCTCGTCCATGCGGGCGTCGTAGGCGGCGACCCACCCGGCCCCTTTTGGCGTCAGGTCCATCGTGTACTTGCGGACATCCCGGCCGCGGATCGCGGCCCAGGCGCCCTCGTAGTCGCGCAGCGTGTAGCCCGAGGAATCGCGCGCCGGCAGGCCGTCCATTCGTACGGCGCGCCAAGCCGAGCCGTTCTCCCCGTTTTCGGCCGCCGTCTCGATCAGGCCGAGCATCGTGACCGTGCCGGCGATGCCGCCATCCTCGAGGCGGCCTACCAGCAGGCGCTCGAAACGGAAACCCTGCCGGTCGCGGCTGTCGACCCTGAGCTCGATACGCTCGCCGTCGATCGCTACCGGCGCCGGGCCGTTCTCGACCCAGGCGCGCCAGGTCTCGCCGTCGCGTTCGAGGTCGAGCTGGGCCTCGTAGGGCACCACGCCCGGCGCGTCGATCGTAATCAGCCAGCGGCCCTCGAAGCCGTCGGCTCCTGCCTGCAGCGGCAGCAGGGCGGCGAGCAACGGGAACGGGCGGGATCGCACTCAGTCTTCCTTCGTGATGTCGTAGGCGACCGAGCGCGACGACAGCACGCGCCCGTCGGGCAGCGTGACCTCGATGATCGACATGATCGTCTTGTTGGTGTGCCCGACATGGCCGTACAGCTTGATCCGGTCGCCGACCCGGATCGTGTCCTTCGTCCAGCCGTCCCTGACCAGCTTGACCGGGGAGAGGCCGCGCGTGTCCCAGACGACCTCCGTGCCGTCCTCGCCCTCGACGGCGACGTAATAACGGATATGCGGGTTCTTGAACCAGACTTCGCGGACCACGCCCTCGATCGTCTGCGGGTTCCTGCTGTCGAACTCGGCCGCGTAGGAGTGGTGGGCGTCTGTAGGGCGAACGAAGGCCAGCGCGGCGAGCAGTGCGAGGCAGGGCAGGCGTCGGGTCACCGGTCGGGTCCTTGCGGGAGCGTGAGACCGAAGGGTAGAACGGCGTTGCGCGAATGTCATTACCGGGTTCGCCGTCGACCGGTGACGCGGTCATGCACCGATCGCCCGCGGGGCGGGCTCCTACAGGGGACGGCGCGGTGTCTAACAGCACGGTCTAGGAGCGCGCCTTGCGCGCGATCGATGCCAGGGTCATGCACCGGTCGCCCGCGGGTCGGGCTCCTACGGGAGCGGCGCGGTGTTCAGCAGCACCTGCAGGAGCGCGCCTTGCGCGCGATCGATGCCTGTCATCCGGCTCAGCGCGTCTTGAACGTATCCGGGTTCAGGTTGTGGCGCGACAGCAGCTTGTAGAAGTCGGTGCGGTTGCGTTTTGCAAGTCGCGCCGCCTGGCTCACGTTGCCCTGCGTGATCTGCAGGATCTGGGTCAGGTAATTGCGCGTGAACTCGTCGCGGGCCTCGGTGAAAGACGCGAGCTTGCCGCCGTGCTCGCCCAGCGAGGCCTGCACGAGTTCGCCGGAGATCACCGGCGAGCGCGACAGGGCCACGTTCTGCCGGACGATGTTGTACAGCTGGCGGACGTTGCCCGGCCAGTCCGCGGTCACCATCAGCTCGACTGCCTCGGGCGCGTACACCTTGCGCTCCTGGCCGCCTTCGCGCGCGATCTGTTGCAGGAAGTGGGATACCAGCAGCGGGATGTCCTCGCGGCGCTCGTCGAGTGTCGGCATGTGGATGTTGACGACGTTCAGGCGATAGAACAGGTCCTCGCGGAACTCGCCCTGCTGCATCAGTTCGGTCAGGTCGCGGTGCGTGGCGGAGATGACCCGGACGTCGACCGGCACGGCCTCGGTGCTGCCGACCGGCCGCACCTGGTGTTCCTGCAGCACGCGCAGCAGCTTTACCTGCAGCGGCAACGGCATGTCCCCGATCTCGTCGAGCAGCAGCGTGCCGCCCTCGGCCGACTGGAACAGGCCCTTGTGCGAGCGGGTCGCGCCCGTGAATGCACCTTTTTCGTGGCCGAACAGTTCGGACTCGAGCAGGTTCTCCGCCATGGCCGAGCAATTGATGGCGACGAAGGGCTTGTTGCAGCGGGCGCTCGCGCGGTGGATCGCCTTCGCCAGCAGCTCCTTGCCGGTGCCGCTCTCTCCCGTGATCAGCACGCGCGCATCCGTCGCCGCGACCATCCTGGCCTGGGCCAGGACTTCTTTCAGCGCGGCATTGCGGGTAACGATCTCGGAGCACCAGTCCTCGTCGACGTCGGGCGTACCGGACACCTTGATCGCGCGCTCGACGGTTTCCATCAGCTCGTCCTTGTCGATCGGCTTCGTCAGGAAGCCGAACGCGCCGCTCTGGGTGGCGGTGACCGCGTCGGGGATCGTACCGTGGGCGGTAATGATCAGGACCCGCAGACCGGGCGCGCGCGTCTGCAGCTCCTTCAGGAGCCCGATGCCGTCCATCTTGTCCATGCGCAGGTCGGTGATCACGAGTTCGGGCCGGAAGCGGCCCAGCACGCCCAGCGCCTTCTCGGCGCTCTCGACGGCCTCGACCTCGTAGTCTTCCGCCCGGAGCCGGATCGACAGCAGCCGGAGCAGGCCGGGATCGTCGTCGACCAGCAGGATCTTGCCTTTGGATGCGGTTTTCTTGGTTGCCATGTGCAGGGTGTCCGGGTTCGGTGCCGGGCCGCCTATTATCGCTGTTCGGCGTCGATTTGTCTTAATCTGCGCGGATGGTCAATTCGGGTTGTCGGACCGCTCGCGCAGAGAGCGCTCGATCGACATGATGGCCTCGAGCTTCTGCTCGGCCTCGGTCAGCTGCTCGCGCAGGTCCCGGTTTTCGGCCTCCACCGTCGCGATGCGCCGGGCTAGTGCATCGGTCTCGGTCGTGCGGGCCTGTGCGTTCTCCGCCCGGAGCCGCCTCGATTCGGCGTCGAGCGTCAGGCGTTCCTCGACGCTGCGAAGCGTGATCGTAGCGAGGGCGATCTCGGCGGTGGTCAGCAGTTCCGTCTGCGACAGGATCTCCCGCAGCATGCTCTGGGCCCGCTGCGGGTCCGTTTCGGCATGCCCGGGCGTGGCCAGCACCAGCGCGAAGCGGAGCTCGGTGGACGGGCCCGGCGTGAGCCGGGCAGCGGACTCCGCGTCCGAGAATATCTCCACCTGCGTGTACGGGTCGCCGGTCGCCAGCGCGTGCAGATCCTGCAGGTAGCTGTCGGCCGAGGGCGCGCCGAGAATCACCGGGTCCGATGGCGTCGCGGTGCGGCGGCCGCGCAGCCAGTCTTCGGTCTGCGCGCAGCCGGTCACGAACCCGCCGAGCAGGATCAGCGCAATGATTTGACGTGCCCGGCTTGTCATTGCTTCGTTACGCACTGGCAGCCATCCGTGGTTCCTGTGTCGCCCGCTGTTGCGGGATGACGATCCGGAAGTGGGCACCCGGGAACTCGTCCGACTCGACGAGTTCGACCGTGCCGCCGTGCGCCTGGACGCACTCGAGCACGACCGACAGCCCGATGCCCGTGCCCCCGACGTAGCCTCCCTGCTCGCGGCCGCCCTGGAAGAAGGCCTCGAACACGCGGGGCCTTTCATGTTCGGGGATCCCGGGCCCGGTGTCGGCGAACTCCAGCACAAAACGCCGCTCCTCGTCGCGGGCGCGGATCGTGATGATGCCGCCCGTGGGCGTGAACTTGAGCGCGTTGGACAGCAGGTTGTCGAGCACCGTGCGCATCTTGTCGGGGTCGGCCGTGACGGAGAAGTCCTCGACGTCCAGTTTCAACTGGATCCGGGCGGACTTCAGCGCGAGGCGTTGCGCCTTCGCGACCGAGATGACCAGCGCGCGCAGCGGGAAGTCGGCCAGCGTCAGCACCTCGCTCTTCGTCTGCCAGGCCGAGAAGCTCAGCAGGTTCTCGATCAGGTGCTGCAGCCTGAGGCCGTTCGTGCGCAGGATATCGGTGACCTCGCGTTGCTCGGGCTTCAGCTCGCCGACGGCGCCGTCCATCAGGAGCTCCGTGCCCTCGCGGATGTTCGCGAGCGGCGTCTTCAATTCGTGCGACATGTGGCGCAGGAACCGGTTCTTCTCCTGTGCGAGTTCCAGCAGGCGGATGCGCAGCCATTCGAGCTGGCGGCCGAGGCGTTCGAGGTCGCGCGGACCGCCGATCTCGATGCTCTTCGCGAAGCCGCCCTTGCCCAGCTGGCTGATCGCGGTGTCGATCTGCCGGATCGGCCGGGCGACCAGCAGCGTGAAGAAGAGGACGAGGAGTATGGTGCCGGGTACCAGCGCCACGGTCTGCCAGGCCGAGACCTCCTGCGCCCGGCGGGTGCTTTCCTGCAGCGCCCTCAGGCCATCGTCGATGTGACGGTTCAGGATTGTGGTCAGATCGCGGACGTCCTGGCGTACGGTCGCAAAACGCGCGATCGCGGCCTCGGCGGCGGCCTCGGTGAGTTCCGCGGCGCCCAGCGCGCCGACGGCGGCCCTCATGTCGCCTCGTATGGACACCAGCAGCGGGTCGGCCCCGGCCTGTTCCGCGATAGGCCCCAGCACATCGAGCGTCTGCTCGATGTTGGCCAGGTCGCCCTGCAGCAGCGCGAGACTGTCGCGATTCCGCAGTACGACGTACTGGCGCGACACGCGCTCGAGCGAGCCGACCTGTTCGGCGAGCAGGCGATTCTGCTCCACCGCCGAGATGCCCGTCAGGACCAGCCGCTCGCTCTGTTCGGCGAGGCGGTCGAGATTGAACAGGGCCCACAGCACGGCCGTCAAAAGGGGCAGGGCGACCAGGCCAAAGCCCACCAGAATCAGGCCGTTAAGGGTCCTTGGTCGGCGGAATTTCATCGGGGCAGTCTATCACTGCGCCGCGGCCAAGGGTTGCGAACCGTCTGTATTTGGCGACGCTGGCCGACCCGCGGTCTGCAGCCGGCTCTCGGGCGGCTCTCAGGCCGCCCAGTACGCGGACGGGTCCCGGGCCGCGATCTTCCGCTCCCAGGCGAGGCTCGTCCGGACGATCGTGTCCAGGTCGTCGTAACGGGGTTCCCAGCCGAGGACTTCGCGGACACGCTCAGCGACTGCGACCAGCGACGGCGGGTCGCCGGCCCGGCGCGGTTCCTCGACGACTTTCAGTGGTGCCCCGCTGGCCCGTGCGACGGCGTCGAGCACCTGGCGGACGCTGTAGCCGTGGCCGTAACCGCAATTGAGTGTCTGCGGGTCGCCGCCGGCACGCAGGTAGCGCAGGGCATCGAGATGCGCCTTGGCCAGGTCCTCGACGTGGATGTAGTCGCGGACGCCCGTGCCGTCGGGCGTCGTGTAGTCCGTGCCGAATATGCTGACGTGGTCGCGCCGGCCCGTGGCTGCCTCGCAGGCCACCTTGACCAGAAGGGTGGCCTTCGGCGTCGACTGGCCGATGATCCCGGATGGTTCGCAACCGGCGACGTTGAAGTAGCGCAGCGCGACGTAGCGCGGCCCGCCGGCCGCGGCCAGGTCGCGCAGCATCCACTCCGTCATCAGTTTCGACGTGCCGTAGGGGTTGATCGGCCGGGTGGGCGCGTCCTCGGCGGCGCGCCCACCTTCCGGGATGCCGTAGACGGCGGCAGTCGAAGAAAACACGATGTGCCGCACGCCGTGCTTCTGGCAAAGCTCGAGCAGCGTGCGGCTGCACGCAGTGTTGTTGCGGTAGTACTTGAGTGGGTTCGCCACCGACTCGGGCACGACCGTGTGCGCGGCGAAGTGCATGACAGTGTCGATCGCGTGCAGGCCGAAGATCTTCTCGAGCAAGGCCGCGTCCCCGGTATCGCCGACAATGAGTTCGCCGCTGGTCACCGCGTCCCGAAAGCCGGTACTCAGGTTATCGAGCGTGACGACCGTCTCTCCCTGCTCGCCGAGCTGCCGGACCACGTGGCTGCCGATGTAGCCGGCCCCGCCGGTCACCAGTATCGATCTGCTTTTCATTGCGAATTCCGCCGGATTTCCTGTTTTGTGATTGAGCTCCCGAAACGGCCTCCGGATTCTAGCAATACTGCCCGGGACCGTGCGGGCGTGGTTCCCAGATTTGCCTGCCGCGTCGAAGGCAAGGGACGTCCGGCCGCAAGACGCAGGCCCGGAGCGAGCGCAAGGAGTGCGACCAGTTATGTCGAATAACGGGCATACAGGACAACGCCGGGGCGCGGGACGCGGATGCGCTGTCCTGTTGCCGCTGCTGCTGGGCGCCTGTCTCGACCAATCCGGCGATACGTCCGGCGAGCCGGCCGCGAACCGGCCGCCCGTCGTGAATGCCGGCAGCGACATGGTCGTCGTCGAATCGTCCAGCGTGCAGCTTTCCGGTTCCGCGACGGATCCCGACGGCGATGCGCTGAGCTATGCCTGGAGCCAGGTCGGCGGTCCCACGGTCGCGATCCAGAACGCGTCGCAGGCGCTCGCCGGTTTCAGTGCCCCGGACGTCGCGCCGGGCGTATCGATCGAGCTGCAGTTCCGGCTGAGCGTCGCTGACGGCAGCGGCGGCATCGGCAGCGACGACATCGTCGTCACGGTCCAGGAGCCCGGTGCGCTGGTCAACCTGTCCGGCACCGTGCAGTACGAGTTCCCGCCGCCCAACGAGCTGTGCCGCGGCCTCGACTTCAACGCAATCGAGCGGCGGCCCGTGCGCGGCGCTACCCTGCAGGTCCTCGACGCCGGCAGCAACGCGCTGCTCGCGACCACGACGACCGACGCGAACGGCTCCTATTCGGTCGTGCTGGACGCCGACACGAACGTCTTCGTGCGCGTCGTATCCGAGCTCAAGCGGTCAGGAACGCCGTCCTGGGACGTCGAGGTGCGCAACAACGTCGTCGACCCGGCCGACCCCAACCCGCCGGCGCTGGCGAATCGTCCCAGGTATTTCCTCGACGGCACGAGCTTCAATACCGGGGGCATCAACCTGCGGCGCGACCTGGTAGCCGCGAGCGGCTGGACCGGCGCCGGCTACGGCGAGCCGCGGGCTGCCGCTCCGTTCGCGGTGCTCGATACGATCTACCAGATGATGCAGCTCGTACTGGCCGCCAACCCGTCCACGGCGTTTCCGCCGCTCGACGCGTTCTGGAGCCCGGAGAACGGCACCAGCCGGGGCACCGGCAGCCGCCTGGACGACATCGACAGCGGCGACCTCGGCACGTCCTTCTATGCCAGCGGCCTGGATGCGCTGTTCCTGCTGGGGCGCGAGGGGGACGATGCCGAAGAGTTCGACGATCACGTCATCGGCCACGAGTGGGGCCACTACTTCGAGGACAAGTTTTCGCGCTCCGACAGCGTCGGAGGCGCGCACGGTATCGGCGACCGGCTCGACAAGCGGGTGGCCTTCGGTGAAGGCTTCGCCACGGCACTGGCGGGCATCGGGCTCGCGAACCCGCTCTATTGCGACACCTTCTGGGGCGGCAATGGCCAGCTCACCGGCTTCGACATCGACCTCGAGAGCGAGCGTACGACCTCGACCAATCGCGGCTGGTACAACGAGGTGTCGATCCTGAAACTGGTCTACGACCTGTGGGACTCGAATGTCGATGGCAGCGACACGGACAGCGTCGGTTTCGGGCTGATCTACGACGTGATGACCGGGCCGCAGCGCTCGACTACCGCCTTCACCAGCGCGTTCTCGTTTTTCGAGGCGGTCAAATCGGCCGCCGGCACGCAGGCAGGCTTCGTCGACGGGCTACTCGCCGCCGAAAGTATCGGCGCCGAAGGCATAAACCCGTGGGGCGAGGGCGAGACCAACGACGCCGGCGCGGCTGCGGACGTGTTGCCGCTGTATACCGATATCTCGCCCGGCCAGACCGTCAGGCTGTGCAGCAACAGCCAGTTCGACGGCGGCCGCAACGGCAACAAGTTGTCGGAAGTGCGCTACCTCCGCATGGAGCTGGGCAGCCCGACGGCCCTGGCGATCACGGTGGACACCGTCGACCCGCCGTCCGTCCCGAGCGACGGCTTCGACTGCAGGAACGCGGCAGCAAATGATCCGGAAATTCACCGCCACAGCGATCCCGACCTGATGGTATGGCGTAGCGGCCAGCTGATGATCCAGGGTGCGAGCTGCCAGCCGAACCGCGAGGCGATGTCGCGCCGGACGCTGCAGGCGGGCACCTACGTGATGGACCTGACCGAGTTCCGTTACGCAGACGACCAGACACCGGGCGATTATCCCGAGCGGACCTGTTTTGATGTCACGGTGTCCCAGTGACATACTCACGGCGATGAGCATGAGCATCAGACGACACTATCGATATACCGGCCTGGTCCTGGCACTGGTTTGGCTGGGCGCCTGCGGCGGTAACGACGAGCCGGCACGTGGCGGGCAAGCGGACGCGGCTGCGGTGCCGAAGCCGGCGCCGCTGGTAACCTCGCCCGGCAAGCCGACGGCGCCGATCTCGATCGACTACTCGATCGTCGGCAACCCGATCGTCGGCCGCCCGGTGATGCTGAACCTCGAGATCAGCTCGTCGCTGGACGACCGGCCGATAACCGTCCGCTACCGGATCAACGAACCTGGCAGCATGACCTTCCCGGAGTCGCAGGCGCAGGAACTCGAGGTATTGCCGCTGCGTGGCGCACAGGTTCGCAGCCAGCAGCTCACCGTCGTGCCGCAGCGCGAGGGACGCCTGTTCATCGTCGTCACCGCCGAAGTGCAGGCGGACGACGGTTCCGCGCTGATCAAGTCGATGTCGATCCCGATCCGCGTCGGGCGTTCGACCGGCGAGCCGGACCTGAACGGCGACCTGGTCGAGGGAGCCGACGGCGAGCCCGGCATCTCGATGCCGGCGAAAGAGCCCGAATAAGTTTACTCTCCGCGTCGAGGGCGACCCTGTCGCAGGCGTGGCACCGATCGCGCGCAGGGCGCGCTCCTACGGGTGCTGACCGACACCGTGCCGGGCATGTGGGAGGCCGCGCTGACGGCCGACCTCGCCGTCGCGGGTCAGGACCCGCTCCCAAGAAAGCGCGGTCGTTGCAGGAGCCCGCCCCACGGGCGACCCGCGGT
The DNA here is from genome assembly GCA_029884165.1 of Gammaproteobacteria bacterium. Lineage (GTDB taxonomy): Bacteria > Pseudomonadota > Gammaproteobacteria > Steroidobacterales > Woeseiaceae > JAOUIH01. Next base: position 13,082 of record JAOUIH010000028.1, on the reverse strand, counting down.
GCCTGCGCAATCCGGCGGTGCCGGCTTTGCATAATCCTGGTTGCGGCCGTATTGGCTGCCCGAGTGACGGCTCCGGGGCCACTGACGATCGGCTGAAACCCGCGCCGTTACTGGTCCGGGAAATATTTCCCATATCCTTGCCGATCCGAGAGGCCCATCACAGACCCCGTTGGCCACGGTCGCTACCGTGACGCCACGCTGCAGCAAGTGCGCCCGCGCGAGAGCGCCGGCGGCGGGGGCAATTGCCGGTCCTGTCTTCCGCAGTGGCGGGTCCGGCAATACGCGTGCAACCAGGGGGTACCCGGGGCCTCAATGCGCAAGGAACTGGAAGACAAGATCAGGGCAGTATCGAAGCAGTCCGGGGGCGGCGAACCCGACTTTCTGGCTCTGCTGAAGCACATCGACGAGCATTATGACAAGCTCGAGGCAACGATCACCCAGTCGCTGACGCGTACTCTGGCGGCCGCCACGCCGATCCAGGTAATTTTCGACAGTGTCACCGATGCACTCATGTCGGTGAGCCCGGACGGCGTCGTCCGGCACTGCAACAGGATCTGCACCCGCTACTTCGGCATCGACGCGAAACAGCTCGTCGGGATGCCGTTCTCGCGACTCGTGCCGGCAGCCGCGGGTATCGAATTCGCCGACTTTCTCCGACCGTACATGTCCGAGCCGGACGACACGCACATCGACTACAAGGGCGGCGAAATCGTCGCGAACCGGACCGGCGGTGAGTCTTTCATTGCCGAGGTCAAGGCGAGCCGGCTGTCCTCCGGCGAGACCGACGTTTTCGTCATCAGCCTGCGCGACGTGACCGGCCGCAAGGCAGCCGAAACGGCGCTGCGGGAAAACGAGGAACGCTATCGTGCGCTCGTCGAAAATGCGCCCGAGGCCATCGTCGTGTTCGACGTCGACGAGAATCGCTTCAGCGACGCCAACGACAATGCCTGCCAGTTGTTCAACCTGTCGCGCAAACGGCTGCTGAGCATCGGCCCGAAGGCCATCAGCCCGCCGACACAGCCGGACGGTACGCCGTCTTTCGGCATCAAGCGGGGCTATATCGATCGTGCCCTGAATGGCGAGCACCCGACCTTCGAGTGGCTGCACCGGAACGCCAACGGGCGGGACTTTCCCTGCGAGGTGCGTTTCAGCCGGTTGCCGGCCGGCGACCGCCGGCTGATCCGCGTCAGCATGACCGACATCAGCGAGCGCAAGAAAGCCGAGGAGCTCGGTTTCGCGCAAAACAAGATCCTGGAGATGATCGCCGAGAACGCGCCGTTCGACCGCACCCTTCGCGCCATCTGTCGCTGCGTGGAGAAAATCGATCCGGGCATGCGTGCGGCGATCATGCTCTACGACGAGCGTAAGCACATGCTTTCCGTGGAACAGGCACCGAGCTTGCCGGAGCCCTTCAAGCTGATGCTGGACTTCGTGCCGGCCGGTCCGGACAGCATCGCCTGCGGCAGCGCGGCGCACGATGCACGTGAAAAGGTCGTGCCCGACATCGCGTCCGACCCGGCCTGGCAGGGCTACGTCCAGGAAGCCCGGAAACATGGCATTGCAGCGGCCTGGTCGTTTCCCGTCGTAGCGGACGGCGGCAAGGTGCTCGGTACGCTCGACCTGTACCTGGATCAGCCGCGCCGACCGATGACCGACCAGCTCGACAAGATCGGGCGAATCGCGCGGCTCGCAGGTATCGCGGTCCGGCGCAGGCTCGACGAGGAACGTCTCCGGACCAGCGAGACCCGTTACCGCGGTCTGTTCGAAAACGTCGTCGACGGCGTCTATATCGCTTCGCGCGACGGCGACATCATCACCGTGAACCCGGCGCTGGTCGAAATGCTGGGCTACACCAGCGAGGATGAGCTCAAGAAGGCCGGGCGCACGACGCGTCTATACGTGAACCCGATCGACCGGGAGCGCGTGTTCGCCCGCCTGGAAGCGCAGGGCGTAGTACGGAACTTCGAGTACCGGCTGCGGCGCAAGGACGGCCGCGAGATCGTGGTGCTCGAGAATTCGCGGGCGATCTATGACGAGTCCGGCAACATCGTCGCGCACGAGGGCACGATCACCGACATCACCGACCGCAAGATCGCGGAAACCCGCATCTTCGAAGAAAAGGAACGGGCCCAGGTCACGTTGCAGTCGATAGGCGACGGCGTGATCACGACGGATGCCGAAGGACGGATCGACTATATCAACCCCGTGGCGCAGGACCTGACCGGCTGGGACATGCGCAGCGCACGCGGCAAGGCGATCGACGAAATCATGCGTATCGTCAACGAGCACACGCGTTCCACGGTCGAGAACCCGGTCATGCGCTGCCTGAAGGAAGGCCGAGTCATAACGCTCGCGCCGAACTCTTTGCTGATCGTGAAAGACGGCCAGGAAGTCCCGATCCAGGATTCTGCCGCCCCGATCCGCGATCGAATAGGCAACATCATCGGCTCGGTCATGGTGTTCCATGACGTCAGCAAGGAAAGCCGGTTGTTCCGGCAGCTTTCCTACCAGGCTTCGCACGACGCCGTAACGGGATTGATCAATCGCCGCGAGTTCGAGAATCAGCTGGTAGCGGCCCTGCAGGGCGTGCACGAGAACCCGTCCCGGGCGCACGGACTCCTGTACGTCGACCTGGACCAGTTCAAGGTCGTCAACGACACCTTCGGCCACGTTGCCGGTGACGAGCTGCTGCGGCAGATTACTGAAATTATCCAGACCAATGTTCGTTCGTCCGATATCGTTTCGCGACTCGGGGGCGACGAATTCGGCGTGCTGCTCGAGCGATGCGACCAGCAACGTGCGATGCAGGTTGCCGAGGCGATCCGGCTCTCGGTCGAGCAGTATCGATTCCAGTGGCAGGAAGCATTTACGAATGTCCGCTGCTCGATCGGCGTCGTCATGATCACCGCGGACAGCGCGGACGTCGCCTCCATAATGAGTTCTGCGGACGTCGCCTGCTACTCGGCGAAGGACATGGGCCGCAACCAGATCCACCTCTACCAGGACAGCGACGCGTCGCTGCGCCATGAAGAAATGAAGTGGGTGTCGCGTATCACCAGCGCGGTCGAGGACAACCGGCTCGAGCTTTACTTCCAGCCGATCGTCGGCATCGGCAGCCACAAGACGGAGAGCCGGGGCCATTACGAGCTGCTGCTCAGGATGCGGGACGAGAACGGCGAACTCGTGCAGCCGGACCAGTTCATTCCCGCGGCCGAGCGTTACAACATGATGTCGACGCTCGATCGCTGGGTTGTAAGAGAGGCGCTGACGCGGCTCGCCGACCGCGAGACGCGGTCGGGCCCGGCTCGATACACCGTCGCCGTCAACCTGTCCGGGACCTCGCTGAGCGAGGATCGTTTCCTCGAGTTCGTCATTTCCGAGCTGCAGAAGCACCGACTGGCCGAGGGCGCGATCTGTTTCGAGATCACGGAAACGGCTGCGATCTCGAACCTGTCCCGGGTCATTCACTTCATGCAGGCGCTGAAAAAGCTGGGTTGCAAGTTTTCGCTCGACGACTTCGGTTCCGGACTGTCGTCGTTCACCTATCTCAAGAACCTGCCGGTCGATTACCTGAAGATCGACGGCCAGTTCATTCGCAACGTCGTCGAGGACACCGTCGACGAGAGCATGGTTCGGGCGATCAACGAAGTCGGCCACGCGATGGGCATCGAGACGATCGCCGAGCGCGTCGAGACACGCCAGGTGCTCGACAAACTGGGTACGCTAGGGGTGTCTTTCGCGCAGGGCTACTTCATAGCAAGGCCCGAGTCCGTCCGGGCATTCGAACCCTGGGCCGGGCGCACCAGCTCCACGCTCAGGGCCTGAGCGCCGCCGCAGGCCGCCCGATTGCCTGCCGGGCGTGAGCTTGCGGTACACTGACTGCAATCACGCGCTGCCTGGTCGAACATGCCCGTCGAAGGAACGCCTGTAGGCGACGACAAACCGCGACTGCTGAACCCCGACGAGCCGGTGCCGTTTCGCGTGCTGAACCCGGATGCAACGACTCCGCTGCTGCTCGTCTGCGACCATGCGAGCCGGCGTTTTCCGGCGTCACTGGGCACGCTGGGTCTGGATCCGCCGGCGCGGCGCTGCCACCTGGCGTGGGATATCGGGGCGGGAGCGCTGACCCGGAGGCTCGCGAAATCGATGGGCGTCACCGCCGTCCTCGCCGAGTATTCCCGGCTGGTCGTCGACTGCAACCGAGACCTGCTGGACCCGGGCGCCTTCCTGGAGTTCGGCGACGGCGTCGTCATCCCGGGCAATCGCAAGCTGCGCCAGGCGCAGAAAGACCTGCGCGCGGCGGAGCTCTACTGGCCCTACCATTACGCAATCGATATCGAGGTCAAGCGGCTGGCCCAGCACGACTACCCGCCGGCCTTCGCGACGGTCCACAGCTTTACGCCGGTACTCGACGGCGTATCGAGGCCGTGGCAGGTCGGCGTACTGTGGGATGCGGATCGCGACACCGCGGAAATTCTCATTGACGGTTTCCGGACCGCCGGCTTTCTCGTTGGCGACAACGAGCCCTATTCGGGCAAGGCGCCGCAGGATTTCACGATCGATCATCACGCGGAGGATGCAGGCCTGCCGCACGTCGGGATCGAAATCCGCCAGGACCTGATCGCCGATGCCGAAGGCGTCAACAGGATCGCGGCGATCATGGAACCCATCCTGCGCCGCATTCCCGCCGGTCGGCGCCTGGGCGGCCCGGTCCGGGAACGATCGGCCTGATGCCCGGGGAGGGGGAGTGACTTGATCATCGAGCCGGAATTCACGATAGGCGTCGAGGAAGAGTACCTGCTCGTCGACAAGGAAACCCGCGCGCTCGTCGTCGACCCGCCGCAGTCGCTGATCGGTGAGGCGGAGGAATTGTGCGGGCCGCAGGTAACGACGGAGTTCCTGCGGTCGCAGATCGAGGTCGGCACGAAAGTCTGCGGCAGCGTGCAGGAGGTCAGGAAAGACCTTGCGCACCTGCGCCGCAGCATCATCGAGGTCGCGGATCGGCATGGACTTGCGCCCGTGGCGGCATCGACGCATCCGTTCAGCCGCTGGTCCGAACAGAAGCATACCCAGAAGGATCGTTACGAGGCCCTGTCGGCGGAAATGCAGGGCGCCGCTCGACGGCTGCTGATCTGCGGCATGCACGTGCACGTCGGCGTAAACGACGACGAGCTGCGCATCGACCTGATGAACCAGCTGTCGTATTTCCTGCCGCACCTGCTGGCCCTGTCGTGTTCCTCGCCGTTCTGGGAAGGCCAGGACACCGGGCTGAAGAGCTACCGGCTAACGGTGTTCGACGCGCTGCCGCGGACCGGACTGCCGGAAAGATTCCAGAGCTTTGCCGAGTACAAACGGCATGTCGACATCCTGGTACAGGCAGGGATGATCGAGGACTCGACCAAGATCTGGTGGGACATGCGGCCCAGCGGGCGTTTCCCGACGCTCGAAACGCGTATCATGGACGTCTGCACGCGGCTTGACGACGCAATCGCACTCGTCGCCATGCTGGTGTGCATCCTGCGCATGCTGTTTCGCCTGCGCTGCAATAACCAGCGCTGGCGGATCTACTCGCCGATGCTGATCAACGAGAACCGATGGCGGGCCATGCGCTACAGCTTCGATGCAGGCCTCGTCGACTTCGCCCGCGGCAAGGTAGTGTCGTTCGAGCACCTGCTGGACGAGATCCTGACGCTGACGGCCGAAGACGCCGGCGCCCTCGGTTGCGAGGCCGAAATCGCTTCGGTGGCCGACATCCTGAGCCGAGGCACCAGTGCCCACCGCCAGCTCAAAGCCTACGAGCTGTGCTCGGCCTCGGGCAAGTCGCCGCAGGACTGCCTGAAGAGCGTCGTCGACACGCTGATCCAGGACACCGCCGAGGGCGTCTGATCCGGCCTGGCCGGTTCGCCAAGCCGCTGGAAACCAAGACCGTGAACCGCCGCGCGATCAGGAAGGCGGGAATGCGGCCTGGTTCGCAGCCGGACGTCCCGCCTGGCGCTAGCATTATTTGGGTATTGTCGGGCCGGTACTGCCGGTGTCGGGAGTCTGGATTTGCCGGTGGAACCTGCAGCTTTCCTGCCTATGACGTATGGCATCGCGGGCCTCACGTACCTGTGGCTCGCGACGCGCGTCTCCCGTGCGTCCGCGGAGTCAGCCAACAGCGTCATCAGCTATTTCCTGTTCCTGGTCGGCGTGATGGTCATCGGCAGCGCGTTTTCCTACGGTGCGACCGATCCGCGCTACTACGGCGTCGGTCGCGTACTGACCTTCATTGCGGCCGGTTTCCTGCCCGTTGTGCTGTACTGCATCTATCGCGAATACACGGCCGGCCGCCCCTCGAAGCGCCTGTTGGCGGCACTGTCGATCGTCCCACTCGCGTCGGTGGTCCTCGCGCTGACCAACTCGATGCACGACATGATCTGGACGGTCGTCGAGACGGCCGACGGAACCCGGTTCACGGCTGCGACGGAGCACGCTTGGTTCCGGCGCGTCCATGCACCGTTCGCCTACGGCCTGTTCGGATTCAGCCTGGTCGCCCTGGCGGGCCGCCTGCCGACGATCGCCCGCGCGCACCGTAAGCGCGTTGCACTGTTGCTGGTCTGCGCGGCCCTGCCGTTCGCGGCGAATTTCGCGAGCACGATACTGAAGGTCGGCCCGTACGATTTCCCCGCGACGTCGACCACGCTGGTCCTGATGCTGCCACTGTATTGGTGGGCGAGCCTGCGCCTGCGCGTGTACGAATTCAGTCCGCTCGCGTACCAGACGCTGTTCGATCACGTTGGCGACCCGATCATCGTGCTGGACCGCGCGCAAAGCATCATCAGCGCCAACCGGCCCGCGCAGGAACTTCTGTCGATGTCGGAACGGCAGCTGATCGGGCGTGACTTCTGGAACGAGCTGCCGCAGGCTCGGGGCGTGCTGGAGCGCAAGCCGGACCTCAACCTGAGTCGCACCGTCCGCATCCGAACCGACCGGTACTACGAGATGTCCAGTGCGCCGCTGATCGGCCCGTCCGGCCAGGACCAGGGTACCGTCGTCGTCTGCCGAGACGTAACAGAGCGCAAGGAAACCCTGAAGCGGCTGGCCGACTCCGAGCAGCTGATACGCACGCTGGTTGAACATTCGTCGAACGGCATCCTGCGCTTCGCGCGCGATCCGCTCGACCCGGCCCGCTTCCGCTGCACGTTCGCGAACCGCTCGGCGGAGCGGTACCTGGTCAATGGCAGCGGAACGCTCGTCGGTATGCCGCTCGACAAGCTGGAGCTTCTGAATCCGGATCGCCTGGTCGAAAAATTCAGTGCAGACGGGGCAATGGCAGGATTCGGCGGCTACGAGGCCGAGGTCGAGGTCGGCGACAGTAACGCCTGGCTGCGCGTCGTCGCCGAGCCCGTCGGCACCGATTTTTCAGTCACGCTCATCGACATTACGCAGCGCAAGCGGAACGAGAACAAGATGCTGGCGGATGCCCTGCGCGACCCCCTGACGGGAGTGCTCAACCGGCGCGGTTTCGAAAAGACGGCGCAGGCGCGCATCGAATCCGTCGACCGCGGCGCAGTACTGTACCTGGACTTAAACCATTTCAAGTCGATCAATGATCGTTTCGGCCACCAGGCAGGTGACGCCCTGCTCAAGGCCTTCGGCCATCGCCTGGAGTTCTGCCTCAGGCCGGAGGATGTTCTCGCGCGCCTCGGCGGCGACGAGTTTGCGATTGTTCTGCCGGGCGTAGGCGTGGACGACGCCAAGGCGATCGCGGAGCGCCTGGTCGAGACGGCGTCCGAGGCCTACATCATCCAGGGCCAGGAGATCAATTGCACCGCAAGTGTCGGCATCGCGCTGATGCCCGGGCATGGCAGGGATCTTTGGCAACTCGTGAGCGTCGCCGACCAGGCCATGTACAATGCCAAGGCGCTGGGCGACGACGAAGCAGCGAACGATCGCGCCGCCTACATCGACGGGACGATCGCGTCCTGATCCCCCGTCTCGCCACCTGGCACAGAAATCCTGTGAAGTCCGTGCTTCCGGCGTAAGCGCGCCGACCCTAGAATATCCATCGACCGCCTGCGGGCGCACCTGGATTTCGATACCGGCTCGTATGACCCCGAAAAACGTGCTGTTTCTCTGCACCGGCAATTCCGCGCGCAGCGTCCTCGCGGAGGCCATCCTCAACGAACGTGGCGGCAGCCGCTACAAGGCGTTCAGCGCGGGCAGCCGGCCGGTCGGCAGGGTCAACCCGGCCGCACTGGCCGAACTCGAGTCGCGCGGCATTCCCACCGAGGGCCTCGCATCCAAGTCATGGTATCGTTACGCCGGTCGCGGTGCCCCGGCATTCGACTTCGTTTTTACCGTCTGTGACGACGCGGCAGGGGAGTCCTGCCCGCTGTGGCGCGGCAGCCCGATAACGGTGCACTGGGGCATACCGGACCCGGCCGCCGTTCGCGGGACGGACCAGGAGGTAAGTCGCGCATTCGGCCGCGCCTACGAGCGGCTGGCCGCGATGATCGACGGCTTCCTGGCGCTCCAGGCGGAAACGCTGGGCAGGGCGGAGCTCAAAAAGGCCTTGCGCCAGCTCGGCCTCGAACCGGATGCCTGACCTCCGTCAGGGTGTGTTGGCCAGGACCAGGATATCGGAGACGTTCGGATCCGCCGTGTCGAGCACGACGACATCGACAACGTCGCCGATTTGCAGCGCGACGGGTTCCGGTCCCGCAAGAACCGTATCCCGGTTCCCGGCCCGCGTAACGGTCAGCTCGTAATCCCCCGCCTGTACTTCCCGGTACCCGGAACTGACCGAAAAGGGCAGGAAATTGGTCTGGGGCAGGACCTCCGTCAGCGGCCGGCCGGGCTCCGCCAGGTACACGTCGATCGGGCCGTCCACATTGAGCGAGCCATGGTTGAAACGAATCCTCGCCGAGGTCGAGTAGCCACGACGGATATCTGGCAGCACCGTGACGCCGTAGTTGCCGGGCTCGCCCAGCAGCAGCTGCAGCAAGCGAGAATTGCCTGCGATGTCGCGGTTTGCGTCGCTGAATATCGGCGTCGTATTGCCGGTGGGAACCCAGTCGTACGTGGCGACTCCGGTCGGGACTGCCGCGCGGGCGGATACCTCTGCGAAGCCGAGATTCGTTGCAAGCAGGTTGGCGAAATCGTCATTCCTGGCGACATCGACGTTGCCGGTCGCGATGGACGCATGCAGGAATCGCATCGTTGGCTGGACCAGGGCGTCCGGCAGTTCGACCGCACCGCCGCTCTCCGGTATCAGCCGAGCGTTTATCGGGGCCGTGCCGGACGGGTCGCCCTCCAGGATAACGATCGAGTTCGTCACCGCCGCACCGTATTCGGCATTCACGCTGCGATAGAGCACTGTCGCCGGGTCATTCGCCGGCGTCAGCGTCAGTTCATACTGGCCGGCGGGGAACTCGCGGACGTCGAGCCGTTGCTGGTAGCCGAGCGTCCCGACCTGGCTGCCGAGTGCCGGCGGCGTGCCGGGTGCAGCGAAATAGACATCGAGGTCGCCGAGAGCCTGCGTGGCCAGTCCGAATGCGAGCTCGAATACGGTTTCGGTACCGGCCCATTCGCGCGCAGGGTTCTGCCACAGCACGATCTCCGGTGCCGCCACCGATCCGGTCAGCACGAACAGGTATTCGGTGTCCTTGGTGACGTCGAGAGCCAGCGTGCCGAGGCGCGTATTGCTCGCATTGCCCGCAATGCGGATTTCGAAGTTGAAGTTGTAGCTGAGATCGTCGTAGCTGCGATTGGCAGTCGAGTCCTTGTAGGCGACTGTGCCGAGCGACGTTTCCTCGATCAGGAACAGCGCATCCGGCGAGTCGATCAGCGCGTTCATGCCGCGGATGACGCCCTTGCCCGTGGCAACGGGCCGCGAGGATTCCGCGCACCCGGCGACCAGCCCGATCGCCACAACCACGAATACCAGCGCCCGGATCGTCGTGCCGCGCATTCCCGCCCCGGCCTTTCTTTCTGTCTGTCGCATCAGCCTGCCTTGCGTGCGTCGTAGCCGTAAACGGACTTGAGTTCCAGGAACTCCTCGATGCCGTGCGGTCCCCACTCGCGACCGTTCCCGGACTGCTTGTAGCCGCCGAAAGGCGCCTGCGAGTCGAGCGACGCCCCATTGATATGCACCATGCCGGTACGGAGCCGTGCGGCAATCCGGCGGGCGTGCTCGAGATCACCGGAACTCACATAGCCTGAGAGTCCGTACGGCGTATCGTTCGCGATAGCGACGGCCTCGTCCTCTGTCTCGAAGGGGATGATGCAGAGCACCGGGCCGAAAATCTCTTCGCGTGCGATCGTCATATCGTTCGAAACGTTGGAAAACACGGTGGGTCGCACGTACCAGCCCCTGGCCAGGCCCTCCGGCCGGCCGGTGCCGCCGGCGACCAGCCGCGCATGCTCGTCGATGCCTTTCTGGATCAGGCCCTGGATCTTGTTCCACTGCGCCTCCGAAACGACCGGCCCCATGTGGGTCCCCTCGGCACCCGGATCGCCGACGACGGTCTTTTCCGCGACCGCCCGGGCGATGGCCTCGGCCTCGGCCAGCCGGTCTTTCGGCACCAGCATCCGGGTCGGCGCGTTGCAGGATTGTCCGCTGTTATCGAAACAGTTGCGCGCGCCGCTCTTTACTGCGCGTTCGAAGTCGGCGTCTGCGAGTATCAGGTTCGCTGACTTGCCGCCCAGTTCCTGGGCTACGCGCTTGACCGTGGGTGCCGCGTTCTGCGCAACCGCGACGCCGGCGCGCGTCGAACCGGTGAACGAGACCATCGCGATGTCGGGATGGCTGGACATCGCCGACCCGACGGACGGGCCGTCCCCGTTGACGAGATTGAATACGCCCGCCGGAACACCGGCCGCGTCCAGCACTTCGGCGAACAGCATGGCGTCAAAGGGCGCGATCTCGCTCGGCTTCAGGACCATCGTGCAGCCCGCGGCGAGGGCGGGGGCCACCTTGACCGCAACCTGGTTCATGGGCCAGTTCCAGGGCGTGATCAGCGCTACCGGGCCGATCGGCTCCTTCAGGATCCGCGTCGTGCCGTGCTGCTCGAAGAATTCGAAGGTGTCGAGCGCTTTCAGTGCCGCCTTGATGTGCTGCGGCCCACTCGCGGCCTGGGCGCCGTGCGCCAGTTTCCATGGTGCTCCCATTTCGACCATGATCGCCTCGGCGATCTCGTCGTGACGACGCTCGAACTCGCGGAGAATGGCAGACAGCAGCGCCTTGCGCTCGTCGACCGTCGTCTGCGAGTAAGGCTCGAAGGCGCGTTTTGCGGCGGCCACGGCCCGGTCGACGTCGGCAGCCGACCCCATGCTGATGTGCCCGCACACCTCTTCCGTGGCGGGGTTGATGACCGGAGCGGTCCGGGGCGTCACCGGGTCGACCCATTGACCATCGATGTAGAACCTGAGCATGTCACGCATGGGACGGCAAATCTCCTCGCAAAGAGCCGCGAATCATAGCGTAATCCGCAGGCCCGGTCCCTACCGGGCCGTCGATCGGGCGCGGAGCGGCTCGCGTGGAGCGCGCGAGTTCGCCGCAGAGTCGAATCCGGCCCGCTCGGGCCGGGCATTTCAGCTGCATTCCGCGACCGGCCCGGGATGGCCACCGTCGCCGGCCCCCGTTAGCATGGTATTCCTGCGCCCGGGGGTGACAGCGGCGCGGAACAGGAGCCATTGACTTGAAAGCGCGTGCCGAAAAGCTGCCGGCGAACCGGTCCGGAGAACGCCGTGGGCGCTGAGCTGCTGGCCGAGCTGGCGGCCATCGTGGGCCACCGGCAGGTCGTGCCGGGCGACCGGGTCGGCCCGACTCCGTGGGAGACACACCAGCCTTTCCACGGCGTGGCGCTGGTACGCCCGGCGGACACGGCGGAGGTTTCACGCGTGCTCGCGACCTGCAGCCGGGCCGGCCAGCCGGTCGTGCCGATGGGCGGACTCACCAACCTGGTGCAGGGCTGTGCGACGACGGCTGCCGACCTGGGCCTGTCGCTGGAGCGCCTGAACCGGGTCGAGGAGGTCGACCCGGTTGCGCAAACAATGACGGTGCAGGCCGGCGTGACGCTGCGCGCGGCCCAGCTGGCGGCCGACGCCGAAGGGCTCTTTTTCCCGGTGGATATCGGCGCGCGCGAGAACTGCATGCTGGGCGGCAACGTGTCGACGAACGCGGGCGGCACGAAGGTCATACGCTACGGCATGATCCGCGACTCGGTACTCGGCCTCGAGGCAGTACTGGCCGACGGCACGGTCATCTCGTCGATGAACCGTTTCATAAAGAACAACTCGGGTTTCGACCTGAAGCACCTGTTCATCGGTACCGAGGGAACTCTCGGCGTGATCACGCGGCTCGTGTTCCGCCTCAGCGTCAAGCCGCGCAGTCACAACGTCGCGCTGCTCGCATGCCGCCGCTTCGAAGACGTCGTGCAGCTTCTGGGCATGGCCAGGAACCTGCTCGGCAGCAGCCTGTGCGGTTTCGAGGTCATGTGGGACAGCTTCTACCGGCGCGCCACGCAACCGCTGGGGCCGCAGCGATCGCCGCTACAGGAAACCCACCCGCTGTATGCCATCGTGGAATCGATGGGTAATGATGCGGCTCGCGACGACGCGGCCTTTGCCGACGCCCTCGAAGAAATGATCGAAAGCGGGCTCGTAACGGACGGAGTCGTCGCGAAATCGGATCGCGAACGTGACGGCATCTGGGCAATCCGGCACGAGGTCGAGTGGATCGTCAGTGGCGCTTTCAATTTCGACGTCAGCCTGCGAACCGCGGATGTCGGTGCGTACGTCGCTGACATCGAGGCGCGCATTTCAGAGGATGTTCCCGGTGCGTATGTCGCCGCTTTCGGTCACCTGGGCGACAACAACATACACGTATCCGTGCTGGGTAATGACGTAAGGACCGCGCATTCCGAGATCGTTCAGAAACACGTTTACGAGGCGCTGCTGCCATACGCCGGCGCCATATCCGCAGAGCACGGCATCGGGCTGGAGAAGCGTCCATGGCTGCCGATCAGTCGCAGCGCTGCGGAGATCGAACTGATGCGGACGCTGAAGAGCACACTCGATCCCGGCAACATTCTGAACCC
>JAOUIH010000120.1 GCA_029884165.1 Gammaproteobacteria bacterium | reverse complement strand
CAGGTACCGGCATTCGACAGGCCCTTGTAGTCCAGGTCCACCGGGTTCTGCGTTGCCAGCACCAGGCCGAGCCCATACGCCCTGGCCTGCTTCAGGAGCGTAAGCAGGAGCTGCTTGCTGGGCGGGTTTGCCGTAGGCGGCATGAAGCCGAAGATTTCGTCCATGTAGAGCATGGCGCGCAGGCTGCCCGTGCCCTGCTGTGCGCGCATCCACGCGATGATCTCGTTGAGCAGCATCGTGACGAAGAACATGCGTTCTGCGTCGCCGAGGTGCGCGATGGAAACGACCGACACACGCGGCTTGCCGGCCTGCGTGTAGAACAGGTTCTGCGCCGACAGCGCATCGCCCTCGAGCCAGGCGTCGAAACCGGGGGCCGCCAGCAGATTGTTGACCCGCATCGCCAGCCCGAAGCGATCCTTGCCCGGGAAGAAGGACTCGAGATCGAGTACGCCTATGCGCTCGATGGGTGGCTTCTGGATCGCGGCAATCAGGCCCGCAATGTCCAGGTCGCGCCGCTCGCGCCATGCGTGGTCCAGTAACTGCGAGATCAGTATGTGCTCACGGCTCGCCAGCGGATCCGCGTCGATGCCGAGCAGCGACAGGATGCCGGTTGCGGTGGCAAGGATACGCTCGCGGTACAGGTCGCCGTCGCCCAGCACCGCCGCACCGGGCGCCGCGAAGGACTTCAGTGCCGACAGGGGCAGCCCGGCCGTGCTGCCCGGCGTATAGATGGCGAGGTCTGCGCTGGCGCGAAACCTGGCGATTCGTGCGCCGTCCTGGCCCCATTCGCCGAGCCCTTTTTTCCACAGCGCGGCCTGGTCCTTCGCGAAGTCGTCGACCGAGCGTCCCTGGTCGGTGGCCTGCCGCGCATTGACCCAGGGCCGGAAATCGGAGGGCGAGAGCTCGGGAAACGTCAGCAGCAGGTTGCCGAGATCGCCTTTCGGATCGATTGCGATCACCGGGATGTGGTCGATGGCGGCTTCTTCGATCAGCCCGATGCCGAGACCGGTCTTGCCTGAGCCTGTCATGCCGATGATCACGGCATGCGTCGTCAGGTCCTTCGCGTCGTACAGGACGATGTCGTCCGTCAGGGCGGCCGATTGCTCGTCGACGCGCTTCCCCAGGTAGAAGGCGCCGAGTTGTTCGAAATCGATCATGGTTCCGGGTCTCCGGCACGGGACCTCTGCATCTTAGCCGAGGGCGGCGAAAAGGCGATACCGCCCGGCCAGCCTGCGCGCGTGCCCCGCTGTTACCAGCCGCAGCTGCGGCCCGCGTTCTGCCCGGCCAACCAGTCGGCCAGCGGCTGGAAGTAATCAAGTATCGCGCGCGCGTCCATCTCGCGAGTGCCGGTCAGTTCCTCCAGCGTATCCTGCCACGGCTGGCTCGCGCCCTTCGACAGCATCGACCAGAGCCGTTCGCCGGCGGTGGCGCTCCCGTAGACCGAGCACTCGTGCAGCGGCCCGTCGTGACCGGCCGCATCGCACAACGCGCGCTGGAACTGGTACTGCAGGATGAACGCGAGAAAGTAGCGCGAATACGGCGTATTCGCCGGCACGTGGTACTTGGCCCCCGGGTCGAAGTCGCCTTCGTCACGCGGCACCGGAGCGACGACGCCCTGGTAACGCTCGCGCAGCTCCCACCAGGCGCTGTTGTAGTTTTCCGGCGCAATACGCCCGTCGAAAACGGCCCAGCGCCACTCGTCGATCAGTTTGCCGAAGGGCAGGAACGCGACCGCCGTCAGCGCCTCGTACATCTGCCGGTTGATCGTCGCCTCGTAGGACTCGCTCGTGCCCTCGAGGAGGCCGATGCGATGCAGGTAGGCCGGGGTCATCGACATGTTGACCGCATCGCCGACGGCCTCGTGGAAACCGTCGTGGGCCCCGGCCTGGAACAGTGGCGGCAGGTCCTGGATGGCGAGGTAGTAATACACGTGCCCGAGCTCGTGGTAGATCACCCGCAGGTCCGCGGTGCTCGCGCGCAGGCACATCTTGATGCGCACGTCATCGTCCCAGCCGATCTGCCAGGCGCTCGCGTGGCACTGCACCTCGCGATCCGCGGGCTTCGCGAGCAACGAACGCTCCCAGAAGCTGCCCGGTAGTTCCGGCAGGCCCATTGACGTGTAAAAACCTTCCGCCGACCGGACCATCCGCTCCGGCGTGTAGCCCTGCGCTTGCAGTGCCGAGTCGACATCGACGGACTGCGTGCCGGGGTAGGGTTCGAGCAGGTCGTAGATCCCGGTCCAGGTCTGCGCCCACATGTTGCCGAGCAGGTGTGCCGGGATGGGTCCGGCCGGTGTTACCACGCCCTCGCCGTGGAAGTCGCCGAGTGTCGCGCGCACGTGGCAATGGAGCTGCTCGTAGAGCGGCTTAACCTGGTCCCACAGCCGGTTGGTTTCCGCCTCGAACGCGGCCGGGCTCATATCGTAGTGGTCGCGCCACATCTCGCCCAGGTCGCCGTAGCCGAGCTCGCGTGCGCCCGCGTTGGCCAGCTCGACGAAGCGCCGGTACTTCGGGCGCATCGGCGCGGCCAGGTCGTGCCAACCGGTCCATGCCGCCGCCAGTTCCGCCGGGTCGCGGCTCTCGGCGACGATTTTCTCGATCTGCTGCAAATGCAGGCAATCGCCGCCTTCCTCGGGACACCAGGACGCCGTGTTGTACATGCCCGGGAGCTCGGTGGCGATCTCCGCGAGCTCCTTGCGGCGGGCCGCATCGCCGGGCGCGGGTTCCGGCGTCGACAGTTTCAGCAGGTGCAGCGCTCGGGCGCTCGCTGCCGACATGTCCTGGTTGTCGAAGCGCCCGGCGTCCGCCGCGGTCCTCGACAACCACTCCGCGTAGCGCTCGGCCGCGCGCGCCGCCAGCAGGCCGGTGTCCGCGTTGATATAGGTCGCGCGTACCCAGTTCGCCGCGGCGACCTCGGTACCCAGCTCTTCCAGCTCGCGATTGACGCGTTCGACAAACTCATCGGGCGTCTCTGCCTCGTCGGCATCGACCGTGATCGACGAGTCGACGTCGACACCGCATCCAGCCAGCAAGGCGGCCGCAATCCAGGCGAGTCGCTTCGTTATCATTGCACCTCCGCCAGAGGGGCGCTCAGTCGGCGCCGCCCATCAGCTTCTTCAGCGGCCTCGTCAACAGCAGCAGGATCAGTCCCGTCCCCGCCGTCGTCAGCACGATGTCGAGGTATTGGCCGGGAAACGCCGCCAGGTTGTCAGGATCGAACTCGCCGGCAATCTGGCCGGCGATCAGGTTACCGAGCGCGATCGATACGAACCAGATGCCCATGAGCTGTCCGACGTAGCGCTTCGGCGCCAGCTTCGTCGTCGCCGACAGGCCGACCGGAGACAGGGCCAGTTCGCCGAACGTGTGGAACAGGTAGGTCAGGATCAGCCAGGTGGGCATGGCCTGCTTGCCGCCGGCGACAATCGCGGAGGCAAACATCATCATCAGGAAGCCGACCGCGAGCAGAACGAGACCTATGCCGAACTTGAAGGGCGTCGACGGATTAAGGTTGCGCTGCGCCAGCCAGACCCACAAGTAGGCGAACACCGGGGCGAACAGGATAATGAAGATCGAGTTGATCGACTGGAACCAGGTCGAATACAGCGTGATCCAACCGAGTTCAAGCCGGGTGTAGCGATCGGCAAACAGGTTAAGCGAGCTGCCGGCCTGTTCGAAGCCGGACCAGAACATCGCCGAGCCGAGGAACAACGCGATGAACACGGTGATACGCTTCTTCTCCGACGGCGTCAGGTGCCCCACGGCGAATAACGAGACAAAAAATGCGGCGGTGACCAGCACGATTATCCAGGTAGCCGCCCGGGAGATTGCCTGCGGATCGAAGCTGATTGCCCCGCTGAGACCCATGATCACCACGACTCCCAGGATGGCCATGCAAAGCGCAACGAGCCGCCAGCCGCGCCGCCGCGATACTTTGTCGGCATTCGCATCGCCGGAGGAGGCCGGTTCGAGACCGGCGCTTCCCAGGTAGCTCTTGGTCATGTGGAACTGGACCACGCCGAACAGCATGCCGACGCCGGCTGCCGCGAAACCCCAGTGCCAGCCGAAATTCTGGTTCTGTGCGAGCGAGCCACAGACCAGCGGTCCGAGCATGGCGCCGACGTTGATGCCCATGTAGAAAATGGAGAACCCCCCGTCGCGCCGCGGATCGCCCGGGGCGTAGAGCTCGCCGACGACCGCGCTGACGTTGGGCTTCAGCAGGCCCGTGCCGAGCACGACCAGCAGCAGGCCGATGAAGAACGTGTGCACCGACGGAATCGCCAGGACGAAATGACCCGACATGATGATGATGCCGCCGTAAAAGACGGACCTCTGCGCACCGATCAGCCGGTCCGCGATCCAGCCGCCGGGCAGCGCAACGAGGTAGACGGCCGCCGTGTAGATGCCGTAGATCGCTGTCGCCGAGGCGTCGTCCAGACCCATGCCTCCGTTCATTACCTGGTCGGTCATGAACAGCACCAGGAGCGCCCGCATGCCGTAATAGCTCAGCCGCTCCCACATCTCCGTAAAGAAGAGCGTGACGAGCCCGCGCGGATGGCCGAAGATTTCGACTCCGCTACGGCGTCCAGCGGTGGCGACGGTGTCTGTCATTTGTATCCCCTTGTTCCTGGCTTGCCGGCTGCCGCCGTCATTCGGCGGGCGCAGCCTTTTCTTCCACATCTTCTTTGCGAACCACGAAGACGCGGGACATTATTATTCCGAGCTCGTACAGCAGGTAAATCGGGACCGCCAGCAACGTCTGGCTGATGACGTCCGGCGGCGTAAGGAACATGCCGACCACGAACGCTCCCAGGAAAACATAGGCACGTGACTTCGCGAGTTTCTCGGGTGTCGTCAGCCCGGTCCAGACGATCAGCACGGTAGCGATCGGAACCTCGAACGCCAGCCCGAAAGCGAACACGATCGTCGTGATGAAATCAAGGAACTGGCTGATATCGGTCTGGACCTCGACACCCTCCGGCGCTATCGACGTGAAGAACCCGAACATCAGCGGGAACACGACGAAGTAAGCGAACGCGATGCCCAGGTAGAACAGCAGGATACTGCTGGCAAGGAGCGGCAGCGCGAAGCGCTTCTCTTTCCGGTACAGGCCCGGTGCGACGAAGGCCCAGATCTGGTACAGCACAACGGGCATGGCCACGAACAGGGCCACGAAAAAGGTCAGTTTGAATGGCGTCAGCAGCGGCGACGCGACCTGGGTCGCTATCATCGCGTTGCCGGGGAGAACTTCGCGGAGCGGCAGCGAGACCAGCGAGAATATATCCTTGGCGAACGGCAGCAGGCAGATGAAGACGAGCAGTATGGCTCCCGACATCTTCAGCAGCCTTTCGCGCAGCTCGACGAGATGCGACAGCAGAGTACCTTCGGCGAGCTGCTCGTCCTGCGGAGTTTTTTCCTCGTCGGTACTCACGCGGACTCTTGCTTGGGCTTCTCGTCCGTCGGTTCGGGAGCCGCCGCTGTTTCCTTCTTTTGCCCGCTGGTGGGTTCGAGCTCGTCGTCGTCGATATAGTCGCGGTCATCGCCCACACCGACCCCGGCCTCCTCGGGTCCGTGCGCCGGCGAATAGTCGTCCGGCAGACTTTCCGCTTTCCTGTTCTGATCGTGCACGTATTGCGGCTGGGTGACGCTCGGTGCTTTCGGTGCCGGGTTGACGATCGAGTTGAGATTCAATCCCTTCTCGACATTCAGCTCGTCTTCGAGTTGCCGCTTCATCACGCGGGTCATGCGCCGCGCCTGGCCGAGCCAGCTGCCGAGCTGATTGGCAACGCGCGGCAACCGCTCCGGGCCCAATACGATGAGCCCGATAAGAAACAGTATGATCAGTTCCCAGAAGCCGACGCCGGACATCCAGATTTACCGTTCAGCCCTGCTTTTCTTTTTTAGGCTGCTCGGCAGGCGTCGTGTCGAAATCGGCGTCCTTCGACTGGTCGCTCAGCTTTTCTGCAGGTTCTTTTTCAGCGTCGCTCATTGCCGATCGGAAGCCCTTGACCGCGCTGCCAAGGTCGGAGCCGAGCGTCCGCAAACGCTTGGTGCCGAAAATCGCGATCACGATGACCAGTACGATCAACAGCTGCCAGATGCTGATGTTGGAGAGCATTGTGGAACTCCCGGGGCCGCGCCCCTTTCATTGCCTGTACCCGCCTCGGCGGGGTGCGAATTATGTTCATGATAACCCGCCGCGCGCAACAAAACCGTGAGGCAGCGGATGCTTCGCCGGGCCCACGCGGCCTGCGCAGAATCGCAATGCTTTTTATGTAAGAAACGGCGGGCCGGCAGCGTCCGCGTCAGGCTTCCAGCCAGAAGGTCACCGGGCCGTCGTTAACGAGCCTGACCTGCATGTTCGCGCCGAATTCCCCCGTCTGCGTGCCCGCGATGCGCGCCCGGCACGCGTCGGCCAGCCGGTCGAACAAGCGGCGTCCCAGCTCGGGCGGGGCTGCACGGGTGAAACTGGCGCGGGTCCCCTTGCGAGTGTCGGCGGCCAGCGTGAACTGCGGGACCAGCAACAGCTCGAGTCCCTCGTCGAGGAGGCTCCGGTTCATCCGGTCATCGGCATCCGGGAATACCCGGTAGCCCAGGAGGCGCTCGCACATCCGCTCGACCTCACGCTCCGTGTCGTCCGGCTGCACGGCGACCAGTGCCAGCAGGCCGCGGCCGATCGCCGCGATTTCCCTGCCGCCGACCGTGACGCCCGCCTCGGTCACCCGTTGAATCAACGCAATCAAGCCAGCCTCCCTGACCCGGGCCCGCCACCGACCCCGGGGAAACCGTTATTGTGGGCGCAATCGCCGGAAATGGCACGGCCTGCACCCCAGCGGTGGAGGCAGGCGTTTACGGGCGTTCGCGCCAGATACGCGCCATCCCCGGTCGCGAGTCGTGTGGCAGTCTCACCGACCGGACTGTGGCGGATCGACGACGAGAGGCCGGCCCGTTGCAGTGGCCAGGGATGGCCCCAGGCGCCCGTAGCGCCGCCGTCAGGGAAGGGGGCCCCGGCCAGTCGCCGGGGCCCCGGGCGGCAGATGCCGGGCAAATTCCGGATTTTTCTCCACAGAAAAGAGGAAAAGTATAAAAAAAAGTAACCAATACCCACTAACTACAATTTCGTATGTTTGTGGGATTAATTAACTAAAGGGCCGCCGGAAAAGCCATTCAGTGGAGTCGTCTGCCCGTCAAAAAACGGCTTTTCAGCCGCTGCGGCCGCCCATACACTGCCCGATTCCTAGCCAGGGGCTGCCGGGAAGGATCATGAGAAGACGGGACTTCGTAAGCGGAATTGCACTGGCGGCCGGCGCGGCCGCCTGTTCGGGCGAGCAGGGCGCCGACGCAGCGGCGGCGGGAGCCAGCCGGGAGAGCTTCGAGTGGAACCTGGCGACGTCCTGGCCGCCCGGACTGCCGGGCCTGGGCACCGGCGTCCAGCATCTCGTCGAACGGATCGGAAGGGCCAGCGGCGGGCGCCTGCAGATCAAGGTATTCGCCGGCGGTGAGCTGGTCCCGGCACTCGAGGTGTTCGACGCGGTGCGCACGGGCACGGTGCAGATGGGCCACGACGCGTCCTACTACCACCGGGGCAAGGTGGCGGCGGCACAGTACTTCACGACGGCTCCTTTCGGCCTGGTCGCGCAGGAAATGGACGCATGGTTCTACTACGGCGGCGGCCAGGAGCTCTGGCACGAGCTATACGGCGAGCTCGGCATGATCGCGTTTCCGGCCGGCAACACGGCCCACCAGATGCTCGGCTGGTTCAATCGCGAACTCAATTCGATCGATGACCTGAAGGGCCTGAAAATCCGCATGCCCGGGCTCGGCGGCGAAGTCATGCAGCGGGCCGGCGCAACCCAGGTGACGATGCCGGCTTCCGACATCTTCACGTCGCTGCAGACCGGCGCGATCGATGCGGCAGAATGGGTCGGACCCTACAACGACCTGACGCTGGGCCTGCACAAGGCCGCGCGCTATTACTATTACCCCGGCTTTCATGAGCCGGGGCCGGCACTCGAGTGCATGATCAACAAGGCCGCCTGGGACACGCTGCCCGAAGACCTGCAGGAAATCGTGCGCAGTTGCTGCCAGGCAATCAATCTCGACATGCAGGCCGAGTACAACTGGGGCAATGCGATGGCGCTGGAGCAACTGCGGGCCGACCCGGACGTCGAGCTGCGGGAGCTGCCGCAGGAGATATTCGACGAACTGCGCCGGCACGCCTACGAGGCGATGAACGAACTCTCGGCCCAGGACGAGTGGTCAGCGCGCATCCAGAAATCGATGTTCGATTTCATGCAGAAATCCAACGACAACCTGCTCACCGGAGAGCTCGCCTACCTGAACATGCGCATGCGGACACGAAGCTGACCGGCGTTCGCCGCGTCAGGGGCCGTACAGCCTGTCCGGCAGCCAGGTCACGAGGCCGGGGTATGCCGCGAGTACCAGCAGCATCAGCAGTTGGATCACGACAAAAGGGATCACGCCCCGATAGATCTGTCCCGTCGTGACGGATGGCGGCGCAACGCCGCGCAGATAAAAGAGCGCAAAGCCGAACGGAGGGGTCAGGAACGAGGTCTGCAGATTGATCGCGATCATGATGCCGAGCCATACGGGATCGAGTCCCATCGCCAGCAGTATCGGTCCCACGATCGGCACGACGACGAACGTGATCTCAATGAAGTCGAGCACGAAACCGAGCAGGAACATCAGCAGCATCACGGCGAACATCGCGCCGAAAACGCCGCCGGGCAGGAGTTCCAGCGCCGCCCGCACGCCCTCGTCGCCATCGTAGCCGCGGAACACCAGCGAAAAGACCGACGCCCCGATCAGGATCATGAAGACCATGCTGCTGATGCGCAGCGTGCCTCGCATGATCTCCTTCAGCCGACCTGAATCCAGCTCCTTCCTTTGCAGCGCGATCAGCAGTGCCCCGGCCGCCCCGACCCCGGACGCTTCGGTCGGCGTGGCGAGACCCAGCAGTATGGATCCCAGCACCGCGAAAATGAGGATCAGCGGCGGCAGCAACGCGTGCAGCAGGGCAGCCAGGGAAACCGTCTCGTCGGGTGCCCTTTCGTGCGCCGGCATCAAAGCCGGCCGGAAGAAGGCCAGTACGACGATGTAAACGATGTAAAGCAGGACCAGGACCAGCCCCGGTATCAGCGCACCCGCGAACAGGTCGCCGACGGACACGGTTTCCGGCGAAAAGTTGCCGCGCGACAGCTGCGACTGCTGGTATGCCGAGGACATGACGTCTCCGAGCATCACCAGGATGATGGATGGCGGGATGATCTGGCCCAGTGTACCCGAGGCGCAGATCGTGCCGGTTGCCACCTCCGCGGAGTAACCACGTTTCAGCATCGTCGGCAGGGACAAGAGCCCCATGGTCACGACCGTTGCCCCGACGATGCCGGTGCTCGCGGCCAGCAACATGCCCACGACGGTCACGGAAATGCCCAG
>JAOUIH010000275.1 GCA_029884165.1 Gammaproteobacteria bacterium | reverse complement strand
ACTTCCCGGAGCCGGACGACATCCGCGCGATCGCCGGCATACTGCTGGCGCCGTATTTCGACGGGTCGGCGCTGGCCGGACAGCTTACCGACATCGTTCGCGAGACATTTTCGTTTCCGATTCCCCTGACGAAGCTGCCCGGACTGGACGGCGATGCCTGGCTGCTGGAGCTGTACCACGGGCCGACCGCTGCCTTCAAGGATGTCGGTGCCGGCTTCCTCGCAGCCTGCCTGAGCCGTCTCGACGACGGCGACGAACGGCCGTTGACCATACTGGTTGCAACCTCGGGCGATACCGGCGGTGCGGTTGCGGCCGCGTTCGACGGGCGACCGGGCACACGTGTCGTGGTCCTTTTTCCGGAGGGGCGAGTGTCGCAGCGTCAGCGCAAACAGCTCACGTGCTGGGGCGACAACGTGCTCTCGCTGGCCGTCGAGGGCTCCTTCGACGACTGCCAGGCGCTGGTGAAGTCTGCATTCGTCGACCCGGTACTGCGCCGGCGATACCGCTTCAGTTCTGCCAACAGCATCAACATCGGGAGGTTGCTGCCGCAGAGTACGTACTATGCTTATGCGGGCCTGCACCATGGACGGATAAGCGGCCACGCACCGAGTTTCATTGTGCCCACCGGCAATCTTGGCAATGCGCTCGCCTGCGTGATGGCGCGTGACATGGGCCTGCCGATACGAGACATCGTCCTCGCGACGAACGCCAACCGGCTCGTCGGCGACTACCTTGCCGGTGCCGAGTGGTTGCCCAGGGCAAGCATCCAGACGCTGGCCTCGGCGATGGATGTCGGCAATCCCAGCAACATGGAACGCCTGCGCAGCATGCATGGCGAAGCTCCGCAGATCGGCAGCCTACTTTCCGCCGTCGCCGTAGACGACGACCAGATCCGGGAACAGATCCGGCTCGATTACGAGACCTTCGGCTTTGCCACCTGCCCGCACACCGCCACGGCGACCTGGGCCTACCGGCACCTGCCGGTCGAGCGCCGCAGGCAGGACTGGATACTCGTGGCGACGGCTCATCCGGCAAAATTCGAGATGATCGTCGAGCCGCTGATCGGCGCAAAGGTTCCGCTGCCGGGCGAATTGGCCCGGATCCTCGAGCGTCCCAGTCACTGCCGCAACATACCCCCCGATCTGGGCGCCCTCGTGGATGCGATGGAAGCGGGATTTGCGGTTGACGACGGGGACCGGGCAGGGGATAACTAGCGCCGTTGCGCGTGGCCGACGAATCAATGAACGAACTCCTTCCTGCCGAAATTTCCACGACCCATGTGCTTGCCGGTACATTGCTTCTGCTGCTCGCCCTGTGGCTGTTCTACCGATCCCGCCGGCGACGCAGCCGCAATCTGCAGGATGTCATCCGGGCGATCGGATTCGATTACCTCAGTAATCTCGTCATTCCCAACGCGGACGAGGGCGAGATTCAGATCGATCACCTGATCCTCACCTCGGAGGGACTGTTGGTCGTGGACGTCAAGGACGTCACCGGCATCGTATTCGGCAGCGACAAGATGCAGGACTGGACGGTTATCAGCCGCAACCGCCGCTTTACCTTCGGAAATCCGCAGCCGGCACTTTATGACCGCATCGCCGCCGTTCGCCAGATCGTTCGACAGGTGCCGGTTACCGGGCGCATCCTGTTCCTGGACGGCGCGCAGTTCACGAAGGGAGTGCCGAGCCTCGTGTGCAGCCTCGACCAGCTCGTAGCCGAATTCGGAGAACGTGACAAGGCGGCGGCCGCGAAGAAGATCGAGGCGTTCAAGCCGCACTGGGAGCAGTTGCTGCGACGAGCCGAGGAGGGCGAGGCGCCGAAGTCCGGCCGGCAGACGCCCACGCTGTAATACCGATCAGGTTCCGATTCCGAAAAAGCGCAGGGCGTTTGCAGTCGTAGCCCTGGCGATTTCGGCTGCCGGCCGCCCGCTGCATTTTGCGATGACGCGCAGTACCTCGACCAGGTAGGCCGGCTCGTTGCGCCGCGAGCCAGGGCGCGGCTCCAGGCTCCTGGGCAGAAGGTAGGGCGCGTCGGTCTCGATCAACAGCCGGTCGAGCGGGATGTTCCCGGCGATACGCTGCAGCTCCAGGCCGCGACGTTCGTCGCAGATCCAGCCCGTCACGCCTATGTACAGGCCCATGTCGAGGTACTCCTCGAGCATGGCCTCGTCGCCGGTAAAGCAATGCGCAACGGCCCGCGATATCTGACCGAGACTTGGCCGCAGCAGTGCGACGAAGTCGTCGTGCGCATCGCGTTGATGCAGGAACAGCGGCTTGCCGGTTGTGGCGGCGAGTCCCAGCTGGTCCTCGAAGGCGGCGAGCTGGGCCTCACGTGGCGAGAAATTGCGAAAGTAGTCGAGACCGCACTCGCCGACGGCGACGACGGTATCGTCGTTCAGGAGTTCCTCCAGGGTCCGGTGCACATCGGCGCCGTAGTC
>JAOUIH010000274.1 GCA_029884165.1 Gammaproteobacteria bacterium | reverse complement strand
CGATATCGGCGCCATGACCATGTTCCTGTATTGCTTCCGGGAACGCGAGGACTTGCTGGACTGCTACGAAGCGGTGTCCGGGTCGCGTATGCATGCGACCTACTACCGTCCGGGCGGCGTCTATCGGGATTTGCCGGACTCGATGCCCAAGTACCAGGAGTCCCGCTGGCGCTCGAAGAAGGAAATCGACCGGCTGAACGAGATCCGCGAAGGTTCGCTGCTCGACTTTATCGACGCCTTCACCGCGCGTTTTCCCGGCTGTGTCGACGAGTACGAGACGCTGCTGACGGACAACCGGATCTGGAAGCAGCGGACCGTCAATATCGGGGTCGTCACGCCCGAGCGTGCGCTCAATCTCGGCTTTACCGGCCCGATGCTCCGCGGTTCGGGGGTCGAATGGGACCTCCGCAAGAAGCAGCCCTACGAGGTGTACGACCAGGTCGACTTCGACATCCCGGTCGGCGTGAATGGCGACTGTTACGACCGGTACCTCGTACGCATCGAGGAGCTGCGGCAGTCGAACCGCATCATCAAGCAATGCGTCGACTGGCTGCGCGCCAATCCAGGCCCGGTGGTCGTCGACGATCACAAGATCGTGCCGCCGCGGCGCATCGAGATGAAAGACGACATGGAGTCGCTGATTCATCACTTCAAGCTCTTTACCGAGGGGTACAACGTGCCGGCGGGCGAGAGCTACGCGGGAATCGAGCATCCGAAAGGAGAGTTCGGTGTCTATTTGATCTCCGATGGCGCAAACAAGCCGTATCGCGTCAAGGTAAGGCCGCCGGGTTTCGTGCATCTTTCCTCGATGTCCGAGATGGTCCAGGGGCATATGCTCGCTGACGTCGTCGCGGTGATTGGAACCCAGGACATCGTTTTCGGCGAGATAGATCGATGAGCGACGAGCAAGCACTGTCCGAGCACGTGCGTCACGAGATCGACCGCTGGAAAGGTCGCTTTCCGGAGGACCGGCAGCGTTCCGCTGTCATTGGGGCGCTGCATGCCGTCCAGCACGAGAACAACGGCTACCTGACGCTCGAGCAGATGAACGCGGTGGCGGATTACCTTCGGCTGCCGCCTATCCAGGTCTACGAGGTCGCGACCTTCTATTCGATGTTCCAGACCAGGCCGGTCGGACGCAATAACGTCGCGATCTGCACGAACGTATCGTGCATGCTGCGCGGTGCCGAGGAAATCGTCGCGCACGTAGAGCGGAAACTCGGCATCAAGGTCGGCGAAAGCACGGCCGATGGGCGCATCTACCTGAAGAGGGAAGAAGAGTGCCTGGCGGCCTGCTGCGGCGCGCCAATGATGATGGTCAACCACAAGTACCACGAGAACCTCACGATCGCTGAGGTCGACAAGATCCTGGACGGGCTGGACTGATGGCTTATCAGCAAAACCTGGTCTGCTTCAGCACGCTCGGTTCAGATAAACCGTGGTCGCTGGAGACATACGAAAAACACGACGGCTACAAGGCCTGGCGCAAGGTCCTTGCGGGCGAACTGACGCGCGAGCAGCTGATCGACGAGGTCAAGGCCTCCGGCCTGAGAGGGCGAGGTGGTGCCGGCTTCCCGACAGGGCTCAAGTGGAGCTTCATGCCGCGCAGCGCGCCCGGCCAGAAATACCTGGTCTGCAATTCGGACGAGAGCGAGCCCGGCACCTGCCACGATCGGGAAATCCTGCGCTACAACCCGCATTCCCTGGTCGAGGGCATGGCGATCGCGGCTTACGCGATGGGCGCGACAGTCGCCTACAACTACATCCGCGGCGAATTCATGGACGAGCCGGTGCCGAGGTTCGAAGCCGCTGTCCGGGAAGCCTATGCAGCCGGGCTGCTCGGCAAGAATATCAACGGGACGGGTATCGACGTCGACCTGTACACGTTCGTCGGGGCGGGCGCCTATATCTGCGGCGAAGAGACCGCGCTCCTGGAGTCGCTCGAGGGCAAGCAGGGCAAGCCGCGCTTCAAGCCGCCGTTTCCCGCCAACTACGGCCTGTACGGCAAGCCGACGACGGTCAACAACACGCAGAGCCTGGCCAGCGTGCCGGCGATCATTCGCAACGGTGCGAAGTGGTTTGCCGACCTCGGGCCGGAGGGCTCGGGTGGCACGGCCCTGTTCTCCGTGTCGGGCCACATCGAGAAGCCGGGCAATTACGAGCTGCCGATGGGTATTCCGTTCAGGGACCTGCTGGAGCTTTGCGGCGGCATGCTCGGCGGCCGCAAGTTGAAGGCCGTAATCCCCGGCGGGTCCTCGGTGCCGGTGCTGCCGGCGGACGCCATCCTGGGCTGCACGATGGACTATGTCTCGCTGCAGAAGGCCGGATCATCCTTCGGCACGGGCGCCGTCATGGTGATGGACGAGACGACCTGCATGGTGCGCGTGCTGCGGCGCATTTCCCGTTTTTACATGGCCGAGTCCTGTGGCCAGTGCACACCCTGCCGGGA
>JAOUIH010000119.1 GCA_029884165.1 Gammaproteobacteria bacterium | reverse complement strand
CGCAGATCATGATCAACACCCTGCTTGCCTCCGACGGCTCCCCGCGCCTGGCAGAGAGTGGCGGGGTCCTGTCCGACCTGAACGGAAGCGGCTGAATGTCTTTCATTCTCGATGCGCTGAAGAAGTCGGAGTCGGAGCGCGTGCGCAAGCGCTCGCCGGACATTTCCGACGTGCCTGTTGCCGCACACGGACGCCGGTCGCCGCGCTGGCTCTGGCTGATCGGCGTACTGCTCGTAGTCAACGCGATTGCGCTGACTGCGCTGCTGCTCAGGCCGCAGGAGTCGTCGCAGCCTGCAGGCCCGGCGGCGGAGCCGGCGACCGCCGCTCCGGCCAACCCGCCCGAGCCCGCAGCCCGTCCTTTGCCCGCTGCTGTTTCGGCGACGGGCACGGCGCCGGACGAGCCCCCCGCGTCGCGGCAGCCGGAAACGGAGCCTCGTCCGGAACCGCGGGACGAGCCGAGCCCACAGTCCGACGTGGCGCCGGCCGCCGTAGAGGCCGAACCGGCACCCCGCCGCCGGCCGGTAGAGACGCTGCTGACCTTCAACGACGTGCGTGCCAGCGGCGCCGCCGACATCCCGGATCTCCACATCGATCTGCACGTGTACAGTGACAGCGCGCCCGATCGGTTCGTGTTCATCAACATGAACCAGTATCGGGAGTCGGCGGTCCTGAGCGAGGGACCGACGTTGCGCGAGATCACGCCGGAAGGCGTCGTGCTCGAATACCGTGGCACGACCTTCCTGCTGCCGAGGGAGTAAAGACCGGGGCCCGGTCGATGTAACTCATGGACGCACCACTCCGATCCGAACTCTCCGCGCAGGATTTCGCGGCAGCGCTGCGTTCGGGCATACACAAAGTCATCCAGGACCAGGACACGCTCAATGCCATTAACGTGTTTCCGGTCGCCGACGGCGACACCGGCACCAATCTCAGCCTGTCGCTAGGCTCCGGGCTCGGCGTCCTCTCGGATCCTGCGCCGCAGCTCGGGATGTTTCTCGCGACGCTTGCCGATGTGCTGCTGGACGGCTCGCGCGGAAACTCCGGCGCGATCGTCGCGCAATTCTTCCAGGGTGTCAGCGACGCCGCCGAAGGGCTGGAGACGTTCTCCACATCGACCTTCGCTCGTGCTGTCGAACTCGGCAACGAGTACGCGCACGACGCGCTCGCCAGGCCCCGGGAGGGCACGATCCTGTCGATTACCGGCGCACTCGCCGCAGCGCTGCGCGAGGCGATCGGTGAGCCGGCCGGCGAGCATTTCGCCCCGGTGATGACGGCGGCACTGGAGGCCTGCCGCCGCGCGCTCGAGAACACCCGCAACCAGCTCGAGGTGCTGCGCAAGGCCGGCGTCGTAGACGCCGGCGCGAAGGGCTTCGTCGACCTGCTCGACGGTATGACCGACTACATCGTCAGCGGCCGCGAAGTCGAGCAGCCCGACCTCGCCCACCTGTTCGAGGACGGATTCGTAACCGCCACGGCCGGCGAAGACGAGGACCTCTGCTACCGCTATTGCACGGAGTGCCTGGTCAGCGGCGAAGACATCGACCGGCGCAAGCTGCGCGAGGCTTTGTCCGAACTGGGCAATTCCCTGGTCCTTGCGGGCACCAAGCGCAAGGCAAAGATACACATCCACGTTAACGATCCGGACGAAGTGTTCGTCGTCGCCGGACGCTATGGCGAGGTCAGCGCGCAAAAGGCGGACGATATGCATCGTCAGCAGCACAGCACGCATCATGTCACCGGACGCTTCGCCGTGATTACGGACTCGGCGGCGGATATAGCCGAGGAAGACATGGAACGCCTCGACATCCACATGGTGCCCGCGCGCGTCCACTTCGGTGAACGAGGCTACCTCGACAAGGTCAGCATCACCCCCGACGAATTTTTCCATGAACTGGCAACGAACCCGCAGCATCCGACGACATCGCAGCCATCCGCCGGCGACTTTCGTCGCCAGTACCAGTTCCTGGCGAGTCACTTTCCCGACGTCATCGCTGTCAGTCTGACCGGCAGGGTCAGCGGGACCCTGCAGGCGGCACAGGCCGCTGCGGAGCGAACCGACGCCAGCGGCAAGGTGCATGTCGTCGACACGCGCAACGCCTCTGTCGGGGAGGGACTGATCGCAGTCTTTGCGGCCGAGTGCGCCCAGGCAGGTCTCGATACCGCAACGACGCTCGTAGCCATCGACGAGATCATCCCGCAGACCACCAGCTTCGCGCTGATCAAGGACCTGCGCTACGGTGTGCGGGGCGGCCGCGTGCCGGCGTCGGTGAAGCTGGTCGCCGACCTGTTCCGGCTCTCACCCGTATTGAGAACCACCGCCGATGGGCGGGTTGCCGCCGTCGCCATGTTGCCGGGCCGGCGTAATCCGCTGCCGCGATTTGCGCGCTATGTCCTGCGGCATTCGCCGCGCGGCGTGGACCTCCGGATCGCGATCGGTCATGCCCAGTGCCGCCCGGATGCGGAAGCCCTCGAAAAGCTATTGCGCGCCTCCATGCCGAACATCATCGAGAGCCGGATCACGGCGCTTGGCAGCGCACTTGGCGTCCATGGTGGCCCGGGCGCGCTGGTCGTCGGCGTGCAGCGGTTCCGGCGGCCGGCGGAATTTCCGTAACTGCGCGGCCCGTGTCGAACCGGCCGGTCAACCGGTAACGGTTTGGCCCACCGGTTCGATGAGGTCCCTGCCCTCGTTGCGCGCGTTGTTGACGCGTCGGTCCACGGGCCAGGCGCGCAGCGCCGGAATGATGC
Organism: Gammaproteobacteria bacterium; assembly: GCA_029884165.1. Lineage (GTDB taxonomy): Bacteria > Pseudomonadota > Gammaproteobacteria > Steroidobacterales > Woeseiaceae > JAOUIH01. Next base: position 6,791 of record JAOUIH010000119.1, on the reverse strand, counting down.
CGGCCGGATCGGCAAGGAGATCCATGTCGCCGTCGAGCCAGCGGCCACCGGTAGCGGGCTCCAGCAGCACGGGCATGCGATCGTGCAGTGGTTTCATGAACTCGTTGGCCGCGGTCGTTACGATCGTCGCGGTCTGGAGAGATTCGCCGGTTTCCTTGTCGGTCCAGTTTTCCCAAAGACCGGCAAAGGCGAAGGGCTGGCCGCTGGCCAGCGAGATGAACCACGGAACCTTCACGTCGCCCTTCCGCTGCCACTCGTAGAAACCGTCGGCGAGAACCAGGCAGCGGCGCTGCTTGTACGCATTGCGAAAGGACGGTTTCTCGGCGACGGTCTCGGCCCGCGCGTTGATCATTCGGTTGCCTATCGACGGGTCCTTGGCCCAGAACGGTACGAGGCCCCATCGCAATAAGGCGAGCTCGCGTCCCCTGTCGGCCGCAACCCTCACGGCGACCAGTTCCTGCGTGGGCGCGATGTTGTAGCGAGGCTTGGCCTGCAGGCCGTCTGCAGCGCCGAACAGTGCCGCGGCGGCCTCGGTCGGAGAGTAGAACGCGAAGCGCCCGCACATTGCCTTACTCGCGTATCCCGATGCCCCGATTCAGCAGGGCCAGGCTCACGGCAAAGAGCACGACGACGAACAGCAGCACGATCGCGTAGGCGGTCGCGATGCTTATGTCCGATGTACCGAGTACGCCATAGCGGAAGGCATTGACCATGTACAGGATCGGGTTCGCCAGGCTCAGGCGCTGCCAGAATTCCGGCAGCAGCGAGATCGAGTAAAAAACACCTCCGAGGTAGGTCAGCGGTGTGAGCACGAAGGTCGGGATGATTGAAATGTCGTCGAACTTTTTCGCAAAGATCGCGTTGATGAATCCAGCGAGCGCGAACACGGTGGACGACAGCAGGACCATCGACAACGTGATCAGGGGATGGCGGACTTCGACGCGGGTGAAGGCGAGGGCTACGACCGTTACCAGTGCACCGACCAGCAGTCCGCGTATCAGGCCGCCTGCGACGTGCCCCAGGATGATCGTGGCATTCGACATCGGCGACACCAGCATTTCTTCGATGTGGCGACCAAATTTCGCTCCGAAGAAAGAGGAAACGACATTGCCGTAGGAATTCGTGATGACCGACATCATGATCAGGCCCGGGGCGATGTACTGCATGTAATCGTAGCCGCCCATGTCGCCGATCCGGCGGCCGATCAGGTTGCCGAAGATGATGAAATACAGCGTCATCGTGATGGCCGGCGGGAATATAGTCTGCACCCAGATGCGCAACACCCGGACAACCTCTTTCCGGACTATGGTCTTCAGCGCCACAAAATTCAGCGACAGGTTCATATCAGCCCGCCGCCTCGGCCTGCCCGGCAGACTTGCCTTCCACGAGCCGCATGAACAGTTCCTCCAGGCGGTTGGCTTTGTTGCGCAGGCTGACCACGGCGATGTTGCGGTCGTTCAGTGCCTGGAACATGTCGTTCAGGCTGTGGTCGGCATCGACCGCTACCTCGAGCTCGCCGTCGGCCCGGAGGGCCGCCTCGAATCCCGGTAGCACCGGTGCAGACGCGAGAGGCTCACGCAGGCTCAGCACGAACACCTCCCGCTGCAACTTGCGCAGGATGGTACTCATCCGCGCGTTTTCGATGATCGTGCCCTTGTCGATGATGGCGACGTGGCGACACAGGTGCTCCGCCTCTTCCAGGTAATGCGTGGTGAGAATGATGGTGGTCCCGGCCGCGTTGATGCGCTGCAGGAAGTCCCACATGGAGCGGCGGATCTCGATGTCGACGCCGGCCGTCGGTTCGTCGAGGATCAGGAGCCTGGGCTCGTGGATCAGCGCCCGCGCAATCATCAGCCGCCGTTTCATTCCGCCGGACAGGTTCCTGGCCGGCTCGTGGCGCCGGTCCCATAGCCTCAGTTCCTGCAGGTATTGCTCGGCCCGCTGCAGCGCCTTGCGCCGTGGAATGCCGTAATAGCCGGCCTGGTTCGTGACGATGTTCTGCACCGTCTCGAACAGGTTCATGTTCAGTTCCTGCGGGACCAGGCCGATGCAGGCCTTCGCGGCCGCCAGGTCGGTGTCGATATCGTGGCCGAAGATCTGCACTGTGCCGATGGTCTTGTTGACGAGCGAACAGATAATACCGATTGCGGTCGTCTTGCCGGCCCCGTTCGGGCCCAGCAGCGCGTAGAAATCGCCCGGCGCAACATCGAAATCGATGCCCTTCAGGGCCTCGATGCCGTTCGGGTAGGTCTTCCTGAGATTACGTATCGATAGCGCGTGCATGGAGCCGCGTATTGTATACGCGCCGCGCGTCGCGGTGCCGGCCGGGCAGGAAGCCGCCTGGCCGTCCGGAGACACGGAGTGCCGGCCGGGCTCTCGGCGGGCTGCTAGTTGCGCGGCTTCTCGGCTACTTTCAGTGCCGGTACCCGGTTGCGGCACGCGGCCGAGGCCAACGCGCGAGGTTCCGCGGCAGGCACGCGAGTCAGCATCGTCTGCCAGGCCGTCAGGTGCGCCGCCGAGCGGACGTCGCTCCGGGCGCTGACCCCGGCCTCGACGAGCTTGGCCCAGAAAGCCGCATTGTCGCTGCAACGCAGCTCGACGACGTCCGCCCGGGCACCCGCCCGGTCCAGGACCTCGACCAGCGGGCGCGCCGCCAGCTCCTCGCACCAGTGCAGGCTCGCGCCGGTCAGGAGGCGCAACGCGAACGCGTTGCGATGCGCAAGCTGCCAGGCAAAGCTAAGGCCGGCGGCGACCAGCTTGCCGCAGTCGCCCTCGAGTGGCGGTGTCTCCGGGAAGAGTTCCAGCGACGCGGTGTCTGCCAGGAGCCCTTCCCAGAACGCGCCGTCCCGTTCCCGCAGCGAGAACAGGAGAAAGGGTACCGAGGCAAGGCGCTCGCGCTGGAGGCGACCGAGACGTCCGAGAGCCGCTCGCAGGCCCTCCGGCGGATCCCGGTGAAACACAGGCGTTGCCTGCCCGGCGCGGAGCAGCAGGCTCAGCAGGGCCGTATTCAGCGCGCGTACGTTGTCGAAGTCGGTCGGCTCGGGTCCCGGATAATGCATGTCGTGATCCCCCCTGGCACGCCTTTCGGCGGCTTTCTGCCAGTTTCACAAATATTCGAAAAAGACCATAAGTGGATTATAGTGGCATGTCAAAATCTACATATGGTCAAAAACTATCATAAAGGGGATGAAATGCGACTGACGGACGATCGCTATGCGAAAGAACGGAGCCAGTTCGAGCTGGCCCTGCGGATGATCGGCCACGAGGCCCGTACCCGGACGATCCGGGAATGCACCGGCCTCGGCGATGACCGAATACGCAAGCTCTATGGTACCTATTTCCGGGACCGCCCCGGCCTCCGCGTCCGGCGCCGCCGCGGCAAGTCTCCGCAACAGGTGGCACATTTCGTCAAGAACCCGCGCAACCAGCTCGAGGCACCGACGCTCGTCGCCCTGTTCTGCGCGAGCCTCCTGCTGCGCGTGGACCCGGGCCGCCGGCTGCACCCCTGCTGGCCGCGGCCGGACGTCGAATACGGGCACCGCCTGTGCCGGGCGTACGAGACCTACCGACTGCTGCATCCCGCGGCGACGTTGAGTTTCGAATGGGCGTGGAACCTGCTGCAAAACGTCAGCAAGACCGACGAGCTCTACCTGGCTGCCTGCGGCCGTTGCGGCTCGTCCTACGTGCAGGACAGCTACGCCCTCGACACCGCGACCTGTCCCAGCTGCGAACTGGGCGGGGGTCGCTCCTGCAAGTCGGTCGCGGTGCCGCGCGCCTGAGCCGCGCAGGGACCCTCGCGGTGTATCCTGTACACTCCGGGCGGCGCGGCGAGCGGGATTCGCCGCCCACGGTGCTGAAGATGCCACTCAACGGTCAGAATATTTTCGCAGGCGCATACGTCGATCGGCACGGCCATCGGCGCGAGGACGCCGCATGGCTCCGGGAAGCGGCCCGGAGCGGCGAGAGCCGGTTCGTTCCCGTCTGGGGCGACCGGTGCCTTGCGGTTGGCGAGCCCGCGAGGACCGTGCTGTTGGGTCGGCAACAGGCCGACGCGTTCATCGCAGACGAGCGGCTGATCTTCCTCGGGCTGTTTCGCGGGCAGCCGGCTTTCGCCGTCGGAATCGACCGCGCCCTGCCGCCGCCGTTCGAGGAGCTGGGCCAGTTCCACGACCTCCGTTACCTGGGCTCGATCCTGCCGGCAGACGAGGCCAACCTCGTAGCGCACGCGCGCGCGCTGGTGATCTGGCATGGAGTGCAGCAATTCTGCGGCCGCTGCGGCACGCCGATGCGCACGGAGTCCGGCGGAAACTCCCGGCTGTGCACGAATGACGGCTGCGGCTTGCGCATCTTCCCGCGGGTGGACCCGGCCATCATCGTGCTGGTATCGAGCGGGGATCGCTGCCTGCTCGGGCGACAGCGGAGCTGGCCGGAGGGGCGGTACTCGACCATTGCCGGTTTCGTCGAGCCCGGCGAGAGCCTGGAGGACGCCGTAATGCGCGAGGTACAGGAGGAAACCAACGTCATTGTGGACGATGTGCGTTATCACAGCTCGCAGCCGTGGCCTTTCCCGTCGTCGCTGATGCTCGGCTTCACAGCGGCCGCGAGTACGGGAGAGATCGCACTCAACGACGGCGAGCTCGAGGATGCGCGCTGGTTCACGCGCAAGGAACTGGCTTCCGGCTTCCCGAAGCTGCCGCCGCGCCTGTCCATATCGAGGCGACTCGTAGACGACTGGCTCCATGCGGCCGAAGGGCAGGCGCGGGAAAGTTCCTGAGCCGAGGCGCCCGCCGTGTGTCTCGTCATAATCGCCTGGCAGGTTCACCCGGACTTCCCGCTCATCATCGCGGCGAACCGCGACGAATTTCATACGCGGCCCGCCGCCGCGATGCACTGGTGGGACGACCAGCCAGGCGTACTCGCAGGCCGGGATCTCGAGGCCGGCGGGACCTGGCTTGCGGTGTCCCGCAACGGTCGTTATGCCGGCGTCACGAATGTCCGGGAGTCAGGCAGAACGCGGGCCGATGCACGCTCCAGGGGCGAGCTGGTGAGCGGTTTCGTTGCCGGCACGCTGCCGGTACTGGATTACGCCCGCGCCGTCGACGACGACTCCTATCGCGGTTTCAACATGTTTGCGGGCGACGACTCGGAGCTGCTGTACATGTCGAATCGTGGCGCTCCCGCAGCCTTGCTGGCGCCAGGAATCTACGGGATCAGCAACGCGCTGCTCGACACGCCGTGGCCGAAACTCCTCAGGGCGCGGGAGCGCGTCAGGAACATCCTGGAATCCGGCCGCGCCGAACCGGGTGCGCTGTTCGACATCCTCGCCGACCGGACGCCCGCGCCCGAGGATGAACTGCCGGGCGATCTTGCGGATGCGAGCCTCGCGCGTGCCGCCTCGGCGGCCTTCATCGTCCACCCGGATTACGGGACACGCTGCTCGACGGCGCTGCTGCGCCGTAGCGATGGGACGATGATCGTGGCCGAGCGACGCTTCGATCGAGCAGGCCGGCCAGCAGGTGAATCGTCATTCCGGATCGGGCCCGAAGCGGGCCGATCTCAGGCGAGGTCCGGCGACGGGAGATAGGTCTGGAGCAACCACTCGCGAATGTCGTCGATTTCTTCGGCGCACACGGAATGAGGCATCGGGTACTCGTACCACTCGACGGTGTAACCGAGGTCGCGCAGGACCTCGCAGGAGTGATGACCCAGGCCGATCGGCAGCATCGGGTCGAAGCTGCCGTGGGCCAGGAAAATGGGCACGTCCCGGTGCTGGGACTCGGGGTTCCGGGCAACCTCCCTGTCGAGCGTGCCCGTCAGCGGCAGCCAGGTCGACAGGGCCAGGATGCCGGCAAGCCGCTCCCGGTAGCGCAGACCCATGTGCAGCGCGATCGCGCCGCCCTGCGAGAATCCGGCGACAGCAATGTGCTGGAACGGGATCCCCCGGCTGTGCTCCCGCTCGACCAGGTCCACGAGCGTCGCGGCGCTCTCGCGTATGCCCTCCTCGTCCTGCGGGCCGCTGCGATCGAGCGACACGATGTCGTACCAGGCCCGCATGCTCGCGCCGCCGTTTATCGTGACGGGCCGAATTGGCGCATGCGGAAATATGAAGCGCAGCGGCAGCGAGTCGGGTAGGCGGAGTTCCGCAACCACCGGCTCGAAGTCGTGGCCATCGGCCCCCAGTCCGTGCAACCAGATCACACTGCCGATGGCACGCTGCTTCGGTTCGATTTCGACGGATTCGGGCAGTGACACGTGGTGGTTCCCCGGGGTTGCTGCGATGGACGGCGCATACTAACAGGTTGAGCCTGCGTCCCGCCCCGGACAGGCGATCGAGCCTGGCGTGCCAAATCGGCCGGCGGCAAGCGCTCGGCGCCGTGCCGCTGGCCGGGCGACGGGTGCGGAAGCGAAAAAAAACTTGACGGTCTATGCGCATGTCTTTATAAATATGCGCATATTTATTCACCTGTGCCAGCCATGCCCAACCCCGCCCGGACCCAGTCGGATCGCCGCGAGGCGATCCGCCGCATACTGCGCAGCCACCCGGCCGCCACGCAGGCGTCGATCGTGCGCCGCTTGCGGGACGAGGGTTTCCTGGCGACCCAGTCCAGTGTGAGCCGCGACCTGAAGGAACTCGGCGCGATCAAGACAGCCGAGGGTTATTCGTTGTCGGACGCCGGCCTGAGCGTTGCGGACGAGTTAGCGCCGGTGGCCGATCTGATGCAGCGGCTGCAGGCGGCCGGCCCGAACCTGCTCGTGATTCGTACGGCGGTGGGCTCCGCCCAGCGCGTCGC